>NZ_JBHSGG010000048.1:0-91724 GCF_042654365.1 Coralloluteibacterium thermophilum
CGTGCCTGCCGCCGCGCCGGCGGCGGCCGCACCGCAGCCGCCCCAGGGCGATGCCGGCGCCCCGGCGCCGCCGCTGGCGCCTGACGACATCGGCGCCTGGCTCGCCCGCGAGGCCGCGGCCGCGGCGGAGGCCGTGCCCGCGGCGCACGTCCCGGCGCCGCCGGCACAGACCGCCGGGCCCGCGCCCGCGCCCGCGCCGCAGGCTGCGGCGCCCGTCGCCCCGTCTGCACCCGCGCCCGTACCTGCGTCCGTACCGGTCGCAGCGCCGGCCTCGGTTCCGCCTCCGCCGGCACCCGTGCCCGCGCCTGTGGCGCCGCCCGTGGCTCCGGCCGTTCCCGCACCCGCTCCCGTCGCGTCCGTCGCCGTCGACGACGTGCTGGGCTTCGAGCGCGGCAACGACGACATCGACGACGAGATCCGCGAGGTCTTCCTCGAGGAGTTCCAGGAGGAGATCGAGAACCTCGACCGGCTGCTGCCGGGCTGGCGCGGCAATCTCGAGAACATGGAGCAGCTCCGCTCCATCCGCCGCGTCTTCCACACCCTGAAGGGCTCCGGTCGCCTGGTCGGCGCCAAGGCCCTGGGCGAGTTCAGCTGGAAGGTCGAGAACATGCTCAACCGCGTGCTCGACGGCTCGCGCCCGCCGAGCGAGGCGGTGCGCGCCCTGGTCGACCGCGCCTTCCACACGCTTCCGCAGCTGCTCGCCGCCCTCCGGGGCGAGCAGATCCAGCTGCCGCAGCTCGGCGAGCTGCAGGACGTCGCCGACCGCCTCGCCGCCGGCGAGGAGGCCGAGCTGCCTGCGCCGCGCGTGGCCAGCGCGCAGCCTGCCGCCCCGGTCGTGCCGGCCGGCGATGCCGTCCCCGCCAGCGCACCGCAGCCCGCGGCCGTCGCGCCGGTGCCGGCCGCGGCCGCTCCCGTGGCGCCGGTGGAGACGCCGGTGTCCGCGCCGGTGCCACCGGAGACCGGCGTCCAGGCGCCGCGCGAGCCCTCGGTCGCCGACGCGGCCGGAGAGGGCGTCCCGGCGTCGGTCGACGCGGTGCTCTTCGAGATCCTCAAGGCGGAGGTCGCCGGTCACCTCGTCACCGTCCAGCGCTGGCTGGACGACGGTGCCGGCATGGCGACCGATCCGCTGCTGCGCGCCGTGCACACCATGAACGGCGCCTTCGCGATGACCGAGGTCCCGCTCATCACCGAGGTGCTCGGTCCGCTGGAGGGCTACATCAAGCGCCTCCTCGGCAACGGGCTGGCGGCGGACGACGCCGGCGTGGCCCTGGTCCGCGACTGCGTCGCCGCCGTGCGCGCGACGGTCGCGGGCCTCGACAGCGCGAGCCCGCACGTGCCGCGCGTCGGCGAGCTGCCGGCCCGCGCCATTGCGCTGCGCGACAGCCTGCCTGTGCCGCCGGGGCCGTCCATCCAGATCGTTCTGGACGAGGAACTGGACGACGAAGCGCTTCCCTCCGTCGTCGAGCTGGACGTGCCCGACCTGTCCGGCCTGCCCCGCGACGCGCAGCCGCAGGCTCCGGCCGCCGTCTCCGACGCACCGCTGGATGAGGCGCCGCACGCCGAGGTGCCGCCGGCCGTGGCGGTCGACCTGCCGGGCGACACGGCACCCGCGCCGCGCGAGGAGGCCGTCCAGGCCACCGCGCCCGTGGAGGTCGCAGTGCGGCCGGACGACGCGCTTCTCCAAGGCTGGGACGACGTCGCCTGGGACGGCGAGATCGTCGTCAGCGAGTTCGACGTCGAGCCCGAGGACACCCGGACGCCGGCGACGGCAGCCCCCGTATCGGAGGAGCCCGCGCCTGCCGGCATCGCCGCCGCGGACCCGGCGCCAGCCGACGAGGCGGAGGCCGCTCCCGCGAGTCCGGTCGCGGCCGACGAGGCGCCCACGGGCGGTACCGCCCATCACGACGACAGCGCCTTCGCCGGTGCGCCCGACTGGCAGGTCGGCGCCGACGGGCAGGACGCGACGGGACAGGACGCCGACGCGCCCCTGGCCTTCGGCCCGGAGGATCTTGCCGAGGCCGAGCGCGCCTTCGCCGACGCGGGTTCGCTGGAGACGGCTCCCGTCTCCGAGGAGCCCACCTGGGACTTCGCGGCGTTCGTCGATGCCGACGCCCTTGCGTCGGTCGAGGCCATCCAGCCGGAAGCGCCGGCGTCCGCCGACGCGAACGCGGATGCGGATGCGCCGCAGGCGGAGCACGCTGCCGCGCCGGAGGTCCTGGCCCAGGCCGGGCCTGCCTTCGGGGAGACGGAGGGCGTCGATCCCGTCGTCGCGCACGCCACCGGGACGCCGACCGCCGTCGCAGCGCAGGGCGAGCGCGCGCCCGCGCAGGCGCCGGCTCCTGCGGCGCCCGTCGATCCCGATGCACCGCTGGATCTCGACGGGGTCGACGTCGAACTGCTCGACATCTTCCTCGAGGAGGCCGCCGACCTGCTCGACCACTCCGACGGCATGCTCGCCACCCTGCGCGAGACGCCCTCCGAGCGGGAGGCCGTCATCGGCCTGCAGCGCGACCTGCACACGCTCAAGGGCGGCGCGCGCATGGCCGGCCTGCACGCCATCGGCGAGCTGGGCCACAGCATGGAGACCCTGCTCGAGGCCGTCGCCGAGAACCGGCTCGACCTCGACGGCGCGGGCGTCGGCCTGCTGGAGCGCGCCTTCGACCGCCTGCAGGTGATGGTGGAGCGCACGGGCGCCCGCCGCGCCGTGGCCTTCCCGCAGCAGCTCATCGCGGAGCTGGAGGCGGCCGCGACCGGCCAGGTGGTCGCACCGGTTCCCGCAGCGCCCGCACAGGCGCCGACGCCGGACATGGTCGACGCCGCTGCCGTGCCGTCCCTGGCGTCCATCCCGGACGAGCCGGCCGCCGAAGCGCCGGTGCCGCCGCCCGCTGTCCCGGTGGCGTCGGCGCCGACGGCCGCGGAGCCGGTCGACGCGACCGAGTCCGCGTCCGCCGATGCGCCGGAAGCGCAGCCCGTGGCGCCAGTGGCGGCGGTCGTCGCGACCCGTCTGGCGCCGGGCGAGCTGCCGCCGCTGTCGCCCCCGATCGAGGAGCTCGAACCCGAGGACGACGCCGGCACCGCGCGCGCGCCGCAGGAGCAGGTGCGCATCCGTGCCGACCTGCTCGACCGCCTGGTCAACTACGCCGGCGAAGTGGCGATCTACCGCGCCCGCCTCGAGCAGCAGCTCGGCGCCTTCCGCGGCAACCTGGGCGAGCTCGACCAGACCATCGGCCGCCTGCGCGAGCAGTTGCGCCGGCTGGAGATCGAGACCGAGGCGCAGATCGCCTCGCGCTACCAGCGCGAGCAGGAGACCGGCGACCCGGCCTTCGATCCGCTGGAGCTCGACCGCTTCTCGACCCAGCAGCAGCTGACCCGCGGCCTCGCCGAGACGGCGGCCGACCTGGTCAGCCTGCAGGGCGTGCTCGACGAGCACACCCGCCAGTACGAGACCCTGCTGGTGCAGCAGTCCCGGGTCAGCTCGGACCTGCAGGAAGGCCTCATGCGCACGCGCATGGTGCCGTTCGAGTCGCTGGTCCCGCGCCTGCGCCGCGTGCTGCGGCAGGCGGCGGCGGAGACCGGCAAGCAGGTGCAGCTGCGCGTCGACGGCGCGCAGGGCGAGATGGACCGCAACGTCCTCGAGCACATGACCGCGCCGCTCGAGCACATGCTGCGCAACGCCGTCGCCCATGGCATCGAGACGCCGGACGTGCGCGCCGCCGCGGGCAAGCCCGAGGAGGGCACGGTGCGCGTGGCCGTGGCCCGCGAAGGGTCGGAAGTCGTGCTGACGATCTCCGACGACGGCCGCGGCATGAACCGCGAGGCCATCCGCACCAAGGCCATCGAGCGCGGCCTGCTCGCGGAGGGTGCCGAGGTCAGCGACGCGGACCTCTACGCCTTCACGCTCGAGGCCGGCTTCTCGACCGCGGGCGAGGTCAGTCGCCTGGCCGGCCGCGGCGTGGGCATGGACGTGGTCCACAACCAGATCCGCCAGCTGGGCGGCTCGCTCAGCATCGCCTCCCAGGCCGGACGCGGCGCCGAGTTCAGCGTGCGCCTGCCGTTCACCCTTGCGGTCACGCAGGCGGTGTTCGTGCGCATCGGCGAGACCAGCTACGCGGTGCCGATCGCGTCGGTCCGCGGCGTGGGCCGCATCGAGCGCGCGGAACTGGAGAGCCAGCTCGCCGGTGGACGCCCGGTGTACCGCTACGCGGACGAGGACTACGCCATCCACGACCTGGGCCAGCTCCTGGGCATGGCCGCGGCACGCGCGCAGGACAGCCTGCAGATGCCGCTCCTGCTGCTGCGCTCCGGCGACATGCGCGCGGCGATCTGCGTGGACCAGGTGCAGGGCAGCCGCGAGATCGTGGTGAAGCCCGTCGGGCCGCAGGTCAACTCGATCCCGGGCATCTTCGGCGCGACCATCATGGGCGACGGCCGCGTGGTGGTGATCCTGGACGTCGCGCCGCTGGTGCGCCGCCAGCTGGGCAGCGGCGGCGCGCAGAGCGCGGTGCCGCAGCTGCCGGCCTTCGAGCCGCGCCACGTGCCGCTGGTGATGGTGGTCGACGACTCCATCACCATGCGCAAGGTCACCGGCCGCGTGCTGGAGCGCCACAACCTCGAGGTGCTGACCGCGAAGGACGGCGTGGACGCGATCGAGAAGCTGGCCGAGCGCGTGCCCGACCTGATGCTGCTCGACATCGAGATGCCGCGCATGGACGGCTACGAGCTCGCCACCCACATGAAGAACGATCCGCGCCTGCGCGAGATCCCCATCGTCATGATCACCTCGCGCACCGGCGACAAGCACCGCCAGCGCGCCTTCGAGATCGGCGTGGACCGCTACCTCGGCAAGCCGTACCAGGAGGCGGACCTCATGCATCACGTGTACGAGCTGTTGAGCCTGGAGGTCGCGCATGGATAAGGCGCTGCCGCGGGTCGTCCTGCTGGGACGGCCGGGCCAGGCGCGCGACCAGCTGCGCCTCGCCCTCGTCGAGAACGGCGTCGAGCCGGTGGCGGAGGGCGACCCGAACGACCTCGATCCCGCAGGCGTGGCCGCGCTGCGCCCGCAGGTCCTGCTGATCGGCCTGGAGCCGGCGATCGAGGACGCGCTGGACCGCTTCGAGGCGCTCGTGGACGACCCGGCCATCGAGGTGGTGTTCGACGACGTCGAGGTCACCGGCGGCCTGTCCGGCTGGGAGCGCGCGCGCTGGGTCAGGCACCTGCTGGCCAAGCTCGGCGGACACGACGACGTGCTGCCGCCGCCGCCCGAGGGCGCCGAACCGCTCCCGAACTTCGACGCCTACGCCGAGCGCATCCCGGTCGCCGGACTGGGCGTCGATGCGTCCGCGCCATCCGCGCCCGAACCGGCACCGGCGCCGGCACCAGCACCAGAGCCGCAGCGTCCGGCACCGTCGCCCGCTCCGCAGGCCGTTCCGCAGCCCATCCCGCCGCCCGCGGCGGCCGCCGTGGAGGCGCCGGGCCCGGCGGGGCTGGTGCTGGAGGACGAAGGGGCCGGGCTCGAGGCGCTGAGCCTGGACGGGCTCGACCCGGCGGATCTCGCCGCCCTGGCGGAGATGGACGCCGCGGCCGCCGGCGGCGATGCGGGCGGCGACGACGCCGGTGTCGTCGAATACGCCTTCACCAGCCTCGATCTCGAGGACGATCCGGCGCGCCTGGACGCCGCCGGGACGGGCGAGGGCATCGACCTGATGCTGGCCGACTTCGGCGAGGACGAGGTGGTGATCGCCGCCGACCCCGACGAGCACGGGACCGCCGGCTTCGCGTCCGCCGCGCCGGAGACCGCGCGCGAGGTGCCGATGCTGGACGGGATCGAGTCCGTCCCCTCCGCGCCCGCCCGCGCCGCGGCCGACGACCGCTTCGACTTCAGCCGGCTCGAACTCGCGCCGCTGGACGAGGAGGCCGCGCCGGTCGAGCCGCGCGCGGAGGCCGCGCCGCGCGACCTCGATACCTACATCCTGTCCGACCTGAGCCTCGTCCCCACCGACGAGCCGGAGGCGGATGCCGCGGCGGAGACCGCCGTCGTGGCGCCCGCGACGGCCGACGGTGCGGTGCATGGCGCAGGCTGCATCGTCCTCGTCGCGGGTCTCGGTGGGCCGGACGCCGCGCGCCAGTTCCTGGCGGCCCTGCCGGAGCGCCTCGCCGTGCCGGTGCTGCTGGCCCAGCATCTCGATGCGGGCCGGCACGACCGCCTGGTCACCCAGCTCGCGAAGGCCAGCCGGCTTCCGGTCTACCTGGTGCAGCCGGGGCAGGCGGCGCTGGCGGGCCAGGTGGGCGTGCTCGGCGACGGCCTCGCGGTCGGCGTCGATGGCGACCGCGTCGTGTTCCGCCCGGGCGTCTCCGACATCGGTGCCCTCGCCGGGCTGCCGGGCAGCGTCTGCGTCCTGCTGTCCGGCGCGGATCCCGCCGCGGTGGCGCCGGCGCTCGCGGCCGCCGCCCGGGGCGGCCTCGCCCTGGCCCAGGACCCCTCGACCTGCTTCGACGCGAGCGCGGCCGAGGCCCTGGTGGCAGGCGGTGCGACGGTCGGCGCCCCGGCGGAGCTTGCCGCCCGCGCCGTCGCACACCTCCACGGCGCCGGTGCATGATCGCGCACCACGTCCCTTCTTCCCGGAGCCGAGCATGAGCACATCCCAGCGCGACATCCGCGGCGTGCTGATCGCGGTCGACGGCGGGCGTCTGCTGCTGCCGAACGCGTCCGTGGCCGAAGTCATCACCTATTCGGCGCCGGAGCCGGTGCCGGGCGCGCCCGACTGGCTGCTCGGGAGGACGCCGTGGCGCGGCTGGCGCCTGCCGCTGGTGTCGTTCCCGCGCCTCGCCGGCTGGCACATGCGCGACGACGAGGGCGGCACCAAGGTCGCCATCCTCAAGCTGCTCGGGGGCAGTCCGCGTCTGCCCTACGTCGCCGTGCTGGCGCAGGGCTTCCCGCGCCTGGTCACGGTGTCGCCGCACACCCTCATCACCCTCGACGAGGATTCCGGGCGTTCCGCGCGCGGCGAGCACGCGCGCGTGCTGCTCAACGAGGAGTCGGCGGTGGTCCCCGATCTCGAGGCCATCGAGCGCCTGCTCGAGGAGGCCCTCGGGCACGGCGCCCCCGCCTGACGGCGCGCCGGCCGCGGTGCCTGCCGCGGAACGTCGACGCCCGCCGGGCGCGGACCGTCAGCCGAGGTCGCCGCGCAGTGCCTGCAGCGCGGCGATGGCCGCCAGGCCGGCGGTTTCCGTGCGGAGGATGCGGGGCCCCATGCGCAGGCCGGCGAATCCGGCCGCGCCCAGGGTCGCGAGATCGCGTTCGGAGAAGCCCCCCTCGGGGCCGATGGCCAGCACCACGTCGGTCGGCGTCGCATCCAGCGCAGCCAGCGAGGTCGCGCCGTCGGGGTCCAGCGCCAGGCGCAGCCCCGCCGGCGCGTCGGCGGCGAAGGCGGCCAGCGGCCGGGGCTCGGCCAGGTGCGGAAGCCGGGCGCGCCCGCTCTGCTCGCAGGCCGAGGCGATCACCCCGCGCCAGTGCGCCATCCGCTTGTCCAGGCGCTCGGCGCCGAGCTTCACCTCGGTGCGCTCGCTCACGACCGGCACGACCGCCGCCACGCCGAGCTCGGTCGCCTTCTGCAGGATCAGGTCCATCTTCTCGCCGCGCGCCAGCGCCTGCGCGAGGACGATGCGCAGGGGCGACTCGGGCGCGGCCGGCGCGACCGCGATCACCTCGACGCCCGCGCCGCGGCGCTCGGCGTCCACCAGCCGCGCGGTGTAGTCCTGCCCGTCGCCGTTGAACAGCACGCAGGGCTGGCCGGGCTGCAGGCGGAGCACGCGCAGCAGGTGCGCGCTGGTGTCGGCGTCCAGCCGGACCTGCGCGCCCACCGCGAGCGGGACGTCCACGTGGCTGCGGGTCAGGCGCATGCGGGCCGCCCGGTGCAGGGAAGGGAGCGCCGGCTCATCGCGTCGCCACCTCCACGACCTCGTGCGTGACCTGCGCGAGCGTGTCCAGCGTGGGGGCGTCGATGCAGTAGGGCGGCATCCAGTACAGGGTGTCGCCCAGCGGCCGCAGCACCACGCCGCGGTCGATGGCCGCGCGGTAGGCGCGCAGGCCGGTGCGGCGGGCGGAGTCGAACGGCGTGCCGTCCGCGGCGTCGGCCACGAGATCGAATGCGAGGATCATGCCGGTCTGCCGCAGGCCGGCGACGTGCGGATGCGCGGCGAGGTCCGCGGCCAGCGTCGCCATGCGCGCGGCGGTGGCGCGGTTGCGGGCGACGACGTCGTCCTCCGCGAAGATGCCCAGGGTCGCCAGCGCCGCGGCGCAGGCCAGCGGGTTGCCGGTGTAGCTGTGCGAGTGCAGGAAGGCGCGCTCGCGGCTGTCGTCGAGGAAGGCCTCGTAGACGTGGGCGGTGGTGAGCACCGCCGCCAGCGGCAGGAAGCCGCCGGTGATGCCCTTGGAGACGCACAGGAAGTCCGGCTGGATGCCGGCCTGCTCGCAGGCGAAGAAGGTGCCCGTGCGGCCGAAGCCGGTGGCGATTTCGTCGGCGATGAGGTGCACCCCGTGCGCGTCGCACAGTGCCCGTGCCCGGGCGAGGTAGGTGGGGTGGTACATGCGCATGCCGCCGGCGCACTGCACCAGCGGCTCGAGGATGAGTGCGCTCACGCTGTCGCCGTGCTCGGCCAGCAGCGCCGCCAGTGCGTCGGCCGCGCGCAGGGCGCAGGCCTCGGCGGATTCCCCCGGCAGGGCCAGGCCGGCGTCGGGCGAGGGGGCGAACAGCGGTTCCATCAGCAGCGGCGCGTACACGCGGCGGTACAGCGGCAGGTCGCCCACCGAGAGCGCACCGAGGGTCTCGCCGTGGTAGCCGCCGCCCAGCGCGACGAAGCGCGTGCGCCGCGCGTCGCCGCGGTTGCTGTGGGCGTGGAAGCTCATCTTGAGCGCCACTTCGACCGCGGCCGAGCCGTTGTCGGCGTAGAACACGCGCGCCAGCGGCGCGCGGCCGTCCTCGCGCGGCGCGCGCGCGAGCAGGCCCTCGGCCAGCTCGACGGCCGGCGCGTGCGCGAAGCCCGCCATGATGACGTGCTCCAGCGTCGTCGCCTGGCGCGCGATGGCCGCGGCGATGCGCGGCTCGGCATGGCCGAACAGGTTGGTCCACCACGAGCTGACCGCGTCGAGATAGCGGCGGCCGTCCATGCCGACGAGCCAGGGGCCCTCGCCGCGGGCGATCGGCACCAGCGGCAGGGTGTCGGGGTGCTCGCGCATCTGCGTGCAGGGGTGCCAGACGGCGGCGAGGTCGCGGGCGCGCCAGGCCTGGGCCTCTGCTAGCATCGCGGCGTTTTCCGGGGACGAAGACATCCGCGAAATGGTACATGGCCCGCACCGCCGCCCGGCTTCCGGCCGCGGCTTCACGCTGATCGAGATCCTCGTCGTGGTGGTGATCCTCGGCATCCTCGCGGCCGTCGTGGTGCCGCGGCTGATGGACCGCCCGGACGAGGCCCGCGCCGTGCGCGCACGCCAGGACATCCAGGCGATCGTCACCGCGCTCAACATGTACCGGCTCGACAACCACGCCTATCCGACCACCGACGAGGGCCTGGACGCACTGGTGAGCCAGCCGGCGGGTGCGCCGAACTGGCGTGCGGGCGGCTATCTCGACCGCCTGCCGCAGGACCCCTGGGGCCGCGACTATCTCTATCTGCGCCCGGGTCGCCACGGCGAGATCGACGTGTGGACCCACGGCGCCGACGGCCGGCCCGGCGGGGAGGGCGCGGATGCCGACATCGGCAACTGGTCGGGCTGATCCCGCGCACGGCTTCAGCCTGATCGAGCTGCTGGTCGGGCTGGTCGTCCTCGGCGTGCTCGCGGGGGCCGCGACCCTCGCCTTCCCGCGCAGCGCGGAGCGGCGGGTCGAAGCCGACGCGGAGCGCGTGGCCGCCCTGATCGAGCTGGCCTGCGAACGCGCCGAGGTCGGCGGGCGCGACGTCGCGATCGCGCTGGGCACCGATGCGCTGCGCTTCGGTCCGGTGGACGGCGGGCGCTGGCGTCCCATCGGCGACGATCCCGCGGACGCGCTGCGCCCTCGCCGCCTCGACGTCGCGCGGCTGCGGCTGCGCATCGACGGCCGCGAGATGCCGCTGCCGCCGGAGGCGCCCGCGACCCCGCAGCTGGGCTGCAGCACCGATGCGGAGCTGACGCCCTTCGAACTCGACGTCGTGCGTGCGGAGTTGCCCGGCTGGCGGCTGCGCAGCGAGGGCGCGCGCGTGCTGCGCGAGCCGCTGGCGCCATGAGTCCGCGCCGGCGGGGCTTCTCGCTGCTGGAGGTCCTGGTCGCACTGCTGGTGCTGGCGCTGGCCATGGCGGCCCTGGTGCGCACGGCCGCCGGCGCGGCGGCGCAGCTCGCCGACCGGCGCGAACGGGTGATCGCGCAGTGGGTGGCCTCGAATGCCATCAGCGAGGTGCGCCTGGCGCCGGGCCTGCCGGCGCGCGGCATCCGCAGCGGCGAGGCGCGCATGGCCGGACGCGACTGGCGATGGCGCATGACCGTGGCCGACACCGCACTGCCGGGCGTGCGGCGCCTCGACGTGGCCGTGACCGCCGACGACGGCACGGCGCCGGTGCTGGTGCTCACCGGCTTCGCGGGGACGCCATGAGCCGCGGGTTCGGCCTGCTCGAAGTGCTGGTCGCGGTGGCGGTGTTCGCCGTGGTCGCCGCCCTGGCCTGGGGCGGGCTCGACGTGCTCGCCCGTACCCGGCACGCGCTGGATGCCGAGACCGCGCGTCTGGACGCCCTGCAGCGGACGGTCGGGCGGCTCGAACGCGATCTCCGCCAGGCGCTGCCGCGGCCGGTGCGCGATGGCGCCGGGCGCAGCCTGCCGGCGTTCGTGGGCGAGCCTGCCGGGCTCGAGCTGAGCGTGCTGCTGCCCGTGTCGGGTTGGGACGACGGCCGTGCCGCCACGCGCCGGGTGGGCTGGCGCTGCGACGCGGACGGCCTGCGGCGCCTGCGCTGGCCGGCGCCGGATCGCGCGGCCGGTGCCCGGCCGGAGGAGGAGGCGATGCTGGCGGGCGCCCGTTCCTGCCGGTTCCGCTACCTCGGTGGCGACGGCCGGTCGCTGTCGCGCTGGCCCGCCGGTGGCGCCGCCGGCGCCCTGCCCCGTGCGGTCGAGATCGAGTTCGAGGTCGAGGGACTGGGCAGCATCCGTCGCCTGATCGAACTGCCTGCGCCGCCCGAGGATGCCGCATGAGGCGGCAGCGTGGGGTCGCGCTCCTCCTCGCGGTGCTCGCGGTGGCGCTGGCGGCGCTGCTCGCGGCGGCCCTGCTGGATCAGAGCGAGCGTTCGTCCTCGCGCGCCCGCGAACGCCTGCGCGCGGAGCAGGCCTGGCAGTTGCACCTGGGGCTGGAGGCCTGGGCAGGCGAGGCGCTGCGCCAGGCGGTGCGCGCGGACCTGCTGCGCAGCGCACAGGCGCTGCCGCCGGTCGACGTCCCCGGCGCGCGCATCCAGGGGCGGCTGCGCGACGCGGCCGGCTGCTTCAACCTCAACACCCTGGCGCCGGGCGGGCTGGCGGATGCCGCCGCGGTGGCGCGCTTCGAGCGCCTGCTCGCGCGCCTGGGCCTGGATCCGGCGATCGCCGGGGACGCCGCGGACTTCATCGATGCCGATGGCGCCGGCGGCGGGGAGGATGCGGCCTACGTCGGGCTGCGCACGCCGGGCCGGGCGCTCGCGCACGCCAGCGAACTGCGTCCGCTCCGCGGCCTCGCCGGCGATGCCTGGCAGCGGCTCGCGCCCTTCGTCTGTGCGTTGCCCGCCGGGCAGGGCACCAATCTCAACAGCGCCCCACCGGAGCTGTGGGCCCTGCTGGACGCGCGGCTGGCGCAGCCGGCGCTGGCCGCACGGCTGGCGGTGGAGGGCGAGGGCGGCTATCGCGACATGGACGCGCTGCGCGCCGCGCTGGCACGCGAGGGCATCGAGGGTGCCGACCTCGGCGGCATCGCGCTGCGCAGCGAGTATTTCCTCGCCGAATCCGAGATCGACGCCGACGGCATCGTCGTCGTCCACAGCAGCCTGCTGCGGCTGCGCGACGGCCGCGTCCACGTGCTCGCCCGCGCGCGCGGCCTGCAGTGAACGTGCCCGGGGCGCGCCGGTCCCGCTGCTACACTCGCGCGATGTCCCGCCTCGTCGTCCGACTGCGTCCCGCGTCCGCCGGCTCCGCCGCGCCGGAATGGGAATGGTGGCCGGCGGGGCGGCGTGCCGAAGCCCGGCCAGGGCTGCCGCCGCCGGCGCGCGACGCCAGGCGGACGCTCCAGGTCCTGGTGCCTGCCGAGGACGTGCTGCTGCTGGCGACGCCGCGCGTCGGCGGCACCGCCCGGCAGCGTGCGCGGGCGGTGCCCTTCGCGATCGAGGAACAGCTCGCCGCGCCGGTCGAGCACATGCACGTCGCATGGTGCGAGCTGGACGCCGCGCGGCTCCATGTCGCCGCGGTGGAGCGCGCGAGGCTGCGCGCCTGGCTGGCGCCGCTGGCCGCCGCCGGACTCGCGCCGGACAGCCTGCTTCCGGACGTTCTCGTGCTGCCCGGGCCTGCCGAAGGTGCGGCCCACGTCCGCCTGGACCGCGACCGCGCGCTGCTGCGCCTCGGGCCCGCCTCGGCCTACGCCGGCGCGCCGTCCGAGGTCGCCGCCGTGCTGGCGCCTCGTGCGCGGCGGCTCGACCGTGTCGTCGTCGAGGCGGACGCGGCCGACGCGGCGGCGTCCGCCGCCTTCGTCGCCGCTGCCGGGCTGGACCCGCAGCGCGTGGAGCACCGTCCGCCGGGCGACGACCTCCCTCCGCCGGGCGCCGTACCGGACCTGCTGCAGGGCGAGTTCGCGCCGCCGCGCAGGCGTGCCGCCGCCGCCGGGGCGTGGCGGTGGGCGGCCGCGCTCGCCGGGGCCGCGGTCCTGCTCGGAGTGGGCGGCCTCGCGCTGGAGCGGGAGATGCTCGCCGCGCGCGTGGCCGAGCAGCGCGCGGAGATGGAGGCCCTGTACCGCCGCGCGGTGCCGCAGGCCGTGCGCGTCGTGGACCCCGCCATGCAGCTCCGGGCCGCCGCGGACGGTGCGGAGCGGACCGCCGATCCGGCGCTGGCGCTGCTCGCGCGGGCCGCACCGGTGCTCGCCGCGGACGGCTGCTGCACGCTCGACGCCGTCGATTACCGCGCGGGAGCGCTCGAACTGACCCTGGTGGCGCCCGACCTTGCGGCGCTGGACGGGCTGCGCGGCAGCCTCGCCGCGACGGGCGCCCGTGCCGAACTGACCCAGGCGACCCTGGGGACGCGCGGCGTCGAGGGACGCTTGCGCCTGGGAGGTGCCCGATGAGCCGCCTCGATGCGCTCTCCGCCCGCGATCGCCGCGTGCTCGCCTGGGGCGCGGCGGTCGCCGTCCTCGTGCTGGGCTGGGCGTGGCTGCTGGATCCGCTGCTGGCCTCGCGCGAGGCGCTGCGCGGGCAGGCCGCGGCGAACGCGCGCGACCTGGCGTGGATGCGGCCGCTCGCGGGCCGGCTGGCCGCGCAGGGCCCCGCCGCGACGGCGCCGGCGGACGGCCGTTCGCTGCTTGCGCGGGTCGATGCCGGCCTGCGCGAGGCGGGGCTGGCCTCGGCGCTCGCGGCCGTCGAACCGCAGGGAGCCGGCAGCGTCCGCGTCCGCCTGGCCGATGCCGATTTCGATGCCCTGGTGGCTTGGATGGAGGGCGCCGTCGCCCAGGGCGCGCGCATCGAGGAATGGAGCGCGCAGCGCAGCGGCGCCGGCCGCGTCGACGCGCGCCTGCTGCTGCGCGAGGGCGCGCCCTGATGCGCAGGGTCCTGCTCGCGCTGGCGGGGCTGGCCGTGTTCGCGGCGGCGCTGGTCGCCTTCCTCCCCGCCGCGGTGGCGCTGCGCTGGCTCGCGCCGCCGCTGCCCGACCTCGTCCTCGAGGACCCGCAGGGCACCATCTGGAACGGCCGCGTCGGCCGGGTGCTGCACCAGGGCCAGGAGCTGGGCGAGCTGCGCTGGGTGGCGCGACGCTCGGCCCTGCTGGAAGGCGCCTATGCCGCCGACTTCGTCCTCGAAGGGCCGGCGGAGGCGCGCGGCCACCTGTACCGTTCGTTCCGCGACCTGCGCCTGCGCGACGTGGATGCGCGCGCGCCGGCGCTCCTGTTCGACGGCGCACTGGGCCCCGGGCTTCGCCCGCAGGGCGAGATCGCCCTGTCGCTGGCGCACGCGCACTGGCGCGATGACCGCCTCGTCGCCATCGACGGCCGCGCCGACTGGCGCCGCGCCGCGCTCGGCGGGGCGCTGGCGGCGCGCCTCGGCGAGATCAGGGCCGTCTTCGCCGATACCGGCGACGGCCGCGTCCGCGGGGAAGTGGAGGCGCGCGACGGTGCGCTCGACATCTCCGGCGGCTTCGATACCGGTCCCGCCGGCTGGCGGCTGGACCTGCTGCTGGCCAGCCGCGAGCCGGCGATCGTGCGTGTACTGCAGTGGTTCGGGGAGCCGGCCGGCCCCGGCCGGCGACGTCTGAGAATGGAGGGTGCGTGGGCAACGGCGACATCTTGAACAGGGCTCCCGTGCCGCCGCGGGTGCACGGCGTGGCGGCGCGCGAGGAGGCCGACCGCATCGTCGAGACCGTGGACCTGGAGTTCAGCAACGGCGAGCACCGGCGCTACACGCGCGTCCGCGCGCACGGGCGCGGCGCGGTCATCGTCGCGGCCATGCCCGATCCCGACACGGTACTGCTGGTGCGCGAGTACGCCTGCGGCACCGACCGCTACGAGATCGGCCTGCCCAAGGGCCGCATCGACGGCGACGAGACGATCGAGCACGCGGCCGAGCGCGAGCTCAAGGAGGAGGCCGGCTTCGGCGCGCGGCGCCTCACCGTGCTGCGCAGCCTGACCCTCTCGCCGAACTACATGACCCACCAGGCCTGGCTGGTGCTGGCCGAGGACCTCTACCCGGAGCGACTGCCCGGCGACGAGCCCGAGGAGCTCGAGGTCATCCCGTGGAAGCTCGACGCCCTGCACGAACTGATGCTGCGCGAGGACTGCTCCGAAGGGCGCTCGCTCGCCGGCCTGTTCCTGGTGCGCGAGTACGTCCGCCGCCGGAGCGCCACATGAGCGCGCTGCGCGAGGCCGTCGTCGCCGTCGCACGCGAGGCCGCGGCCGCCATCCTCGCCGTGTATCGCGAGGACTTCGAGGTGATGAGCAAGGCCGACCGCTCGCCGGTGACCGAGGCCGACCTGGCCGCGCACCGCATCATCCGCGACGGCCTGGCCGCGCTCGACCCCGCCCTGCCCCTGGTCTCCGAGGAGGGCGCCAAGGCGGACTGGGAGGAGCGCCGCGGCTGGCGTCGCTACTGGCTGGTCGATCCGCTCGACGGCACCCGCGAGTTCGTCAAGCGCAACGGCGAGTTCACCGTGAACATCGCGCTGATCGAGGACGGGGTGCCGGTGCTCGGGACGATCCTGGCGCCGGTGACCGGCGAATGCGTGTTCGCCGAGCGCGGGCAGGGCGCCTTCCTGCGCGACGGCGAGGGCGACGTGGAGCTGGCGACCCGGCGCGATCCGGGGCCGCCGCTGCGGGTGGCCGCCAGCCGCTCGCACCGCGACCCGCGGGTGGACGCGCTGCTCGCGCGCATGCCCGACCGCGAGACCATCGGGCTGGGGTCGTCGCTCAAGTTCTGCCGCATCGCGGAGGGCCGCATCGACGTCTATCCGCGCTTCGGCACGACCTGCGAATGGGACACCGCCGCCGGGCAGTGCATCGTCGAGGCGGCGGGGGGCGGCGTCTACGCCCTCGACGGCAGCCCGCTGCGCTACAACACCCGCGAGTCGCTGAAGAACCCGGACTTCGTCGCAGTGGGGGACCCGGGCCTGCCGTGGCGGGAGTGGTTCGATGGCCGCTGACGCGCCGGAGCCCGGCGACGTCGCCGGCCTGCTCGCGGTGATGGCGCGCCTGCGCGACCCGCAGCGCGGCTGTCCCTGGGACCTGCGGCAGAGCTTCGCGAGCATCGCGCCCTACACCATCGAGGAGGCCTACGAGGTCGCCGACGCCATCGAGCGCGGCGACCTGGCCGACCTGCGCGACGAGCTGGGCGACCTGCTGCTGCAGGTGGTCTTCCACGCGCGCATGGCCGAGGAGGCCGGCGCCTTCGGCTTCGCCGAGGTGGTCGAAGGCATCCGCGACAAGCTGGTGCGGCGCCACCCGCACGTCTTCGGCGAGGCCGATGCCGGCGACGTCGCCGCCGACTGGGAGGCGATCAAGCGCGCCGAACGCGCCGATCGCGGGGAGACCGACGCCTCCGCGCTGGCCGGCATCGCGCGCGGGCTGCCGGAGTGGCAGCGGGCCATCAAGCTGCAGTCCCGCGCCGCGCGCACGGGCTTCGACTGGCCCGGCCACGCACCCGTCATCGCCAAGCTGCACGAGGAGATCGAGGAGGTGCGCGCGGAATTCGAGGCCTGCGCCGCCGATCCGGCGGACGCGCGGGCGCAGGCGCGTCTGGAGGACGAGCTGGGCGACCTGCTGTTCGTCGCGGCCAACCTCGCGCGCCACGCCCGGGTCGATCCGGGGGCGGCACTGCGGCGGGCGAACGCCAAGTTCGAACGCCGTTTCCGCAGGATGGAGGCGCTGGCCGAGGCGGAGGGGCAGGCCTTCGCGGCGCTCGACCTCGACGCGCAGGAGCGGCTCTGGGCGCGCGCCAAGGCGGAGGAGCGCGCGGCCTGACGCGCTGCGCCGCAGCGTGCGCCCGCCGGCCGGGCTCCGCACCATGCCCGGGTCCCGGAGATTCCCAGGCAGGACCATGTCGCGCTTCGCCAGCTTCCGCGAGTTCTATCCGTTCTACCTCGACGAGCACCGCAATCCGGTCTCGCGCCGCCTGCACTTCATCGGAAGCTGCGGCGTGATCGTCCTGGTCGTGGCCGCGCTGCTCACCCGCAACCCGTGGTGGCTGCCCGCCGCCCTGGTCTGCGGCTACGGCTTCGCCTGGGTCGGCCACTTCTTCTTCGAGAAGAACCGCCCGGCGACCTTTCGGCATCCCTTCTATTCGTTCGCCGGCGACTGGGTGATGTTCAAGGACATCCTCACCGGGCGCATCCGCTTCTAGCTTCGGCGGCGCGGCCGCGCTCTATTCGAGGAAGATCAGCCAGCTCGCCACGACGATGAGCGCGAAGCCCGCGAAGTGGTTCCAGCGCAGCGACTCGCCCAGGTAGGCCACCGAGAACACTGCGAAGACGCTCAGGGTCAGCACCTCCTGGATGGTCTTGAGCTGGGCCGCCGAGTACACCGCGTGCCCGATCCGGTTGGCGGGCACCGCCAGCCAGTACTCGAAGAAGGCGATGCCCCAGCTTGCAAGCACCACGATCCACAGCGGCGTGGAGCCGAACTTCAGGTGCCCGTACCAGGCGAAGGTCATGAACACGTTGGACGCCAGCAGCAGGGCGACCGGGGCGAGGTAGGGAATCAGGCTGGAGGACATGGCGGCGGCGCGCGGTGAGGACGCGCGGAGCGTAGCGGAGCCGGGGGAGCGGCGGGGTGCCGCTCCCCCGCGCCGCTCAGGTCTCGCCGCGCAGCGCCCGCGCCGGGGGCGTGCGCAGGATGCGCCGGGTGCCCAGGCGCCCGGCGAGCACCGAGAGCAGCAGGCCGGCCGCCGCGGTGGTCAGCAGGACCGGCCAGGGCATGGCAAGCGGCATCTCGAAGGCGCGGCGCGCGAGGATCTCGCCGGTCAGGACCGCGCCGAAGATGGCCAGCAGCGCCGCCAGCCCGCCGAGTGTGGCGAACTCGACGGTGACCGCCGCCGCGAGCTGCCGGCGCCGCGCGCCGAGGGTGCGCAGGACCGCGCTCTCGAACCGCCGCTCGGCGGCGGTGGACTGCAGCGCGGCCATCAGCACCAGGAGGCCGGCCGCGAGACTGAAGCCCAGCACGAGCTGCACCGCCTGCCCCACCCGCTCCATCACGTCGCGCACGCGCGCCAGGATGGCGTCGATGTCGATCAGGGTGATGTTGGGGAAGCTGCGGCTGAGCGCGGCCAGTTCCGTGCTCCGCTCGGGCGGAAGGTGGAAGCTCGAGATCAGGCTGTAGGCGGCCTCGCCGACGGCGCCGGCGTTGAGCACCACGAAGAAGTTCACCTGGAACGAGTCCCACTGCGCCTCGCGGATGTTGGTGACGGTGAACTCCAGCGTGCGCTCGCCCACGCGGATGCCGAGGCGGTCGCCCAGGCCGAGCCCGTAGCGCTCCGCGAAGCCGGCCTCCACCGAGGCCTCCGGTGCGGTGCTGTCGGCGTCCCAGAAGGCGCCGGCGACCAGGGTGTTGGCCGGCGGAAAGCTGGTCCGCCAGCTGAAGTTGAGCGGGCGGTCGCTGCCTCCGTCGCCGCCGCGGTCCGGATCCGGAGCGCCGTCGTCGTCGCGCCGGACCGGCGGTTCGCCGTTGATGGTCGCCAGCCGCCCGGTGCTGAAGGGTTCGACCTGGGCCTGCGAGACGCCCAGGGCCTGCAGGCGCTCGACCACGGCCTCGCGCTGGTCCGGCTGCACGTTCATCAGGAAGTAGTTCGGGGCGTCGGCCGGCAGGCGTGCCTGCCACTGGTTCAGCAGTGCCGGGCCGATGCCGGCGAGCAGGAGCAGGGCGCACAGCGACAGCGACAGCCCGACCAGCTGCAGCACGCCCAGCCCGCGCCGGCGCAGCAGCGAGGCGAGGCCGAGGCGCGCGGCGCCGCGCAGGCGGCCCTGCAGGTGGCGCAGCGCCCACAGCAGCAGCGCGCCGACGGCGCCGGAGGCCAGGGCGAGCGCCGCGAGCCCGAGCAGTACCCAGAGGGCGAGGGTGGCGTCCCGTACCGCGTAGACCGCGAGGCCCGCGCTGGCGGCCAGCGCCGCCAGGTAGACCAGGGCCGAGGTCGGCGGCAGCGCGGCGTAGCTGCGGTTCAGCACGCGCATCGGCGGCACGCCGCGCAGGCGCACCAGCGGCGGCAGGGCGAAGCCGATCAGGAGCACCACGCCGATGGCCGCGCCGGCGAGCGCGGGCGCCGCGTTCGGCAGCGGCAGGCGCGCCGGCAGCAGGCTGCCCAGTGCCTCGACCAGGCCGGCCTGCGCCGCCAGGCCGAGGCCGATGCCGACCAGGCAGGCCGGCACCGCCAGCATCAGCAGTTGCAGCGCGAGCGCGGAGAGGATCTGGTTCTGGCGCGCGCCGAGGCAGCGGAGCACCGCCACGGTGTCGGTCCTGCGCAGGGCGAAGCGGTTGGCCGCCAGTGCCGTGGCCACGCCCGCCAGCAGGACTGCGAGCAGGGCGGCGAGCGCCAGGAAGCGCCCGGCGCGCTCGAAGGCCAGGCTCACCTGGCGCTGCGCGTCGGCGAGGCTGACCATGCGGAATCCCTGGGCCTGCGGCTGCACCCAGGCACGGAAGTCCGCGACCGCGGCCGGCTCGCCCGCCACCATCAGGCGCTGGCTGGCGCGGCTGCCCGGGCCCAGCAGCTCGGAGCGCTGCACGTCCTCCAGGGCGACCATGAGCCGTGGGGCGAGCTGCAGGAAATCGCCGCCGGCATCGGGCTCGGTGTGCAGGAGACCGGCAATGCGCAGCGTGCCGTCGCCGAACTCCAGCGTGTCGCCCACGTCCACGCCCAGCGTGGCGAGCAGGCGCGCGTCGGCATAGGCCTCGCCGACCGCGGGCGCCCGCGCCGGCTGCGGGTCCAGTCCGCTGCGGTCGGTCGCGACCAGCAGGGTCCCGCGCAGCGGATAGCCCGCGTCCACACCCTTGATCTCCGCGAGCTGGCTGGCCTCGCCGGCGAACACCACGCTCGGGAACTCGACCATGCGGGCCGTGTCCAGCCCGCGTCGCCGCGCCTCCTCGGCCCAGGCCGGGTCCGGCGCCTGGCGGCCGCGGACGCCGAAGTCGCCGCCGATGACCTCCGCGCCGCTGCGCGTGAGCGCCAGCTCGACCCGGTTGACGAGGGTGCCCACGGCGGTCATCACGGCCACGCCGAGCACCAGGGCGGCGAACACCGTCAGCAGGTCGCCGTGCGCGAACTCCCGCCGCAGCGAGCGGAAGGCATAGGTCCCGACCTTCATGCGCGGGCGCCCGTGTCTTCGCGCAGGCGGCCGCCGTCGAGCAGGAACACGCGGCCGCAGCGCCGCGCGAGCCCGAGGTCGTGGGTGACCAGGACCAGGGTGGTGCCGGCGTCGCGGTTCATGGCGAACAGCAGGTCGCCGATGTGGCGGCCGGTGGCCTGGTCGAGGTTGCCGGTCGGCTCGTCGGCGAACAGGATGCGCGGCTGCGCCACGAAGGCGCGCGCCAGGGCGACGCGCTGCTGCTCGCCGCCGGACATCTGCCGCGGATAGTGGCGGCGTCGCGCGCCCAGGCCCACCGCCTCCAGCGCCGCGTCGACCCGTGCGGGATCCTCGCGACCGGCCAGTTCGAGCGGCAGGGCCACGTTCTCCGCCGCGGTCAGCGCCGGAAGCAGGTGGAAGCTCTGGAACACGAAGCCGACCTCCCGCGCGCGGAGCGCGGCGCGCGCCTCCTCGTCCATGCGTTCGAGGTGCTCGCCGGCGAGCACGACCTCGCCGCGGGTCGGCACGTCCAGTCCGGCCAGCAGGCCGAGCAGGGTGGTCTTGCCCGAGCCGGAGGCGCCGACGATGGCCACGCTCTCGCCCGGATTCACTTCGAGTTCGACCCCCGCCAGTATCGTCAGCTCGCCCTCGGGCCCCTGTACCGACTTGCCGAGACCACGCACCGCGATGACCGCCTCCCGTCCCGCCGTTCCCGCTTCCCGTTCGAGCTTCGTCTCGCGCTGCATCGTCGTCCTTTCGTCGTTGTTGATGGCGGCCGGCGCACTGGCCGCGCCGCCTCCGCTGCTGGTGGTGGGGGACAGCCTGAGCGCCGCCCACAACATCCCGGTCGAGGCCGGCTGGGTGAGTCTGCTGGAAGATCGCCTGCAGTCGGAGATGGAGACACCGCCGGAAGTCATCAATGCCAGCATCAGCGGCGAGACCAGCGCGGGCGGGCTGGCACGCCTGCCGCGCCTGCTCCGTGAGCATGCGCCGGGCGTGGTCATCATCGAGCTCGGCGGCAACGACGCCCTGCGCGGGCTGCCGCCGGCGCAGCTGCGCGGCAACCTGGAGCGCATGGTCGAGCTGAGCCGGGAGGCCGGTGCGCGGGTGCTGCTGCTGGGCATCGACATCCCGCCGAACTACGGCGGCGCCTACCGCGAGCGGGTGCGGGGGGTGTATACCGGCCTCGCCGAGGCGCTGGACGTGCCGCTGATGCCGTTCTTCCTGGAGGGGGTGGCGCTGGAGCCGGGGCTGATGCAGTCCGACGGCATCCATCCGACGGCGGACGCGCAGCCGCGCCTGCTGGAGAATGTCTGGCCGGTGCTCCGGCCGCTGCTGGAGGACTGAGGCGCGTTCCACGCGGATTCACATTGGGATCACTGCGGCAGCGGCAACTTTCACAAAGCTGAAGTCACCTGTAGAGGTTGATGCAAATGCGTAGCCGTGAAGAGCCCGCCGGCCTCGTGCTGGTCGTGGAGGACAACCGAAACATCTCCGAAATGGTCGGCGAGTACCTCGAATCCCGCGGATTCGGCGTCGATTACGCCTCGGACGGCCTGGATGGCTTCCGTCTGGCCTGCGACAACAGCTATGACGTCATCGTGCTCGACCTGATGCTGCCGCGCCTGGACGGCATCGGCGTCTGCCGCCGCCTGCGGCAGGAGGCCAAGAAGTCGACGCCGGTGCTGATGCTGACCGCACGCGACACCCTGGACGACAAGGTCGCCGGCCTGGACGCCGGTGCCGACGACTACCTGGTCAAACCCTTCGCGGTGCCCGAGCTGGAGGCCCGCATCCGCGCCCTGATCCGCCGCGAGCGCCGGCAGGTCAGCGCGGAGCTGCTGAAGGTGGACGATCTCGTGCTCGACACCGCGAGCCTGCGGGTCACCCGCGCGGGACGCGAGATCCAGCTTTCGCCGATCGGCCTGCGCCTGCTGACCATCCTCATGCGCGAATCGCCGCGCGTGGTCAGCCGCCGCGACATCGAGCGCGAGATCTGGGGCGACGCGCTGCCCGACTCCGACACCCTGCGCAGCCATCTCTACAACCTGCGCAAGGCGATCGACCGGCCGTTCGAGAAACAGCTGCTGCACACCGTGCAGACGGCGGGCTACCGCGTGGCCGATCTCGACGCACCGCCCGTCGCTGCCGCCGCGAGTGGCTGACACCGGCATCGGGCGCGCAGTCGACGTGGACGCAGGTCCAGCCCTGCGGCAGAAGGTCTGGCGCGGATTCGCGCGCCAGATCCTGTCCATCCTCGCCGCCGCCCTGCTCGGGGCGGTCGGTGCGTGGGTGTTCGTCGCCCATCGCGCGGGCGACCTTGGGGGCGGGGCGGCGCTGGCCGCCGCGTTCGCGCTCCTCCTCGGCCTGTGCCTGCCCCTGGCGCTGGCCTGGTGGTCCTATCGCGGCTACGTCCGCGCGCTGGGCCCCCTGCACTGGCTGGCCGGGCAGGTGCGGCGCTACGACCCGCGGGACCCGGGCCACGGCGGGTTCGCGCCGGAGTCGCTGCCGCCCGACATGGACGCGGAGACGCGCGTGCTGGCCTCGTCGCTGCACCAGCTGGCGCGGGAGGTCGAGGCGGTGCTCGAACGCGAGCGCCGCTTCACCCGCGACGCCAGCCACGAGCTGCGCACGCCGCTCACCGTCATCCGCATGGCGACGGACCTGCTGCTCGCCGACCCGGACCAGTCTCCGTACTCGCAGCGCGCGCTGCGGCGCATCCAGGACTCCGGCCGCGACATGGAGGCGCTCATCGAGTCCTTCCTGCTGCTGGCGCGCGCCCCCGACCTCGATACCGGCGGCGAGGAGGCCCGGGTTGCGCAGGTGGTGTACGAGCAGGTCGAGGATGCCCGCCCGCTGCTGAGGAACAAGCCGGTCGAGCTGCACGTGCAGGCCGACTGCGACTTCAGCGTGCAGGCACCGGCGCGCGTGGTCTCGGTGCTGCTGGGCAACCTGATCCGCAACGCCTGCGTGTTCACCGACAGCGGCCGCATCGACGTGCGCATCGGCCGCGGCGAGGTGGTGGTCGAGGACAGCGGCATCGGCATGAGCCCGGACGTGCTGGCGCGCGCCTTCGAGCCGTTCTACCGCCTCGGCGACGGGCGCCGCGGCCACGGCATCGGCCTGTCCATCGTGCGCCGCCTCGGCGACCGCTTCGGCTGGCAGATCGTCCTCGAGAGCACGCCGGAGCAGGGGACGGTGGCGAGCGTGCGCTTCCCCAACGCCGAGGTGATCGAGCCCGAGGCCGACGTGGCGGCGGGCTGAGCGTTTCTTCGCGGGGCGCGAAGGAAATCCGCGGGTGCCGCGTTCCAACCGCATCCGCCCAGCCGACCATCGCCCGATGAGCCCAGCCAGCCGCCCCTCCTTCCTGCTTCGCCGCGTCCTGCCCGCCCTCGCGGTCCTCGCCGTCCTCGGCCTCGTCGCCTGGTGGCTGGCCGGCCCTGCGCCCAGGACGGAGCAGTACCGCACCGCGACCGTGGAGCGCGGCGCCATCCGCGTCTCCATCTCGGCGACCGGCACGCTGCGGGCGCTGTCCACGGTGGAGGTGGGCTCCCAGGTCTCGGGCCTCATCACCTCGGTCGAGGTCGACTTCAACGACCGCGTGGAGACGGGGCAGGCCATCGCCCACATCGACCCTGGCCCCCTGCAACTGCAGCTCCAGCAGGCGCAGGCCAACCTCGCCAGCGCGCGCGCCTCGCTCGGCGAAGCCCGCGCGACCGCGACCAACGCGGAACGCGACTACGCGCGCAGGGAGGAGCTGGGAGAACGCCAGCTCGTGGCGCGCAGCGAGATCGACCTCGCCCTGGCCGCACGCGACCAGGCGCGCGCGCGCGTGGCCTCGGCGCAGTCGCAGGTGCAGCAGGCCCAGGTCGCCGTCGAGCGCGCCCAGCTCGATCTCGGCTACGCGGTGATCCGCTCGCCCGTGGACGGCGTGGTGCTCTCGCGGACGGTCGAGCCAGGCCAGACCGTGGCCGCCAGTTTCCAGACCCCGGTGCTGTTCCAGATCGCCGAGGACCTCTCGCAGATGCAGATCGAGCTGAGCGTGGACGAGGCCGACGTCGGCGCGATCCGGCCGGGCCAGCCGGTCCGGTTCACCGTCGATGCCTTCCGCGACCGCGAGTTCCGCGGCAGCGTCGATCAGGTGCGCCTGGCGGCCGTGGAGACCTCGAGCGTCATCACCTATCCGGTGGTGGTGCGGGTGGACAACGCCGACCTCAGCCTGCTGCCGGGCATGACCGCGAACGCCGAGATCGAGACCGCGCGGCGCGACGACGTGCTGCGCGTGCCGAACGCGGCGCTGCGTTTCCGGCCCGCGGACGCGCCCGCCGCCCCGTCGCCGACGGCGCGTGCGGGCGGCATGGGCATGGCCGACAGCGTCGAGCGCATCGCGCAGTCCATGGAACTCGACGCCGAGCAGCGCGCCGCGTTCGAGAACGAGCTGGGCGCGCTGCGCGAGCGCATGCAGCGGGTGGTCGCCGCGCGCGAGGCGGGCGCCAGCCGTGCGCCGGGTCCGCCGCCGGGCGGTCAGCCCGGGCAGGGCGGCCAGCGCCGTCCGGGCGGGATCGGCGAGGCCTTCCCCAACTTCCGCGCCAGCCTCGACGAGACCCAGCGCGCGCAGTGGGACACCGCGCTGCGCGAGCTCGCCAGCGTCCGCAGCGGCACCATCTGGCTGCTCGAGAACGGCCGGCCGGCGGCGCGCAGCGTGCGCATCGGCGCCACCGACGGCACCGCCACCGAGATCGCCGGTGAGGGCGTCGAGGAAGGCGCGCGGGTCATCACCGGCGTCGAGCGCAGCGGGCCATGACCACGCCGGTCATCGACATCCGCGGCCTGCGCAAGGTCTACGCCGAGGGCTCGCCGGCCGAGGTCGTGGCGCTGCGCGGCGTCGACCTGCGCGTGGAACCGGGCGAGTTCCTCGCCATCATGGGCCCGTCGGGTTCGGGCAAGTCGACCCTGATGAACATGCTGGGCTGCCTGGACACGCCCTCGTCCGGCACCTACCTCTGCGACGGCGTGGACGTGGCCAGCCTCGACGCCACCGGGCGCGCCAAGCTGCGGCTGTCCAAGATCGGCTTCGTGTTCCAGGGCTTCCACCTGCTGACCCGGCTGAGCGCCCTCGACAACGTGCTGCTGCCGCTGTCGTACGCCGGCGTGCCGGTGGCCGAGCGCGCCGAGCGGGCGCGGGCGGCCCTGGCGGCGGTGGGATTGGCCGAACGCGCCGGCCACCGGCCGAGCGAGCTGTCCGGCGGACAGCAGCAGCGCGTGGCGATCGCGCGTGCGCTGATCAACACGCCGCCCCTGCTGCTGGCCGACGAGCCGACGGGCGCGCTCGACTCCCGCACCGGCGAGGAGATCCTCGCGCTGTTCAAGCGGCTCCAGGCGGAGGGCCATACGGTGGTGCTGATCACCCACGACCGCCACGTCGCCGACCACGCCGATCGCGTGGTGATCATGCACGACGGCGAACTCCATCCCGACGGCTGGCAGCCCCCGGACCCGGCGGCGCCGGCAGAGGTGCACGCATGAGCTTCATGGACATCCTGCGCACGGCGCTCGGCTCGCTGCGCGGCAACTGGATGCGCAGCGCGCTCACCGCGCTGGGCGTCATCATCGGCATCGCCGCGGTGATCGTGATGGTCTCGGTCGGGCAGGGCACCCAGGCCCAGCTCGACGACATGATCTCGCGCCTGGGTTCGAACCGGCTGGAGATCTTCTCGTCGGCCGGGCGCAGCGGCGGCGCCCGCATGGGCGCGGGCAGCCAGTCGACCCTGACCGTGCGCGACGTCGAGGCCATCCGCAACGAGATTCCCTCGGTGCAGTACGTCTCGCCGACCCTGCGCGGCAACAGCCAGGTCATCTACGGCGAGCGCAACTGGTCGGTGTCGTGGCAGGGCATCCATGCGGACTACTTCCCGGTCAACGACGCCTCGGTGGTGCTGGGCGAGGAGTTCGGCGAGCGCGACTACGCCGTCGCCGGGCAGGTGGTGATCCTGGGCGAGACGGTCCGCCGCGAGCTGTTCGGCGACATGGATCCGGTGGGCGAGACGGTACGCGTCGGCCGGGTGCCGATGCGCGTGGTCGGCGTGCTGCGCCCGCGTGGGCAGACCGGCTTCGGCGGCGACGCCGACGACGTGATCCTGGTGCCGCTGGAGACCGGCCGCAGGCGCCTGTCCGCGGCCGCGGCCGCCGGCACCGCGGCATCCACCGGCGCCAGCGGCGCGGCGGCTGCGACGCCCGCGCTGCGGCCGCCGGTCCCGGACACGGTGCAGTCCATCTCGGTCGGCGTGGCGCGCGCCGAGGACCTGCAGGTCGCGGAGGCCGAGATCACCGAACTGCTGCGCCAGCGCCATCGCATCGGCATCGGCCAGGAGGACGACTTCAGCGTGCGCAACCTCGCCGAGATCGTCAGCACGCGCACCCAGACCACGCGGCTGATGTCGTGGCTGCTCGGCGCCGTCGCGACGATCTCGCTGATCGTCGGCGGCATCGGGATCATGAACATCATGCTGGTGTCGGTGACCGAGCGGATCCGCGAGATCGGCCTGCGCATGGCGGTGGGCGCGGGGCCGCGCGAGATCCAGCAGCAGTTCCTGGCCGAGGCGATGCTGATCTCGCTGGGCGGCGGCCTGATCGGCATCGTGATCGGCGTGGCGGGCGCACTCGGCGCCAGCCGGCTCGGCGCCCTGCCGGTGCAGCTCAACCTGCAGGTCGTGCTGATGGCGACGGCCTTCTCGGTGGCGACGGGCCTGTTCTTCGGGTTCTATCCGGCGCGCAAGGCATCGCGGCTCGACCCGATCGAGGCGCTGCGCCACCAGGGGTGAGCGCGGCCGGCCGCGCCAGCGATCCCGGCGCGCCGTCCCGGAGGGGCGCGGCGCCCTTCAGTCGCCGGTACGGCCGCGCCGGCGACGCCAGACGAAGAGCGCGGCGCTGACGAACAGCAGCACCGCCACGGCGCCGGCGCCGACGCCGACGTCGCGTTCCAGCAGCGACTCGCCCAGGACCACGAAGGCGGTGGCGTAGACCCCGGTGATGGCCGCGGAGACGCCGAAGTAGATCGGGAAGGGCACGCCCGCCAGGCCCAGCAGGTAGTGCTTGATGAACAGCGGCACGCCGGGCGCGAGCTTGACCAGGATGGTGAAGCGCAGGGCGCCCTCGCCGCCGAAGTCGGGGACCGAGTAGCGGGTGCGCGCGAGCAGGCTCTCCAGCCAGGGCCGCAGCCCGCCGTGCGCGATCCAGTAGCTGAGGATCAGGTTGAGCGCCAGCGCGACCGCGGAGCCCAGCAGGCCGATGCGGATGCCGAAGGTGGCGCCGGCCATGACGAAGAACGGCGTGACCGGCACGCCCAGCGCGGGCAGCACCGCCATCGCGAGGAAGAACGGGACCACGCCGGCGTCCTCGCGCCAGGCGGCGAAGGCCTCGGGGTCCCACAGCAGCCAGCCCGCCGCGGCCGCGGTCGCCACGAACAGGACGAGCGGCAGCAGGCGAAGCAGGGGCGAGGGCGGGTGCGATGCCATGCCGTCAGCTCCTCCCCATCGCGGGCTGCAGGGGCGCGGCGCGCACCTCGACGACGCGCGGCCCCTGCATCTGCGTGACCTCCAGGCGCCAGCCGTCGTGCTCGATGGCGTCGCCCGTCTCCGGCACGCGGTCGAGGTGGTAGATCAGCAGGCCCGCCAGCGTGTTGTACTCGGCATCGACATCGAGCCCGAAGCCTAGCAGGTGCGCCGCGGCGGAGGCGGGCATGCCGCCGTCGAGGCGCCAGCCGCCGCCCTCCTCGCGCGTGGCGATGCGGTCGGGATCGCGGGTGTCGGCGAGGTCGCCGACGATCGCGGCGAGCACGTCGCTGGCTGTGACCACGCCCTCGACGCTGCCGTACTCGTCGAGCACCAGGGCCATGGGAATGGGGTGCCGCTTGAGGTCCTGCAGGACGCGCAGCGCGCTCGCGCCCTCGTGCACCACGAGCGGCGCGGCCACCGCCCCCGCGAGGTCGAGGTCGCCGCCGTCCAGGAGCTGGCGGAGCAGGGTGCGCGCCTCGACCACGCCCTCGAAGCGGTCGAGTTCGCCGTGCGCGACCGGCAGGCGGCTGTGCGGCGCGGCCCGCAGTGCGGCGATGAGGTCCTCGCGCGGGTCGTCGAGGTCGAGCCAGACGATGTCCGGGCGCGGCGTCATCAGCCACTCCACCGGCTTGTCGGCGAAACCGAGCACGTTGTAGACCATGGCGCGCTCGGTCGCCTCGAAGGCGGGCGCCTGGTCCGCCTCTGCGGGCGTCCCGCCGGCCTCGCGCTCCGGCGCCGTCGCCTCGACGGCGCCGCCGCCACCGCCGCCGAGCAGCTTGAGGACCGCCTCGGCGGTGCGCTCGCGCATGGGCCGCGCGGCCGCGCGCTTCTCGCGGTTGCGCAGCGCCAGCTGGTTGAACGCCTCGATCAGGACGGAGAAGCCGATCGCGGCGTACAGGTAGCCCTTGGGCAGGTGGAAGCCGAAGCCCTCCGCCAGCAGGCTCATGCCGATCATCAGCAGGAAGCCCAGGCACAGCATCACCACCGTCGGGTGGGCGTTGACGAAGCGGGTCAACGGCTTGCTCGCGATGATCATCACCGTCATCGCCACGACCACCGCGATGTACATGATCGACAGGTGCTCGACCATGCCGACCGCGGTGATGACCGAGTCCAGCGAGAACACCGCGTCCAGCACCACGATCTGCGTCACCACCACGCCGAAGCTCGCGAAGCCTGCGCTGGCGCGGCCGTGGTCGCCGCCTTCGAGACGCGCATGCAGCTCCATGGTCGCCTTGGCGAGCAGGAAGGCGCCGCCCATGATGAGGATGAGGTCCCGGCCCGAGAACGCGTGGTCGAACACCGCGAACAGCGGGTCGGTCAGGTGCATGATCCAGGACAGGAAGGCCAGCAGGACCAGGCGCATCGCCAGCGCCAGCGACAGGCCGATGATGCGGGCGCGGTCGCGCTGCTCCGGGGGCAGCTTGTCGGCCAGGATGGCGATGAAGACCAGGTTGTCGATGCCGAGGATGATCTCGAGCACGATCAGCGTGGCCAGGCCCATCCAGGCGGTGGGATCTGCGATCCAGTCCATGGCTCAGCGAGGATGCGCGGCCGTCCGGCACGCGCGCGTGAGGCGGCAGCGGCCGGCCGCGCGGCGGGCGGCTGCGGAAAGGGGGAGGGGAGGGCGCCGGCGGGGCGCGGATGCGGCGGAGGGACGCGGCGGACCTGGAGGTTCCGCTTGCGCCGGATCCGGATCGGAAGCGGGCATGCCCACAAGCATACGCGAAGCCGTCGGGCGGCCGTTATCCTCGGCGGTCCGTTCCGCTGGAAGCCGCCCATGTCCCGACTCCTCGTCCTGTTCGCCGCCGCGCTCGCGGCCGCCTCCGTCGCCGCCGCCGAGCGCCCGGTCGCGCTGGCCATCCACGGTGGCGCCGGAACGATGTCCCGCGAGGCGCTGACGCCCGAGGCGGAAGCGGCGATCCGCGCCGACCTCGACCGTGCGCTGGATGCCGGCCACGCCGTCCTCGCCCGCGGCGGCAGCGCCCTGGACGCGGTGGAAGCCGCGGTCACCATCCTCGAGGACTCGCCGCACTTCAACGCCGGCCGCGGGTCGGTGTTCACCGCGGACGGCCGCAACGAGCTCGACGCCTCGATCATGGACGGCGCCACCCTGGACGCCGGTGCGGTCGCCGGACTGCGGCGGGTGAAGAACCCGCTGTCGCTGGCGCGCGCGGTGATGGAGAAGTCCCCGCACGTGATGCTGATCGGCGAGGGCGCCGAGGCCTTCGGCGAGAGCGTCGGCACGACCTTCGTGGATCCGTCCTACTTCCGCACCGAGGAGCGCTGGCGCCAGCTCGAGGCGGCGCAGGAGAAGGCGCGCACCCAGGCCCACGTGCCGCTGCCGGCCAGCGCCTACTTCGGCACGGTCGGCGCGGTGGCCCTGGACGCCGAGGGCCGGCTGGCGGCGGCGACCTCCACCGGCGGCATGACCAACAAGCGCTGGGGCCGGGTCGGCGACGCGCCGGTCATCGGTGCCGGCACCTACGCCAACGCGCACTGCGCGGTCTCGGCCACCGGCTGGGGCGAGTACTTCATCCGCCTGGCCGTGGCCCACGACATCTGCGCGCGCGCGGAGTACCTCGGCGTGAGCGTGGCCGACGCCGCCGACGAGGTGGTGATGCGCCGCGTGTCCGCGCTCGGCGGCGACGGCGGCGTGATCACGCTGGACGCGCAGGGGCGCGTCGGCCTGCCGTTCAACACCAGCGGCATGTACCGCGGCTGGGTGGCCGCGGACGGCAGCCGCGGCACCGCGATCTTCCGGGAGGAGTAGGCGCCGCCCGGCGGGCGCGTCCGGGGCATGGGGCCCGGGCGCGTTGCGCCTGCGCTCCTAGGGTACGCCCCGGGTTTCGCTGCGCCGGAGGGCGGCCGAGACTGCCCGCATCGTCCTTCCCGGGACATGAAGCGCGGACCGGTTTCCGCGCACATGCGGAGAGCACCGTGACCGCCATCTCGTCCGTTTCCAACGCCACCGTCGCGCCCGCGCAGGACGCCGGACGCACCCACCACATCAGCTGGGGCGACACCCTGTCGCAGATCGCCCGCGACAACGGGACGACCGTCGCGGCGCTGATGGCGGCCAACCCGCAGATCAAGAACCCCGACCTGATCTACGCCGGCGACACCCTGGTCATCCCGTCGGGCGGTGGCGGTGGCGGCGGTACCGGCGGCAGCGCCGGCGTGTCCGGCGCGGGCGCGGTCTCCACGACCGGCGGCGCCAACGGCAACAACGCCGCCGACATCGCGCGGCAGTTCATCGGGCGCAACGCCGGCGAGCTCAAGCACAGCGACGAGCTGCCCATGCAGAGCTGGGTGCCGAACAACGTCAACTGCGCCAACTTCGTCTCGGCGGTGCTGCAGAAGGCCGGCATGATCGACGCCAGCCAGGCCAGCGCCTCCGTCGCCCAGCTCAACAGCAACCTGCGCGGCGCCGGCTGGACCGAGGTCTCGCTGCAGAACGCGCAGCCCGGCGACGTGGTGGTCATGAAGAACAGCCGCCAGTCGCACGTGGTGCTGTTCGCGGGCTTCGACGGCAACGGCAAGCCGCAGTTCATCGGCTCGAACAACGTGAACCCCGACGGCTCCCAGCGCATCAGCTGGGGCGGCGCGTCCGGCGACTACCGCATCCTGACCCCGCCGCGCTGAGCGCGTCTCGGGGAGTGAGCAGGAACGGGGCGTCGATGCCCGTTCCTTCTGCCCGCTCACCCCACTTCTAACGTCCACCCCGGCTTCAGCGCCCATCCCGGTCGCGGGGTGGCGCTGCGTCGTCGTGCCGGGTATAGGCCGCGTCGCCGTACCGGCAGGCGCGACAGAGCGCCGCGCGTCCCGCCTGCCCCGGCACCGCATGCCCGCGCATGCCAGATCGACGAGCCGGCGCGAGGTCCTGCGTCTCCGGGGCCGTGCGATGCGGATGGAAGCGCACGCCATCGTCGGCGCGCGTGGCGCGTTGGCTGCGCCCGCAGGCTCCTTGAGCGGACGTGGGCGAGGAGCGAGGGATCAGGAGTGGGGGACGCAGGGAAGCGCGAAGGCCCAGGCCCGTGCTCGTCCCCCGCTCCTCTTCGGTCGCGCCTGCGCTCTCAGAAGCCGAACAGCGCGCGCGGCGCCGCATGTTCCTGCGGCCAGTCCAGCCAGATGACGTCGGTGGGGCCGACGGCGTGGTCGACGACGGTCCAGGTGTCGGCGTCCTTGCGCAGCAGGGCGACGTAGGCGTCGGAGATGCCGCCCTCGGCGGCCGCCTCGGCGTACGGAGTGTTCTCGAGCGTCAGCGGGCCGCCGTCGATGCCGCGCATCTTGCCCAGCAGGAACACCCACGGGCCCAGCCGGTCGAGCGTCTCGACCTCGATCTGGATGACTTGGTCGAGGTCCTGCTCCGCCGGCGCCTTGGCGATGCCGACGAGGGTGTCGAACTCGGCGTCGCCGGGCCGGATCGGTTGCGGGGTGGTCTGGGCGAAGGTGACGTTCATGACGGTTCCTAGGACGAGTGCGGTCAGCAGGCGAAGAAGGGCAGGGCGAGGCATGGCGGCTCCCGGGGGCGGCTCGGCGGCACCATCGCAGGCCGGTGCTTAGTGCAGGGTGACGGGCGTCAGAAGCCGCGGTCGCCGCCGAGCATATCGCCGAGTCCGCCCAGGACCGAGCCCTCGCCGCGGCGCTGGCCTCCGCCCTGCGGCGCGGCCATGAACATCCGGCCCGCCAGCCGCGAGAACGGCAGCGACTGCAGCCAGACCCGGCCGGGGCCGGTCAGCGTCGCGAGGAAGATGCCCTCGCCCCCGAACAGCATCGACTTGACGCCGCCGACGCTGCGGACGTCCATGTCGACGCCGTCGGTGTAGGCCACCACGCAGCCGGTATCCACGTCGAGTCGCTCCCCCGCGCGCAGCTCGCGCTCGACCACGGTGCCGCCCGCGTGCACGAACACCAGGCCGTCGCCTTCCAGTTTCTGCATGACGAAGCCCTCGCCGCCGAACAGCGCGGTGAGGACCTTGCGCTGGAAGTGCACGCCGATGGAGACGCCCCGGGCGGCGCACAGGAAGCTGTCCTTCTGGCAGATCACGCGTCCACCGAAGTTGGCGAGGGTCAGCGGCACGATGGTGCCCGGGTAGGGCGCGGCGAAGGCGACCCGGGCCTTGCCCTGGCCCGCGTGGGTGAACACGGTGGTGAACAGGCTTTCGCCGGTGATCACGCGCTTGCCGGCGCCCACCAGCCTGTCGAGGAAGCCGACCCGGCCATCGCGGCCGTCGCCGAAGATGGTCTCCATGCCGATCGCGGGTCCTTGTACATCAGCGCGCCGGCCTCGGCGACCGCGCTCTCGCCCGGGTCGAGCTCGATCTCGACGAACTGCATGTCCTGTCCGTAGACGGTGTACTCGACGACGTCGCTGCGCTGCACGACCGACAGCGGCGGCGGCGCGGTGGCCGCGGGAAGCGCTTCGCCGGTCAGCTCGGCGCAGGCGGCGATCGGCACCCACTCGGCGAAGCCGGCCCGCCAGCAGTGGCCGGCCGGGTTGGCGCGGGCGCGTGCGGCCGCCGCGGCCTGGTCCAGCGGACCCTCCTGGCGGCCGTCGTAGCTCAGGTACCACTGGTGCATGCGGATCGTTCCTGCGGGAAGGGGAGCGGCGTCCAGATGCGCGCGCGCCGTGCCGCGGCGCGCGTGCGGGAAGTCAGGCCGGCGGCGGCAGGTCGAGCTGGGCGTGGATCGCCGCGCGGGTCTCCGGCGCCAGGCCGACGCCCTCCGCCAGCCGATCGAGCCAGGCGCGCTCCGCCGCGGTGTCCACGCGGATCGCCACGAGCGCCGCCGCGTACAGGTCCGGACCGAGGCCGTCGCGTGCGGTGGCCAGCAGGCGCTCCAGGGGCAGCGGGTGGTCGAGTTCGCGTTCGAGCACGGCGAGCGTGTCCGTGTCGAGGCCGGCGTCGCGCGCGCGGCCGAGGATGGCCGCGCGTTCCTCGCTGTCGATCAGGCCGTCCGCGTGCGCGGCGGCGATCATCGCGCGCACGAGCGTCAGTGCGTCCTGCTGCGCGGGCGTGGGCGCGGCGCCGGTCGGGCGTGGCGGCGGAGGCGGCGTCGCGCCCGCGCCCGGTGGCGGCGGCGGGACGGTCCCGGGCACCGGCGCGGCCGGGGTCGCTCCCGGCTGCTGCTGCCGGGAGTGCTCCCAGGCCGCGTAGGCCACGCCGAGCAGACCGACGCCGACCGCCGCCTTGTTCAGGCCCTTGCCGCCGCCGAGCAGGCCGCCCAGCGCCCCCGCGCCGCGCGGGGCGTGACGGTGCTTGCCGCCGTGCTTGCGGCCGTAGCCGCCGCCGAGGGCGTCGCCGAACATCTGGCCGAGAAGGCGCTGGGGATCGAACACGGGCGGTCTCCGGAAGGCCGGCAGGGGGCCGGTGCCCGCACCGCCCGCTGGCGGTGCGGCGGCACCATGCCTGAAGCCGCGTTTCCTTTTCGTAATCCGCGGAGGCGGGCGCGCCTGTGGCAAAATCCCGCGTTCATCCCGGCCCGCGGGCCACGAAAGAACGACCGCCCATGCTGATCTTCGAGCAGTCCCAGCCCGGCCGCAGCGCCGCCGCCCAGCGTCCCGCCGGCGCCGATGTCGCCGACCTCCCGGAGCGCTTCCGCCGGACCTCGCCGATCGGCCTGCCCGAGGTCTCGGAGCTGCAGGCGGTGCGCCACTTCACCAACCTCAGCCGCAAGAACTTCTCCATCGACACGAACTTCTACCCGCTGGGTTCGTGCACGATGAAGTACAACCCGCGCGCCTGCCATTCGCTGGCGATGCTCGACGGCTTCCTCGGCCGGCACCCGTACGCGCCGGACACGCTGTCGCAGGGCTTCCTGGCCTGCATGTACGAGCTGCAGGAGATCCTCGCGGACGTCACCGGCATGAAGGGCGGGGTCTCGCTGGCGCCGATGGCCGGCGCGCAGGGCGAGTTCGCCGGCGTCGCCATGATCATGGCCTACCACCGCCAGCGCGGCGATCTGGAGCGCACCGAGATCATCGTCCCCGATGCGGCGCACGGCACCAATCCGGCGACGGCGGTGATGTGCGGCTGCACCGTGCGCGAGATCCCGACCCAGGACGACGGCGACATCGACGTCGAGGCGCTGAAGCAGGTCCTGGGCCCGAAGACGGCCGGCATCATGCTGACCAACCCCTCGACCATCGGCGTGTTCGAGCGCCGCATCGTCGAGATCGCCCGGCTCGTGCACGACGCCGGCGGCCTGCTGTACTACGACGGCGCCAACCTCAACGCCATCCTCGGCAAGGTGCGGCCGGGCGACATGGGCTTCGACGCCATCCACATGAACCTGCACAAGACCTTCTCGACGCCGCACGGCGGCGGCGGTCCGGGCGCGGGCGCGGTGGGGGTCTCGGAGCGCCTGCGCGCGTTCCTGCCGGTACCGCAGGTCGTGAAGGAGGGCGAGGGCTACCGTCTGGTGGACCGGAAGGAGCGTCCCTCGAGCATCGGGCGACTGTCCACCTTCGCCGGCAATGCCGGCGTGCTGCTGCGCGCCTACGTCTACGCGCGCATGCTCGGCCGCGAGGGCATGCGCCGCGTCGCCGAGTACGCCACGCTCAACGCCAACTACCTCGCCAGGCGCCTGGCCGAGAAGGGCTTCGATCTCGCCTATCCCGAGCGCCGCGCGAGCCACGAGTTCATCGTCACCGTGCAGAAGCAGAAGAAGGCCAACGGCGTCACCGCCCTGGACTTCTCCAAGGGGCTGCTGGACTACGGCATCCACGCGCCGACCAACTACTTCCCGCTGCTGGTCCCCGAGTGCCTGCTGATCGAGCCGACGGAGACCGAGAGCAAGGAAGTGCTCGACGGCTTCGTCGAGGTCATGGGCGAGCTGCTGGAGAAGGCCCGGACCGAGCCCGAGTGGATGAAGTCCGCGCCCTACACCACGCCGGTGCGGCGCCTGGACGACGTCAAGGCCGCGAAGGACCTCGACATCGCCTACCGGCCGCAGCAGGGCTGATGCCATGGGCGACGGCCGCGTCAGCCACCTGCCGCGCGGCCCGCGCGGCGTCTGGCGGGCGTTCCTCTGGTCGCTGAAGGGCCTGGGCGCCGCATGGCGCTGCGAGTCGTCGTTCCGGCTCGAGGTCTACGTCTCGGCCGTCCTCGTGCCGCTGGGCCTGTGGCTGGGGGCCGACGGCGTCGAGCGGGCGCTGCTGGTGGGTTCCCTGCTGCTGGTGATGGCCGCCGAGCTGCTGAACTCCTCCATCGAGGCGCTGATCGAGCGCTACGGCGCCGAACGCCACGAGCTGGCGGGACGCGCCAAGGACATGGGCTCGGCCGCGGTGTTCGTGCTGATGCTCAACGTCGCCCTGGTCTGGGCGCTGCTGCTCGGCCCGCGCTACCTCTGGTGACGCGCGGTGGCCCGGGGGCGACCGCCTCGGGCAGAATGCCCGCTTTCCGCCGGCTGACCTGACGCATGGTCCATCTCCACCAGATCGATCCCATCGCCGTGTCGGCGGGACCGTTCGAACTTTTCGGCACCAGCATCGGCCCGCTGTCGATCCACTGGTACGGCCTGATGTACCTGGCGGCCTTCGCGACCGCCTGGTTCCTCGGGCGCCGCCGCATCGACGCCGGCCGGCTGCCGGGGGTGACGCGCGACGGCCTCGGCGACCTCGCCTTCGCGGGCATGCTGGGCGTGGTGCTCGGGGGGCGCATCGGCTACGTCCTGTTCTACGACTTCGCCGCCTTCCTGGCCGATCCGCTGATGCTGCTGCGCGTGTGGCAGGGCGGCATGAGCTTCCACGGCGGCCTGCTGGGCGTGCTGATCGCGGCGGCCTGGTGGTCGCGCCGGCAGAGGCTGCACTTCTTCGACACCATGGACTTCGTCGCGCCGCTGGTGCCGGCGGGGCTGGGCTTCGGCCGCCTGGGCAACTACATCGGCGGCGAGCTCTGGGGCAAGTACACCGGCGGCGGCTGGGGCGTGGTGTTCCCACACGATCCCAACCTGCCGGCGCACGCGGCCGAGCAGTTGCGCACGCTGCACGCCAGCGGCGCCCTGGACAGCTTCGCGCGCCACCCCTCGCAGCTCTACCAGGCGGCGCTGGAGGGGCTGGCCATGTTCCTCGTCCTGTGGTGGTTCTCCAGCCGTCCGCGGCCGCGCTACGCGGTGTCGGGGCTGTTCGCGCTGCTCTACGGCGTGTTCCGTTTCGCGGTGGAGTTCGTGCGCGAGCCCGATGCCCACATCGGCTACCTGGCGTGGGGCTGGCTTACCATGGGCCAGGTGCTGAGCCTGCCGCTGGTCGCCATCGGCCTGGTGCTGCTGTGGCTGTCGCGGCGCGCGCCGACGCTCGAACCGCGGCCGGCGGCCGCGGCAACGGAGGCGCGCTGATGCGGCAGTACCTGGACCTCCTGCGCCACGTCCTCGACCACGGGACGGAGAAGGGCGACCGCACCGGGACCGGCACCCGTTCCGTGTTCGGCTGGCAGATGCGCTTCGACCTGCGCGAGGGTTTCCCGCTGGTCACGACGAAGAAGCTGCACCTGCGCTCGATCGTCCACGAACTGCTGTGGTTCCTGAAGGGCGACACCAACGTCGCCTACCTCCGCGACAACAAGGTCACGATCTGGGACGAGTGGGCGGACGCCAACGGCGACCTGGGGCCGGTCTACGGCCACCAGTGGCGCAGCTGGACCGGGGCCGACGGCCGGACCATCGACCAGATGCGCTGGGTGGTCGAGGAGATCCGCCGCAATCCGGACTCGCGGCGCCTGGTCGTCTCCGCCTGGAACGTGGCCGACCTGCCGAAGATGGCGCTGATGCCCTGCCACGCGCTGTTCCAGTTCTACGTCGCGGAGGGGCGGCTGTCCTGCCAGCTCTACCAGCGCTCCGGCGACATCTTCCTCGGGGTGCCGTTCAACATCGCCAGTTACGCGCTGCTGACCCACATGGTCGCGCAGGCCTGCGATCTCGAGGTCGGCGACTTCGTGCACACCCTCGGCGACGCGCACCTGTACTCCAACCACCTGGAGCAGGCGCGCGAGCAGCTCGCCCGCAGCCCGCGGCCGCTGCCGACCCTGCGCCTGAATCCGGACGTGCGAGACCTGTTCGCCTTCGGCTTCGACGACATCGAGATCGTCGGCTACGACCCGCACCCCGCGATCCGGGCGCCGGTGGCGGTGTGAGCGCGCGACTGGCGCTGGTCGCCGCACTCGACCGCCGGCGCGCCATCGGCCGCGGCAACGCGCTGCCGTGGCAGCTCCCGGACGATCTGCGGCGCTTCAAGGCGCTGACCCTCGGGCACCCGGTGCTGATGGGGCGGAAGACCGCCGAGTCCCTGGGCCGCGCGCTGCCCGGGCGGGAGAACCTCGTGCTGACCCGGAGCGGCCGCGTCCCGTTCGACGGCATGCGCGCGGTCGCGTCCGTCGACGCGGCGCTGCGGGCCGCGGGCTCCGGCACGCTGATGGTGATCGGCGGCGGCGACGTGTTCGCGCAGACCCTGCCGCAGGCGACGCATCTGCATCTCACGCACGTCGATACCGTGGTGGACGGGGCGGACGCCTTCTTTCCCGCGTTCGACGTCGCGGCGTGGCGCGTGGTCGCGCGCGAGGCGCATCCGGCGGACGCGCGGCACGCCTTCCCCTTCGAGTACGTGGACTACGTGCGGCCCTGAGGGCGCCGATGCGGCGGCTCAGCCGCCCCGGGGATCCCGGCCCGGCACCTGCACGACGCGGCGCTCCTCGCCGTCCAGGCGCAGCGCGGTCAGCGGGCCGCCCCAGACGCAGCCGGTGTCGAGCGCATGGACGCCCATGCCCATCTGCAGGCCGAGTGCGGACCAGTGGCCGCAGACGATGGGAAGGTCGCGCTCGACGCGGCCCGGCGCTTCGAACCAGGGATAGAGGCCCGCGGGCTGGGTGCCCGGCGGCCCCTTGGCCTCGAAGGCGATGCGTCCGCCGGGCGTGCAGTAGCGCATGCGGCTGAACACGTTGATGATCGCCCGCCAGCGGTCGCCGCCCGCGAGCCGGGGGTTCCAGGCCGGACGGTCGCCGTAGAGGTTGCGCAGCAGCTTGCCGTACGCCGGATGGCGCAGGCGCTCCTCGACCTCGGCCGCGAAGCCGCGCGCCGCGTCGATCGTCCACTGCGGCAGGATCCCGGCGTGCACCATCGCGAAGCCCAGCTCGCGATCGACGTGCATCAGCGGCTGCAGGCGCAGCCAGTCGAGGAGGACGTCGCGGTCCTCGGCGAAGAGGATGCGGCGCAGGTCCGGGTTGACCTTCTGCTGCTCCTCCGGCCGGCGCTGGCCGATGGCCAGCAGCGACAGGTCGTGGTTGCCGAGCACGACGGTGCAGGCGTCGCGGATCCCGTGGACGAAGCGCAGCGTCTCCAGCGACTGCTGGCCGCGGTTGACCAGGTCGCCGCACAGCCACAGGCGGTCGCGCGCCGGATCGAACGCGATCTTCTCGAGCAGTCGCTGCAGCGGGTCGTAGCAGCCCTGGAGGTCTCCGATCGCCCAGATCGCCATCAGTGGAGAGTTCTGGGGACCGAGAGGGTGAACGCGGGGATCGGCGCCTGGAACTCGGTGCCGTCGTCCGCGCGCATGGCGTAGCTGCCGCGCATGGTGCCCACCGCGGTCTCCAGCACCGCGCCGGAGGTGTACTGGAAGTCGTCGCCGGGACGCAGCCACGGCTGCTCGCCGACCACGCCCTCGCCCCGCACCTCCTGCACCTTGCCGTTGGCGTCGGTGATGACCCAGTGGCGGCCGACGAGCTGCGCGGCCTGGGGCCCGGCGTTGCGGATGGTGATCGTGTACGCGAACACGTAGCGATCGTCCTCGGGCGCCGACTGGTCGTCGAGGAAACGGGTCGCCACCGCGATCTCGATCGGGGGTACGGAATCACTCATGGCGGGCATTGTACGCAAGGCGACCGTCGCGTCAGCGCGATGCGGCGAGGTGGTTGGCGAGCGCGACGAAGCCGCCGACGGGCACCGTCTCGGCACGCGCGCCCGGATCGATCCCGGCGGCGGCGATCGCGTCCGCGTCGCAGATCGGCATGAGCGCGTTGCGCAGGGTCTTCCGCCGCTGCCCGAAGGCGGCGCGCACCACGTTGGCGAACAGGCGCCCGTCCTCGATGCCGATCTCCGCGTCGGCGCGCGGAACCAGGCGCACCACCGCAGAATCGACCTTCGGCGGTGGCCGGAACGCGCCCGGCGGCACGCGGATCAGCGGCGCGACCGCGCAGACCGCCTGGAGCATCACGCTCAGGCGGCCGTAGACCTTGGAGCCGGGGGCGGCGCCCATCCGGTCCACCACTTCCTTCTGCAGCATGAAGTGCATGTCCTGCACGACCGCGCGGTGCGCGAGCACGTGGAAGAGGATGGGGGAGGAGAGGTTGTAGGGCAGGTTCCCGACCAGGCGGATGCGACCGCCGCCCGCGAGTGCGGTCAGGTCCACGTCGAGCACGTCCGCGTGGACGACCTCCAGCTCGCCGACGCCCGCCGCCGCGGCGCGCAGCGGCTCGATCAGGTCGCGGTCGAACTCGATCGCGGTCAGGCTGCCGTGGCGCTCCAGCAGCGGGAAGGTGATGGCGCCCGCGCCCGGGCCGATCTCGACGAGGCGATCGCCCGGCTGCGGCGAGACCGCCTGCACGATCTTCGAGACGATGCCGGGGTCGTGGAGGAAGTGCTGGCCGAGGGCCTTCTTGGTGCGGTGGTCGGAAAGTGCCATGGGGAGCCTGTCGCGCCGCCTCGGCGGTCGCATGAGGCCGGCAAGAGTAAAGGTGCGTGGCGTGTGGGTCGAGGGAAGGGGCTCAGGGCATGGGGCACGGGGCACGGGGCATTGAGGCGCTGGCGCTCGGAACGGGCGCGCGCCTGCGCGGACGCGGGGAGGTCGGGAAACGGCGCGTGTCGGGCGGAGGAGAGAGACATGAGGAGAGGGGAGGAGGAGCGTGCACTCGCTTCCCGCGCCTCTTCACTCATTACCTTTCCTGGGCTCCTCGGGTTGCCAGGCGGAGGCAGAGGCGGTCGGCCGCCTCCAGGCTGGAGACATCGGCGCGGCCGCTGCCGGCGAGATCGAGGGCGGTGCCGTGATCGACCGCGACGCGCGGGTAGGGCAGCCCGAGTGTGATGTTCACCGCGCGCTCGAAGCCGGAGAACTTGAGCACGGGCAGCCCCTGGTCGTGGTACATGGCCAGCACGGCGTCGCAGTGCGCGAGGCGATGCGGCAGGAAGGCCGTGTCGGCCGGCAGCGGGCCCTCCAGCCGCAGGCCCTCCGCGCGCAGGGCCGCCATTGCCGGGGCGATGACGTCGAGCTCCTCGCGTCCCAGGCGGCCGTCCTCGCCCGCGTGGGGGTTCAGGCCCAGGACCGCGATGCGTGGCGCCGCGATGCCGAACTGTTCGCGCAGGGCCGCGTGCAGGATGCGCAGCGTGCGGGTCAGCAGGCCCGCGTCGATGGCGTCGGCGACCGCACGCAACGGCAGGTGCGTGGTGGCGAGGGCGACGCGCAGCTCGGGCGCGCCGACGGTCGCGAGCATCATCACCACCTCGCGGCCGGCGTGCGCGGCCAGCAGCTCGGTCGTGCCCACGTAGTCGATGCCGCCGGCGTTGATGACGGCCTTGTGCGTCGGCCCGGTGACCATGCCGTCGAGGCGCCCGTGCAGGCAGGCGTCGGCCGCGGCGGCGAGCGCCCCGACCACGGCGCCGGCGTTGCGCGGGTCGGGCTCGCCGAAGCGGACCGGCACGGCCTGCGGAACCGGCTGCACCGCGAGTTCGCCGGCGGTACGGGCGACGGCTTCCGGCGCCCGGATGCGCAGGGGCAGTCCGAGCGCCTCCGCCGCGGCGAGCAGGGTGTCGGGATCGCAGTAGGCGACCAGGTCGTGGTCGCGCGGCGCCTGCACGAGGCGCACGCAGAGCTCCGGCCCGACGCCGGCCGGCTCCCCGGGGACGAGGGCGAGCCGCGGCGTCATGCGGGCGCCTCGGTCAGGAGGCGTCGCCGGTGCCGTTCGTCTCGCCCGGGCGCGGCAGGCGGGACTCGACGTAGGCCTCGCCGCGGAGCTGGCGCAGGAAGCGCTCGTACTCCTCCTCGGCCTTGCGGCGGCCGATGGCCTCGCGGACCTGGTTGCGGCGCAGCTCGTCGGTGACGTCCTGCTCGCGGCTGCCCAGGCGCTGGATCAGGTGCCAGCCGACGTCGCTCTGGAACGGCTGCGAGACCTCGTTGTCGGCCAGCGTCCCCAGCTGCGCGGCGACCGCGCCGCCCCAGGCATTGGCCTCGAACCAGCCCATGTCGCCGCCCTGGGCGCGGGTGGAGGCATCCTCGGAGACCTCGCGCGCGACCGCGCCGAAGTCCTCGCCCGCCTCGATGCGTGCCCGCGCCGCCTGGATGCGCTGCAGCGCCTGCTCGGGCGAGACCACCTCGGTGGTGCGGATCAGGATGCCGCGGGCGTTGTACTGCGTGGCCACCTGGCGCTCGGCCTGGCGCCGCTCGGCGACGTGCAGGAGGGTGAGGCCACTGGGGCCGCGGATCGGCTCGCTCACGTCGCCCGGCTGCATCTCCCGCAGCAGGTTGGAGAACAGCGGCGGCACCTCGTCGTAGCTGCGCCAGCCGAGATCGCCGCCCTCGAGGGCGTTCGGGCCATCGGAGTAGCGTGCGGCCGCGGCCGCGAAGTCCATCTCGCCGCTGTCGAGCAGCTGCTTGATGCCGTCGGCCTTGGTCTGGGCGGTCTGGACCTGCTCGGGCGTCGCCCCGTCCGGGATCGCCACCAGGATGTTGGCGATGCGCACCTGCTCGCCGCTGGCGGCGGCGCCGTTCTCGATGGCGTTGTTCACCTCGGCGTCGCTGACCTGCACGCGGCTGCGGGCCAGCTGCTGCTGCAGGCGCTGGACCGTCAGCTCGTCGCGCAGGCTGCGGCGGAACTCCTCGTAGGAGAGCCCCTCGGCCGCCAGGCGGCTGCGGAAGTCGTCCGGCGTCATGCGGTTCTGCTGCATGACCGCCATGGTCGCCTGCTCCAGCTCGGCATCGCTGACGCGGATGCCGGAATCGGTCGCGCGCGCGACCTGCAGCTTGAGCATGACGAGGCGGTCGAGGACCTGGCGGCGGAGGACGTCCTCCGGCGGCAGGACGCCCGGCTGGTCGCCGTACTGCGCGCGGATGTTGGCGACCGCGCGCTCGAGCTCGCTCCGCAGGATGACGTCCTCGTCGACGACGGCGACGATGCCGTCGATGGGCTGCTGCTGCGCCTGCACGGGCAGGGCGAAGGCGACGGCCAGGAGGGCGGGAAGCAGGCGGTGGAAATGCGTCATGAACGAAGACCGGAATGTGCGGGGCCGCGGCCGGCGCGCGGCGCGGCCCGTCAGCGGGTGTAACCGAGAATACTACGCGTCAGGAGATCGTCAGTCTTGCGCCCGAATGAACCGAGCCCCTTGAGCTCCAGCTCGAAGTAGATGGCGTTGCCCTTCTCGGCGTTGTCGAGGTTCCCGGTGTAGCGCCCGCGCAGGTAGTGGCGTCCCAGCACCCGCACCGCCATGCAGCAGCTCTGCCATTCGACGCCGGCGGTCGCGTCCAGGGTCGACTGGTCCGGCAGGGAGTAGGCCCAGCGCCCGACCAGGCGCCACGACGGCGAGAGCGGGTAGACCGCCGAGATGTCCGTCTGCTCGAGGAGGTCGCGGCGGTAGCGGTAGGCGGCGTTGACCAGGCCGCCGTTCTCGAAGTCGTACCGGATCCGGTAGGTGTTCAGCTGGGTGCGCTCGCTCGCCGGGTCCCACTGGTAGGAACTGCCGAAGGACCAGCGGTCGCTCACGGCGACGTTGGCGTCGACCACGTAGAACGAGCCGCTGTCGTTGAGCACGGTCGCGGGCGACGTCGGCGGGATGCGCGGCGGATCGAAGTAGTTGATCCGGCCCACGGCCAGCGAGCCGAGTTCGCGTCCGCTGCCGGGCTCGAACAGCCGGGTGGTCACCGCGGCAGCCAGCTGGTTCGCGTCGGCCTGCCGGTCGGCGCCCGAGAAGCGGTTGTCGCGGAACAGCTGCGGGAAGCTGAACAGCAGGTCGCGGGTGTCGAAGATCGGGATGTCGCTGTGGTCGCGATAGGGCACCCGAAGGTAGAACAGGCGCGGTTCCAGCGTGTTGATCAGCGAGCGGCCGAACCACTCGACGTCGCGGTCGAAGAACAGGCCGCCGTCGACGCTGTAGATCGGCACCGACCGGCTGGGGCTGGTGTCGCCCCCCGGGCGCACCGGGGCGTCGAGCTCGTACTGCGTGTGGCGGTAGGCGACCTGCGGCGCGAGGAACCACCAGGAGCCTGCGAAGTCCGCGCGCAGGTAGGGCTTGAGGTCGAGGCGCGAGCCCTCGCTGCGGATGTCGTGGCGGAAGCCGACCGCCTCGCTGCGCAGGCCAACCGTGAGGTAGTCGCCCAGGGGCCTGTCGTAGTTGAAGCGAAGCCGCGGCAGCTCCATGAAGGGCTCCGCGCTGTCCGCGATCAGCGCATCGGTGATCTGCCAGTCGCGCGCCTCGATCGAGGTCGTCCAGTAGCGGCCCCGTCCGTACAGCCCGACGTTGCTTTCGAGGAAGGCGCGCTCGCGATCGGCGGTGGTGACGCTGAAGTCCTCGAAGTAGCGGGGATCGCTGACCCTGTGCACGTTCGCAAGGCCGTACCACTGCTGGTTGAAGACCGTCCGGTGCCCGATCCGGTATTCGTAGCGGTCGCTGCCGCGCAGGGCAGGGTCCCGCGCCTTGTCGTCGCTGGGGAGGTACCAGGCCTCGACCGTGCCGCTGTGGGGGCCGAACAGGTAGCGGAATTCGCTGCCCAGCATCACGCCGCGCCTGCTCATGATGCGCGGGGTCAGGGTCAGGTCGTAGTTCGGCGCCAGGTTGAGGTAGTAGGGCAGGAACAGGTCCAGCCCGAGCTCGTTGTCGTAGCCCACGGTCGGGTACAGGAAGCCGGTCTTGCGCCGGTCGTCGAGCGGGAAGCTGAGCCAGGGTGTGTAGAGCACGGGGACGTTGCCCACCCGCACCGTCACGCCGCGGGCGACGCCCTCGCCTTCGTCCTGGTCGAGGTCGAGGCGGCGCGCGCGCAGTTCCCACTTGCGGTCGACGGGGTCGCAGGTGCTGAACGAGGCACCGTGCAGGGTGCTGAGCACGCCGCGCACGTCCACGGTATCGGCGCCGCCGTTGCCGCGCTGCGAGAGCAGCTGGTAGCGGACCTGGTCGAGGTGGTGCACCTCGAGGCCGGTATTGCCCTCGGCGCGCGTCGCCAGCATGCGCAGGCTCGCGTCCTGGTAGCGGACGTTGCCCTCGGCGAGGTAGTCCTCCTCCTCGTGCACGTAGACGAGCCGGTCGGTTCCCAGCCACTGGGTGCCGCGTTCGAGCTGGACGTCGCCCTCGAAGATGCTGTGCCCGCTCTCCTCGTCGGCCTGGAGGTTGTCGAAGTCGATGATGGTCTCGGACGTCTCCGGGCTGCCCGCGCCGGGACGCACCGGCGCGAACGGCGCGATGGCGTCCGGACCCCGGCAGAACACCCACGGGTCCGGCGACTGCGACGTCACGTAGAGCCCGCCCACCGAGGCCTCGGGCGGCAGGGTGGCCGGCCCGGTCTGCGCGGTTGCGGGGTGGGCGGCCGCGGCGGCGATGCACACCGACAGCAGGCTCAGGCGGGGGATCGTGCGCAAGGCGGGTCCGGCGGGTGGAAAACCGGGCTAGCTTGCCGCAAGGCTTGAACCCCGGCAACGCGGCCCGCAGATCGCAGGCGGGGCGGCGACGGGCCGCGCGAGAGCGGAGCTTGCGGTGGAGAAGATCGAGAAGACCGAGGCGGAATGGCGGGCCGAGCTGAGCCCGGAGCAGTACGCGGTCTGCCGATGCTCGGCGACCGAGCGCGCCTTCACGGGAAAGTACTGGAACCACAAGGCGCCGGGGACCTACCTGTGCGCCGCCTGCGGCGCCGAGCTGTTCGCCTCCGCGGACAAGTACGACTCGGGCAGTGGCTGGCCCAGCTACACCCGGCCGGTCTCGCCCGAGGCCGTCTCGGGCCACGAGGACACCAGCCACGGCATGCGCCGCATCGAGGTCCGCTGCGCCCGCTGCGCGTCGCACCTCGGCCACGTGTTCCCGGACGGGCCGCCGCCCACGGGCCTGCGCTACTGCATCAACTCCGCCGCGCTGGACTTCCGCCCGGCGGAGTGACGACGCCGGCGCGGTCGGCTCAGGCGTCCATCAGCGCCCGGACGTGCGCGACCGCGGACGCGCGCAGCGCGCTCAGGCTGTAGCCGCCTTCCAGGCTGGAGACGATCCGGCCCTGCGCATGCCGCTCGGCCAGGGCCACGAGTTCGCGGGTGAGCCAGTGGTAGTCCTCGACGTCGATGTCGAGGTCGGCCAGCGGATCGAGGCGGTGTGCGTCGAAGCCTGCGGAGACCAGGATCAGCTGCGGGCGGGCATCGTCCAGCGCGGGCAGCAGGATCTCGGTCCAGGCCTTGCGGAATCCCGCCCCGTCGGTGCCCGCCGCGAGCGGCACGTTGACGAGGTTGCCGACGCCGCGCTCGTGGCGGAAGCCGGTGTCCGGGTACAGCGCCGCCTGATGGCTGGAGAGGTAGAAGACGCGCGGGTCGCGCTCGAAAATGGCCTGGGTGCCGTTCCCGTGGTGCACGTCGAAGTCGACCACGGCGACCCGCTCCAGGCCGTGGGCCTCGACCGCGTGGGCCGCGGCGACCGCCACCGAGTTGAACAGGCAGAAGCCCATGGCGATGTCCGCGGTGGCGTGGTGGCCGGGCGGCCGCACCGCGCAGAAGGCGCGCGGCTCGCGGCCGCGGAGCGCGCCGTCCACCGCCGCAACGCCGGCCCCCGCCGCGCGCAGGGCCGCCTCCGCGGAGTGCGCGTTCATGACCGTGTCCGAGTCCAGGCGGCGGGCGCCGACCGTCGGCACGTCGAGGATCTCGGCGATCAGTTCGGGCGCGTGCACCCGCGCAAGCTGGCTCCGGAGCGCCTGCGGCGCCTCCCGCCAGTCGAGGTCGCGGACGGCGCCGCGCAGGCTGTCGATCACCGCGCCGAGGCGCTCCGGGCATTCCGGGTGGCCGCGCCCCGGGCTGTGCTGGAGGCAGGCGGGATGGGTGTAGACGGGGAGGCTCACCGGCGTCGCTCCTGTCCGAGTGCCGGATCCCACAGCACCTCGCCGCCGGCGCCGCGCGCCAGCACGCGCGCCAGCACGAACAGCAGGTCGGACAGCCGGTTGACGAAGCGCAGCGCCTCCGGCCGCAGGGGCTGGCCCCGTCCCAGCGCGACCATCGCCCGCTCGGCGCGCCGGGCCGCGGCGCGGGCGACATGGCAGTACGCGGCCGCCGCGCCGCCGCCGGGCAGCACGAATTCGCGGAGCGGGGGCAGGGAGGCGTTCATGCGCGCGAGTTCGCGCTCCAGCCAGACCGCGTCGGCGTCCTGGAGGGCGGCATGCCCGGGCACGGCGAGTTCGGCGCCGAGGTCGAACAGCGCGTGCTGGAGGGCGACGAGCAGGGCCCGCGCCTCCTCGGGAACGGGCTGGGCGAGGACCACGCCGAGCGCGCAGTTCGCCTCGTCGACCGCGCCGATGGCCTCGATCCGCCGGCTGTCCTTGGGCACCCGCGTGCCGTCGCCGAGCCCGGTGGTGCCGTCGTCGCCGGTCCGGGTCGTGATGCGGCTGAGGCGGTGGCCCACCGGCGACCGGCTCCTCAGGCCGTCTGCGGGCGCAGCGGCGGCAGGGCGCGCCGCAGCAGCGCGAAGCCGCCGAACAGCAGGGCGCTGTAGAACAGCGTGCCGGCCAGCGTCCACTTCAGGAACGGCAGTGCCGCCACGTAGCACGGGCCGATCCCGGCGACGCAGGGCTCGCCGGGACGCGCGCCGAGCCAGGCCACCGCGTTGCTCGCGAAGAAGAACACCAGCGCGCTCGCGACGCCCGCCCCCAGCACCCGCCGTGCGCTCGCCCGGCCGCGCAGCGCGAAGCCGGGCAGGCCCGCGAGCAGGGTGCTGGCGTAGATGCCGAGCGCCAGCGGGCTGAGCATGTACTCGGCGTACAGCGCGGTGTCCGCGGTCCAGCCGAGCCCGAGCGCGCCGCTCGCGAAGCCCAGGGCGATGTCGGACAGGAACAGCGCCAGCAGCGGAACCGCGACCGCCCAGCCGCGATGGGCGAAGTGCGCGGCGCCGAACAGCGCCAGGGCCGCCACCGGCGTGAAGTTCGGCGGGTGCGGCAGCAGGCGGGTCAGCGCGACGGCGACGAGCATCGCGACGAGCACCAGCGGACCTGCGACGGCGGGACGGGAAAGCGCGGCGGGCATGGAGGGCTGAGAGCGGAAACGGCGATGGAGCGAGGATAGCGCAGCTCGGGCGGCGCGCCCGGTCCAGCGCGTATCATCCGCGGATGACCCACGACTTCGCTGACGTCGCGTTCGACGTCCTGATCGTCGGCGGCGGCCTGGTGGGCGCCAGCCTGGCCTGCGCGCTCGACGGGCGCGGCCTGCGGATCGGCCTGGTGGAGGCGGAGCCCGCCGCGGCGCTCGCTGCGCCGCCGCCGACCTTCGACCAGCGCAACCTCGCGCTGGCGGCGGCCTCGGTGGAAATCCTGGAGCGCCTCGGGGTGTGGCCGGCCGTCCGTGGCGGCGGGGCGCCGATCCGCCACATCCACGTCAGCCGGGCCGGCGACTTCGGCGCCGTGCGCCTCGATGCGGAGACCTACGGACGCGCCGACTTCGGCAGGGTCGTGGTGGCGCACGACCTCGGCATCGCGCTCGAGACCCGGCTCGGCCAGCTGCGCGACGTCGTCCGCCTGCGCCCCGCACGCGTGACGGCCGTGCATGCGCCGGCCGACGGATGCCGCACGGTGGAGCTCGAGACCCCCGAGGGCCCGCGGCGGATCGCGACCCGCCTCGTCGTCGGCGCGGACGGCACCCGCAGCGGCGTGCGCGAGGCGCTGGGCATCGGCGTCGAGCGCCACGACTACCGGCAGACCCTGATCGTGTGCAGTGCCGCGGCCGAACGTGCGCCGGACGGGCGCGCGTGGGAGCGGTTCGGGCCCCAGGGGCCGACGGCGCTGCTGCCGCGGCCGGACGGGCGCTATGGCGCAGTCTGCGGCGTCCCCGCGGACGAGGCGGCGCGCATGCTGGCGCTGGACGACGCGGACTACCTCGATGTCCTGCAGTCGCGCGCGGGCTGGCGCGCCGGCCGCCTCACCGCGGTCGGCAGCCGCGTCGGCTATCCGTTGCAGCGCTGCGTCGCGCAGGCGCTGCACGCGCCGCGGGCGGTTCTGGTCGGCAACGCCGCGCAGACCATCCATCCGATCGGCGCCCAGGGCTTCAACCTCGGCCTGCGCGATGCCGTGGCCCTGGCCGCTCGCCTCGCCGGGGGCAGCGACCCGGGCGATGCCGCGCTGCTGGCCACCTACGCCGCGGAGCGGGCCGGTGACCGGAGCCGCACGCTGGCCTTCAGCGACGGTCTGGCGCGGATCACCAGCAATCCTTCGCGCCTGCTCGGTCTGCTCCGTGGCCTCGGCATGCTGGCGGTGGACCTGCTGCCGCCGCTGCGCGACCCGCTGGTCGCCGGGGCCATGGGCTACCGCCCCACGGGAGAACCGGGATGAACGGGCGCGAGATTCTGGATGCCGTCGTCGTCGGTGCCGGCGTCGTCGGTACCAGCGCGGCGCTGGCACTGGCCGACGAGGGCCTGCGGGTCGCGCTCGTGGAGGCGCGGGCGCCGCAGCCGTGGGCGCGCGAGCGGCCCGACCTGCGCGTGTACGCCTTCGCGCCCGACAACGCGGCCCTGCTCGCGCGCCTGGGCGTCTGGGACGCGGTCGCCGGCGCCCGCGTGCAGCCCTATGCGCACATGTGCGTCTGGGACGCCGCCGGCGGCGGCGCGCTGCGCTTCGATGCCGCGGCCCTGGGGCGCGGCGAGCTCGGCTGGATCGTGGAGAACGGCCTGCTGGTGGACCGCCTGTGGGCGCGGCTGCAGCAGGCCGGTGTGCGCGTCCTGTGCCCCGAGCGCGTCGCCGCCATCGCGCAGGACGCGGACGGCGCCACCCTCGCACTGGAAAGCGGGCCCCGCCTGCGCGCACGCCTGGTGGTGGCGGCCGACGGTGCCGGCTCGACCCTGCGCGGGCTGCTGGGGGTGCCGGTGGAGCGGCACGACTACCGCCAGAAGGGCGTGGTCGGCTTCGTGCGGACCGAGGCGCCGCACGCACGGACGGCCTGGCAGCGATTCCTGCCGAGCGGACCTATCGCCTTCCTGCCTTTCCAGGACGCGGCGGGCGACCCACACGTCTGCTCCATCGTCTGGACCCTGCCGGACGCTGAGGCCGACCGCATCGTCGCGCTCGACGACGGGGCCTTCGGCGACGCGGTGACCCGCGCCTTCGGCGCCTGCCTCGGCGCGGTGGTGCCGGTGTCGGCCCGCGCCGCCTTCCCGCTGCAGCGGCAGCTGGCGGCCCGCTACGTGGTGGAGCGCACCGTGCTCTGCGGCGACGCGGCGCACGTGGTGCACCCCCTGGCGGGGCAGGGGGTCAACCTCGGCCTGCGCGACGTGGCGGCCCTGCGCACGAGCGTCGCGGAGAGCCTCGCCCGGGGGAACCCGCCGGGGACGCCGCGCCGCCTCGCGGCCTGGCAGCGCGCGCGCCGCAGCGACGCGACGCTCGCCGCCTGGAGCTTCGACCTCATCAACCGCGGCTTCTCCAACGACCTCCTGCTGCCGACGCTGCTGCGCGGTCCGGCACTCGGCCTCGCCGGGCGCGTTCCCGGCCTGGCCGGCGCGCTCGCGCGCCACGCCGCGGGTCGAGGATGAGTGCCCTGGTCGAGGTGAGTGAAGAGGAGGGAGAAACGAGCGGAGCGGACATGCTCTCTCCACCTCTCGCTCCTGTTCACTCGCTCCTCGAGCGCCGCGCATAGACCGTGATTTCCTCGCGGTCGTGGTACAGCTGCCGCGCCCGGATATCGAGCGGCATGCCGGTGCGCTCGCGCAGCAGGTCGAGGCACAGCACGGTCTCGTCCCAGCGCTTCTTCATCGGCAGCTTGAGGTTGAAGATGGTCTGCCGGCACCAGCCCTCGCGCAGCCAGGTCGCGATGCGGTCGGCCACGCGGCGCGGCTGTTCGACCATGTCGCAGACCATCCACTCCAGCGTCTGCGGCGGCTGCCAGCGGAAGCCGTCGGCGCGCACGTGCTCGATCAGGCCGGTGGCGTGGGCGCTCTCCGCCAGCGGCCCGTTGTCGATGGCCCAGACCCGCAGGTAGCGGCGCGCCAGGATCCAGCTCCAGCCGCCCGGCGCTGCGCCCAGGTCGGCGGCGTACATCCCCGCCTGCAGGCGCCGAGCGCGCTCGTCGGGATCGAGGAGGACGGTGATCGCCTCCTCGAGCTTGGCCGCGGAGCGCGAGGGCGCGTCGCCGTGGATGCGCAGCCGCGGGATGCCCAGCGGCCACGGCGAGGTCGTCTTCGGATCCGCGACGGCCAGCAGCGCATGGTCGCCCGCGAGCAGGCAGACGTGCAGCCGCGGCAGGCGCGCGTCCTCGGCCGGCGCCAGCAGCCCGTGCCTGCGCAGCGCCGGGCGCAGGGCGTTGCCGAAGGCGCGGGCCAGTCCGGAGAGCGGACGCCCCGCCTCCGAGTCGGGATGCTCCACCCAGACGTCGCCGAAGCACAGGCCGCGGTCGGACAGCGCCGCCAGCAGCGGGGTGAGCCGGTCGCGCGGGTCCAGGCCGCGCAGTTCCGCCAGGAGACGCAGCGACTGCCGCGCGAAGACGAGGTCGCGCCAGGGCAGGGCGGCGGCCAGGCCTGCGCCGTCGGCGCCGAGGAGTTGCACGACGCCGCTGTTGCGCTCGGTCTTGGCGTAGGCGCCGAGCCCGGCCTCGGCGGCGCGCGCGGTGTATTCCGCCGCAAGCTCCGGCTCGAAGCCGGCGCGGCAGTAGCCCAGCAGGCCGTCGACGGCGCTCATGCCGGGGCCCGCCGCAGGGAACGCTCAGTAGCGATCGCCGCCGCCCTCGCCATAGGCGCGCAGCACGGCGCGCGCCTCCTCCCGCAGGATGTCGCGGCGCACCGCGATGTCGCGCCGCTCCAGTTCGCCGATCCAGTCGGCGGGAAGCGGGCCCTCGTCGAACTCGGTCAGCGACTCCACGTCCTCGGCGCGCGCGCCGATCAGCAGCTCGTCGATGCCGGCCCAGACCGCGGCGCCGTAGCACATGCAGCAGGGCTGGGAGGAGGTCGCGAGCACGAAGCGGCTGCCGTCGTCGTTGAGGCGCGGGCGCTGCAGGCGCTGTTGCGCCAGCATCCACGCCATCATCTCGGCATGCGCGGCGGAGGTCGTGTGCGGCATCACGCGGTTGACGCCGACCGACACCAGCCGCCCTTCGCCGGTGAACACGGCGGCGCCGAACGGACCGCCGCTGGCGTGCTCGACGTTCATGCGCGACAGCCCGATCGCCAGCGCGACCTTGCTCTCGTCGTCGGGGTAGCGGCGGTCGAGGTCGACCTGCCCATGCACCCAGGCGGGAAGCGTGAGGTGGACCTGCGCGTACAGCATCAGCGCACCACCGGCGTGTCGCCGCCGTCCGCATGGACGTCGGTGCAGGTGTTGTCCACGCAGGTGCAGCCCGCGACGTCGCGGAAGCCGCACACGCTCATCATGCCGCTCTCCGCGCAGGCGGCCTGCACCTGCTCGGGGAAGGTGGGGCTGTCCGCGTTGACGCAGGCGGGGAACTCGCCGCAGCAGTTGCCGACGTTCTTGACCGCGCAGTCGGCATCGGTCTCGCAGCGGGTATCGACCTCGCCGGGCGCCGCGGTCTTGCCGATGCCGCCGAGCATGCGCCCGGCGTCGTCGGCCGCGGTGGGGGCCGGCGCGGGCGCGGCCGGCGCGGCACCGGCGTCGTTGAGCGGGCGGGAGCAGGCGCTCGCCGCGAGCAGGACGATGAGAAGCAGGAACAGGCGCATGCGGGCGGTCCTCGGGAGCATGACGTGCGGGCAAGGGTACCCGCCGCCGGGTCGCGGCGGCGGCATCGCGGGCTGGCCCGCGGGAGCGGGGCGCGCTACTGCTTCTTCGCCCAGGTGTCGCGCAGCGTCACGATGCGGTTGAACACCGGCCGCCGCGGCGAATGGTCGCGGCGGTCGGCGATGAAGAAGCCCAGCCGCTCGAACTGCACGTGCGCCTCGGCCTCCAGGCCCGCGGCCGAGGGCTCCACGTAGCCGCGCACCACGCGCTTGGCCTCGGGGTTGAGGTGCTGGTGGTAGTCGCCGTCGGCATCCGGGTCGGGCACCGAGAACAGGCGGTCGTAGAGGCGGACCTCGGCCTCGACCGCATGGCGCGCGCTGACCCAGTGGATGGTGCCCTTGATCTTGCGGTCGGCGCCGGGCATGCCCGGACGCGTGTCGGCGTCCAGCGTGCAGCGCAGCTCGACCACCGCGTCGCCGTCGGTCACCACCTCCTCGCAGCGCACGATGCCCACGCCGCGCAGGCGCACCTCGCCACCCGGGACCAGGCGGTGGAAGCCCTTCACCGGCTCGCGCATGAAGTCGTCGCGCTCGATCCACAGCGCGTTCGAGAACGGAACCTCGCGGGTGCCGAAGGCCTCGTTCTTGGGGTGGTTGGCGAAGGTCAGCATCTCCGCGTGGTCGTCCGAAAGGTTGGCGATGACCAGCTTCAGCGGATCGACCACCGCCAGCCGGCGCGGCGCCTCGGCGTCCAGCACCTCGCGCGCGGCCTGTTCCAGCAGCGAGAAGTCGGTGACCGAGTTCTGCTTGCTGATGCCCACGCGCTCGGCGAACAGGCGGATGGCGCCGGGCGGGAAACCGCGGCGGCGCAGGCCCTGCAGGGTCGGCATGCGGGGGTCGTCCCAGCCGTCCACGAGGCCTTCCTGCACCAGGGCCATGAGCTTGCGCTTGCTGGTGATGCTGTAGTTCAGCGCCAGGCGGGAGAACTCGATCTGGCGCGGCCGGCCCGCCTGGACCGGCAGCCCCGCGGCGCGCAGCGGCTCCAGCAGCTCGGGGGAGCTGGCGAGATCGACGCGCTCCACCACCCAGTCGTACAGCGGCCGGTGGTCCTCGAACTCCAGGGTGCACAGCGAGTGGGTGATGCCCTCGATGGCGTCCGACAGCGCGTGCGCGTAGTCGTACATCGGGTAGATCGGCCAGGCGTCGCCGGTGTTCTGGTGCGGCACCTTCTTGATGCGGTAGAGCGCCGGGTCGCGCAGGTTGATGTTGCCGCTGGCCATGTCGATCTTCGCGCGCAGGGTGCGCGAGCCGTCCTCGAACTCGCCGGCGCGCATGCGCCGCAGGAGGTCGAGGTTCTCCTCCGGACTGCGGTCGCGGTAGGGCGAGTTGCGGCCGGGCTCGGTGAGCGTGCCGCGGTAGGCGCGCACCTCCTCGGCCGACAGGTCGTCCACGTAGGCGTGGCCGGCGCGCACGAGCTTCTCCGCCGCCAGGTAGAACACCTCGAAGTAGTCCGAGGCATGGCGCAGTTCCGCCCACTCGAAGCCCAGCCAGCGCACGTCCTCCTGGATGGCGCGCACGTACTCCGGCAGTTCCTTGGCCGGGTTGGTGTCGTCGAGGCGCAGGTTGCACAGGCCGCCGAACTCGCGCGCGATGCCGAAGCTCAGGCAGATCGCCTTGGCGTGGCCGATGTGCAGGTAGCCGTTGGGCTCGGGCGGGAAGCGGGTGCGGATGGCGGCGTGGCGCCCTTCCGCGAGGTCGCTGCGGACGATCTGGCGGATGAAGTCCTGGCGCGGGGCGTCCGGGGTGGCGTCGGTCATGCGTGGGTTCTGCTGGCGGGAGCGCGGGGCGCGGGCGGATCGCACAGTTTAGAGCGTCATGCCGCCGAGGTGAGCGTGGGGCGGCCCGGGGGCGTCGGTGCGGATGCGGGGCCGACCCGGTCGCGACGGCGGACAGGTTCAATGCCCATCCAGGCGGTCGCGGAGAAACCCGCACCCACGCCGGCGCGCGTCGAGGGCGGACGGCGCCGGGCGGTGCTCGGCCGGCCGGACGCTCGTCACGCGCGCCCGCCGGCTTCTGCCTATGCTGCACGCAGTTCCCCCGCGGCGGTGAAGCATGCGCGTTGTGTACGAGGCGGCCCATCTGATCGACGCCTATCTGGTGCGCGGTGCGCTGGAGGAGGCCGGCATCCCGGTCTTCGTCCGCGGCGAGCACCTCACCGGCGCGATGGGCGACCTGCCGGTGCTGGGCATGGTCGCGGTGTGCGTGCCCGAATCCGCCTATGGCCGTGCCAGCGCCATCGTGGCGGACGTGGATGCTGCCCTGCGGGCGGCGGATGCCGATGCGGAGGACGAGCGGCCCGACGGCGGCATGCTCCAGGCGTGAGGCCCGGTCGCGCGCCTTGAAGCGGCGCGACGGGACCGCATCTCGGAGGATCCTGACGACGGCGGAGGTCTTGCATGTTCGAGCGACTCGGCATCGGCGCATTCAAGCAGCGGATGGTCCAGCCGGAGCAGGCCCTGCCCGGGCGGCCCGATCCGCTGCGGATCGAGCCCATCCACTTCGTCACCGGGCGCCCCATCGTCGGCGACTTCCCCGGCATGGCACGGGTGCAGTTCGGCATGGGCTGCTTCTGGGGCGCCGAGCGCCTGTTCTGGTCGATCCCCGGGGTGGTGGCGACGGCTGCCGGCTATTCCGGCGGCTACACGCCGAATCCCACCTACGAGGAGGTGTGCAGCGGCCAGACCGGGCATGCCGAGACCGTGCTGGTCGTGTACGACCCGGCGCAGGTGCCGCTGGAGGCCCTGCTCAAGGTGTTCTGGGAGAACCACGACCCGACCCAGGGCATGCGGCAGGGCAACGACGTCGGCACCCAGTACCGCTCGGCGATCTACGTCGACGACGACGCCCAGCGCGCCGTCGCCGAAGCCTCGCGTGCGGTGTTCCAGGCGCGGCTGCGCGAGGCCGGCTACGGTGCGATCACGACCGAGATCCGCAGTGGCGTGCCGTTCTTCCACGCCGAGACCGCTCACCAGCAGTACCTGGCGAAGAATCCCAACGGCTATTGCGGCCTCGGCGGCACCGGGGTGAGCTGCCCCGTCGGTATCGGCGTGCCGCGAGAGGAGGAGTGAGAGCGGAGGAGCGACGAAGGAGAAAGCGCAGTCGCCGCGCTCGCTTCCCGCTCCTTTTCACTCACTTCTCAGGTTGCGCACGTCGAGCACGCGCAGGCGCGCGATGCGGCCGCCGGGCAGGGTCCAGTCGATGGACTGGCCGACGCGCAGGCCGAGCAGGGCGCTGCCCACCGGCGCGAGGATGGACACCCGCGCGGGCGAGCCGTCGACCTCGTGCGGATAGACCAGGGAAAGCTCGCGCTCCTCGCCGCTGGCTTCGTCGCGGAAGCGGGCGGTCGCGTTCATGGTGATGACGTCGCCGGGCATCTGCTCCGGCTCCAGCACGTCGGCGCGGTCGAGCTCGCGGCGCAGGGCGTCGAGGCCGGGCGTCGTCTGCGGCGCGTTCTCGAGCAGGGCGTCGAGGCGCTCGAAGTCGATGCTGGAAACGCAGATGGATGGGGGCGGGTGGGCGGGAACGTTCATGTCTCTCTCTGCACGGATGGGCGGGGCGGTGGCCCCGGAGCGGACAAGCAAAACGGGCGGCGCGTGGTCCGCGCCGCCCGTCGTCGCCTGCTTTTGTGCGGACAGTAGCCAATCGGCCTCGGAACCGGCAAGCGGACAGAGGGGGGGGCGCCCGTCCGGTTCGATCGCGCCGCCGCGTGCCGGGGAGGGCGTTGCGGATGGCCGTGGATGCGTGCCCGGACCGGGTCGCGCACCGGCGTTTTTCACACATCGCGTCGCTATGCTGGGCGGCCTCGTCGCCCCGGGACAGTCCCTTGAGCATGTCGACCAACCGCTTCGCCCACCTCCTGCGCGACGTGCCCGACTTCCCGCGGCCGGGCATCCGCTTCTGCGACATCTCGCCGCTGCTCGCGGACGCGGCGGGGCTGCGGGCGGCGGTGGAGAGCCTGGTGGCCCCGTGGCGGCCGGCCCCGCCCGACCTCGTGGCGGGCATCGAGTCGCGGGGCTTCATCCTCGGCGCCGCCGCGGCGACGCTGCTCGGCTGCGGCTTCGTCCCGGTCCGCAAGCCCGGCAAGCTGCCTGCCGAGGTACTGCACGAGACCTATGCGCTGGAATACGGGAGCGACCGTCTCGAAGTGCATGCCGACGCGGCGCGACCGGGGCAGCGCGTGCTGCTGGTCGACGACGTGCTCGCGACCGGCGGCACGCTGGCGGCGGCGCGGCGTCTGGTCGAGCGGCTGGGCGCCACGCTCGCCGGTGCGGCGGTGCTGGTGGAGCTGGAGGGGCTGGGCGGTCGTGCGCGCTGGGCGTCGGACGCGCCGCTCCACGCCGCCCTGGTGCGCTGACCTGGAGCGGTCCCAAGCGTGTGCGGAAGGACGCATCCGGGGCTGCAAGGTCGTCCGAGCGGGCCGTCCTCCGCCGACCTGCGCCTGTAGCCTGCTCCAGCCGGATACGCCGAACGTCCGGCCTCGGCCATCGACGTTTCGCCTCGGCGCTCTCTACAGCCCGCGCTCCTAGGCCGCGGCGCGCGGCGCGCCTGCGCCGGGTGGCTGGAGCAGGTGGGGCGGGATGCGCCGCAGTTCCTCGGCGAGGGTGCGGAGGAAGCCGTCCAGCGCCGAGCTGCGACGCCAGACCATGCCGATCTGGCGATGCGGCGCCTCGTCCGCGAAGCGCACCAGCTCCACGCCCGGGGAGTTCGGGACCGGCGGCTGCACGGCCAGCATGGGCAGGAGGGTGATGCCGACGCCGGCCGCGACCATCTGCCGCAGCGTCTCCAGGCTGGTGGCGCGGAAGCCGTCGCGCTCGTCGGCGCCCGAGAGGCGGCACACGTCCAGCGCCTGGTCGCGCAGGCAATGGCCCTCCTCGAGCAGGAGCAGGTGTTCGCGGTCCAGGTCGGACATGCTCAGCGCGCCGCGGCCCGCCAGCGCGTGCTGCTGCGGCACCGCGAGGATGAAGGGCTCCTCGAACAGCGGTTCGACGTGCAGTTGCTCGTCGTGGACCGGCAGTGCCAGCACGGCCGCGTCCAGGCGCCCCTCGCGCAGCCGGGTGAGGATCTGGTCGGTCTTCTCCTCGACGAGGAGGAGCTCCAGCCGCGGGAAGCGCGCGCGGATGGCGGGGACGACGTGCGGAAGGAGGTAGGGGCCGAGCGTCGGGAACAGGCCCAGGCGCACCGTTCCCGCCTCGGGGTCGCGGCTGCGGCGCGCGATCTCGCCCATCTGCTGGACGTCGGCGATGACCTTGCGCGCGCGCTCGGCGATCTGCTGGCCCACGGGAGTCAGCATGACGCGCCGCGGCGCGCGCTCGAACAGCGAGACGCCGAGCTCCTCCTCGAGCTTGCGGATCTGCGTGGAGAGCGTCGGCTGGCTCACGAAGCAGGCTTCGGCGGCGCGGCCGAAGTGCCGGTGTTCGGCGAGCGCGACGAGGTACTTGAGGTCGCGGAAGTTCATGTGCCTCCCTCCGTTGGTGGCCGCGCCGCGCGGTCGCGCGGAGGCCGGCGGAGGACGCCCGCATGCATCCCGGGCGGTCCTCCGTCGCCGGCCCCGCTCGTCCTCCGGATCAGGCCGCCTGCGCCTCGGCCTGGGCCGGCGCCGAGGTGCGGATCAGGTGGTCGAAGGCGGCCAGCGCGGCCTTGGAGCCCTCGCCCATGGCGATCACGATCTGCTTGTACGGCACCGTGGTGGCGTCGCCGGCCGCGAACACGCCCGGCACCGAGGTGCGGCCGTGGGCGTCGACCTCGATCTCGCCACGCGGGGAGAGCGCCACGGCGCCCTTGAGCCACTCGGTGTTGGGCAGCAGGCCGATCTGCACGAACACGCCTTCCAATTCGATGCGGTGGCTGTCGCCGCCGACGCGGTCGGTGTAGACGAGCCCGTTGACGCGGCTGCCGTCGCCGGTGACCTCGGTGGTCTGCGCCGAGGTGATCACGCGCACGTTCGGCAGGCTGCGCAGCTTGCGCTGCAGCACCTCGTCGGCGCGGAGCTTGCTGTCGAACTCCAGCAGGGTCACGTGCTTGACGATGCCGGCCAGGTCGATGGCCGCCTCGACGCCGGAGTTGCCGCCGCCGATCACCGCCACGCGCTTGCCCTTGAACAGGGGGCCGTCGCAGTGCGGGCAGTAGGCCACGCCCTTGTTGCGGTACTGCTCCTCGCCGGGCACGTTCATCTGCCGCCAGCGGGCGCCGGTAGCGACGACCACCGTCTTCGCCTTCAGCGTCGCGCCACTGGCGAAGCGCACCTCGTGCAGCCCGCCCTCGGCGGTGGCCGGGACCAGCGCCTCGGCGCGCTGCAGGTTCATGATGTCGACCTCGTACTCGCGCACGTGCTGCTCCAGCGCGGCGGCGAGCTTCGGGCCCTCGGTCTCCGGCACCGAGATGAAGTTCTCGATCGCCATGGTGTCGAGCACCTGGCCGCCGAAGCGCTCCGCGGCCACGCCGGTGCGGATGCCCTTGCGCGCCGCGTAGATGGCGGCCGCGGCGCCCGCGGGGCCACCGCCGACCACGAGCACGTCGAAGGCGGGCTTGGCCGAGAGCCTGGCGGCCTCGCGCTTGGCGGCGCCGGTATCCAGGCGCGCCACGATCTCCTCGACGCCCATGCGGCCCTGGCCGAAGTGTTCGCCGTTCAGGAAGATGGTCGGCACCGACATGATCTGACGCTGTTCCACTTCGTCCTGGAACAGCGCGCCGTCGATGGCGACATGGGAAATGTTGGGGTTGAGCACCGCCATCAGGTTCAGCGCCTGGACCACGTCCGGGCAGTTCTGGCACGACAGCGAGAAGTAGGTCTCGAAGCGGTACGGGCCTTCCAGCCCCTTGATCTGTTCGATGACCTCGACGCCGAGCTTGGACGGGTGGCCGCCCACCTGGAGCAGGGCCAGCACCAGCGAGGTGAACTCGTGGCCCATCGGCAGTCCCGCGAAGCGGAGGTCGATGTCCTGGCCGGGGGCGCGGATGGCGAACGAGGGCGTCCGCACATCGCTGCCGCGATGCTCGACCAGGGTGATCTTGTCGGAGAGCGAGACGATGTCCGACAGCAGCGCCGACATCTCGGCCGACTTCTCGCCGTCGTCCACCGCGGCGACCAGTTCGATCGGCCGCTGGAGCTTCTCGAGGTAGGCCTTGAGCTGGGTCTTGAGGTTGGCGTCCAACATGCTTTGCTGCTCCGCAGAAGAGGTAGTCCGCGCGTCACGGTGCCGCGATGGCGTGCCCGGAGCGGTCCGGGCACGCCACGCGATCGACGCGGTGAATCAGATCTTGCCGACGAGGTCCAGCGACGGCGCGAGGGTCTTCTCGCCTTCCTTCCACTTGGCCGGGCAGACCTCGCCCGGGTGCGCGGCGACGTACTGGGCGGCCTTGACCTTGCGCAGCAGCTCGCCGGCGTCGCGGCCCACGCCCTCGGAGGTGATCTCGACGAGCTGGATCACGCCCTCGGGATCGATCACGAAGGTGCCGCGGTCGGCCAGACCCTGGTTCTCGCGCAGGATCTCGAAGTTGCGGCTGATGGTCAGGGTGGGGTCGCCGATCATCGGGAACTGGATCTTGCCGATGGCGGCCGAGGTGTCGTGCCACGCCTTGTGCGAGAAGTGGGTGTCGGTCGAGACCGAGTAGATCTCCACGCCGATCTTCTTGAACTCCTCGTAGCGCTCGGCCAGATCCTCGAGCTCGGTCGGGCAGACGAAGGTGAAGTCGGCCGGGTAGAACACGACGACGGACCACTTGCCCTTCAGGTCGGCATCCGTGACCTGGATGAACTCGCCGTTCTGGAAGGCGGTGGCGGTGAAGGGCTTGACCTGGGTGTTGATCAGGGACATTCGCAATCCTCGTGGATCGTTGGTGGGAGTGGTGCAACGCGGCGCATGGTAGGCGGCATCTATCGATGTGGCAAATAGATGGTTGGAATGTGATTGATAGGTTTTGGCTATTTGGTGCGGTGCGGGAGGGGAGGCGGGCATGGGGCATGGGGCATGGGGCGTGGGGCATCGGGCACCCGGGCACGGGGCACGGGGCACGGGGCACGGGGCGTGGGGCGTGGGGCACGGGCATGGGGAATGGGGAATGGGGAATGGGGAATGGGGAATGGCCCGAGCCCCGAGCCCCGAAGCCTGGGCCCTAAGTCCTGAGCCCCGAGCCCCAAGCCCAAGCCCAAGCCCCAAGCCCCAAGCCCCAAGCCCCAAGCCCCAAGCCCCAAGCCCTGAGCCCTGAGCCCTGAGCCCCTCGACGCCCGGGGCGGGCGCTGGCACGGTTGGGGAATCCGGACTGACGCAGGACACATGCAATGACTCCATCCGAGATCGCCGCCCGGCTTCCCGACTACGCGCAGGACCTGCGCCGCAACTTCGAGCAGGTCCTGGCGGAGGCCGGCTCGCCCGGGCTGGACCGGCGACAGATCGCCGCGGTGGCGCTGGCGTCGGGCATCGCGGCGCGGTACACGGGGCTGAGCCGGGCGCTCGACGCCTTCGCGGCGGACGTCCTCGACGAGCGCGAGCGCTGCGGGGTGCGCGCGGCGGCGGGCACCATGGGCATGACCAACATCTACTACCGGTTCACGCACCTGGTCTCGAACCGGGAGTACGCGGAGATGCGCTTCGGCCTGCGCACCAGCGTGCTGCAGTCGCCGGGCATCGACCGCGTCTCCTTCGAGCTGGCCGCGCTGGCGGTGTCCGCCATCAACGGCTGCGGCATCTGCGTGGACGCCCACGAGCGCGGGCTGCGCGAGCACGGCATGCCCATCGAGGGCATCCAGAGTGCGGTGCGCATCGCCGCGGTGGTGCATGCGGTGGCGGTGATCCTCGAACAGTGCGTCGATGCCGGGCAGGACCCGCATGCGGGGGCGGGGCTACAGTAGCCGCTGCCGCCGCGTCGTCGGACGCGGTGCTCTGCCCCTCCCGCACCGCGAGTTCCATGCCGATGCCACTGCCGTTGCCGTCCCGTCCGTCCCGCCCGCCACAGCCACCGGCGGGGGGCGGCGCATGAGGACGGTCCGCGACCTGATCGACGACGGCGCCTCGCGCCTGGGCGCCGGCGATTCCCCGCAGCTGGACGCCGAACTGCTGCTCGCCCATGCGCTGGGGCGCTCGCGGACCTGGCTGGTCGCGCACCGCGACGACGTCCCGGACGCGGATGCGGTCGCCCAGTTCGGGCAGCTGCTGGCGCGGCGCATCGCAGGCGAACCCGTCGCCTACCTGCTGGGCGCACGCGGCTTCTGGAGCCTCGAGCTGGCTGTCGAGCCCGCGGTGCTGATCCCGCGCCCGGAGACGGAGCGCCTGGTCGAACTGGCGCTCGACCTGCTGCCGGCCGACCGCGAGGTCGAGGTCGCCGACCTCGGCACCGGCAGCGGCGCGATCGCGCTGGCCATCGCCTGCGAGCGTCCGCATGCGCGTGTCCTGGCCGTGGACGCGAGCGCCGAGGCGCTGGCCGTCGCGCGGCGCAACGCCGAGGCCAACCGCATCGCCAACGTCGCCTTCGCCGAGGGCGACTGGTTCTCGCCATTGGCCGGGCGGCGGTTCGACCTGGTCGCGAGCAATCCGCCCTACATCGCCGAGGACGATCCCCACCTCGAACAGGGTGACCTGCGGCACGAGCCGCGCGGCGCCCTGGCGTCCGGTGCCGACGGGCTCGACGCGCTGCGCCGCATCGTGGCCGAGGCGCCCGCCCACCTGCGCCCCGGCGGCTGGCTGCTGGTCGAGCACGGGTTCGCCCAGGGGCAGGCGGTCCGCGACCTGTTCGCCGCCGCCGCCTTCGAGGCGGTGACGACCGAGCGCGACCTGGAGGACCGCGAGCGGGTCACGCTCGGGCGGCGCGCAGAGCAGGAGTGAGTGGAGGGAAGTGAGAGGCGAGGGCGAGCAGTTGTTCTTCCCTCCCGTTTCTCACTCCTGGTCCCTCACGCCTCCGGATCGGCTTCAGCCGGCGGCGCTGCGCGGTAGCGCGCTCTGCAGCACGGCCTCCCAGCGCGCCTCCACCGCCGCGCGCACGCCGGCGACGTCCAGGCCGCACTCGGCCAGGAGCTGCTCGCGCGAGGCGTGTTCGAGATAGCGGTCGGGCAGGCCGAGGTGCTGCACGGGCAGGAGGAGGCCCTCCGCGGCGAGGAATTCGCTCACGGCGCTGCCGGCACCGCCCACGACCGTGTTGTCCTCGAGGGTGACGAAGCCGGCGTGCGTGGCGGCCAGCTCGCGCAGCAGCGCCTCGTCGAGCGGACGCACGAAGCGCATGTTGACCACGGTGAGGTCCAGCGCCCTGCCCACCTCCTCGGCCACCGGCACCAGCGCGCCGAAGGCGAGCAGGGCGAGCCGGTGGCCGTGGCGACGTACCTGCGCCCTGCCGACGGGCAGGGCGTCGAGGGCCGGCTCCACCGCGACACCGGGACCCGTGCCGCGCGGGTAGCGGACCGCGGCGGGGCCGGGATGCCGGAAGCCGGTCGTCAGCATCTGCCGGCACTCGTTCTCGTCGGCCGGCGCCATCACCACCATGTTCGGGATGCAGCGCAGGAAGGAGAGGTCGAAGCTGCCGGCGTGGGTCGCGCCGTCGGGGCCCACCACGCCGGCGCGGTCGATCGCGAACAGCACGTCGAGGTCCTGCAGGGCCACGTCGTGGATGAGCTGGTCGTAGCCGCGCTGGAGGAAGGTGGAGTAGATCGCCACCACGGGCTTGGCGCCTTCCAGCGCCATGCCCGCCGCCAGCGTCACCGCGTGCTGCTCGGCGATGGCGACGTCGAAGTAGCGGTCGGGGAACTCCTGCGAGAAGCGGACCAGGCCGGAACCCTCGCGCATGGCGGGGGTGATGCCCATCAGGCTGCGGTCGACGCGGGCCATGTCGCACAGCCAGTCGCCGAACACCTGGGTGTAGGTGGGCTTGCCGGGGCCGGCCTTCTTCACCACGCCGACGTCGGGGTCGAACGGCGAGACCGCGTGGTACTCGATCTGGTCGCCCTCGGCCAGGCCGTAGCCCTTGCCCTTGGTGGTGACGACGTGGAGCAGCTGCGGGCCCTTGAGGCCCTGCAGGGTGCGCAGGGTCGACACCAGCGCCGGCAGGTCGTGGCCGTCGATGGGACCGGTGTAGTGGAAGCCCATTTCCTCGAACAGCGTCGAGGGCACGAACATGCCCTTGGCGTGCTCCTCCCAGCGGCGCACGAAGCGCGCGGCGGGGTTGGACTTGTCGCCGAGGAGCTTCTTGCCGCCCTCGCGCACCGCGTTGAGGGTCTTGCTGCCCATCATCCGGCCGAGCATGCGGGTGAGCCCGCCGACGTTCTCGGAGATGGACATCTGGTTGTCGTTGAGGATCACCAGCAGGTTGGGCTCGGGGTCCAGTCCGCCTGCGTGGTTGAGCGCCTCGTAGGCCATGCCCGCGGTCATGGCGCCGTCGCCGATCACCGCCACGACCTGGCGCGGGTCGTCCTTGGCGGCCAGGGCCAGCGCCATGCCCAGCGCGGCCGAGATCGAGGTCGAGGAGTGGCCGACGTCCAGCGTGTCGTACTCGCTCTCCTTGCGCTTGGGGAAGGGCGCGAGCCCGTCCTTCTGCTTGACCGTGTGGATGCGGTCGCGGCGGCCGGTGAGGATCTTGTGCGGGTAGCACTGGTGGCCGACGTCCCAGACCAGGCGGTCCTCGGGCGTCCGGTAGAGCCAGTGCAGGGCGACGGTAAGCTCGATGACGCCGAGGCCGGCGCCGAAGTGGCCGCCGGTGCGGGAGACCTGCTCGATGAGATAGGCACGCAGCTCGTCGGCGACGGCGGGCAGTTCGGATTCGTCGAACGTACGCAGGTCGGCCGGGCTGTCGATGCGCGAAAGGCGCGGATAGCGCTGGGCGTCGATCATGCCGCGAATTGTCGCCCCCGCGTCATCCTGCGGCAAGGAACGCCGTGCAATGCGTTGGGCGGGCAGCCGGTCAGCGGCGCGCGCGCAGGCGACCCAGCAGGGCGCCGCGCGCCTCGCCGTCCTCCGCGGCCTCGCGCAGGACGGTGCCGGTGGCGAGGCCGGCCGCGATGAAGGCGGCCACGTCCTCCTCGCCGGCGCCGGCCTTGGCCGCGATCATCTGCAGCGTCTCGGGGCCCTTCATCATCACGCTGGCGATGCGCAGGTGGCGCGGGAACTCGCGCTCGGTCTGCGGCCAGTGCCGCAGGCGCCAGCGGACCGGGGCGGCTTCCGCCTCGGCGCGCACCTCGTCCGCCTGGCCGAGCCCGGCCAGCCAGCGCAGGCGCGCCAGCGACTGGCGCGTGCCCTGCAGGTCCGCCGCGGTCGCGGGGACGATGGCGTCGGCGCCGAGGGCGGCCGTCGCGTAGGGCAGGTAGGGCTTGAGCGCGCCGTCGCCGATCCAGCTGTCGTCGGCGGGATCGATCACGAGCGGCGGCGCGTCCGGCACGCTCAGGCGCAGCGGCCCGGTGGCCGTGGCGAGCAGGTCGGAGAGGCTGCGGGACGCGCCGGCGCTGAGCGCCTCGGGCGCTGCGGCCGCGACCGCGACCGCTGCGGCGTGGGGGCCGGGGCCGGCGGTGCGGGCCGGCGGCAGGCCCAGCCCGGCCAGCGCATCGGCCAGCGCCCGGCCGCTGACCGGCCGCACGAGGCTGATGCCCACGTCGTCGCGCGGCGCATCGGAGATGCCGATCAGTGCCTGCGGTCCGTTGCGCATGCGCAGCCAGGTCATGTGGCCGGCCATCGAGTCGAGGTCGATGACCACGACGTCGGCATCGGCTTCCGCCGCGACCGCCCAGCCCTGCGCGGACGCCAGCGCCCGCTCCATGGTTTCCCGTTCGGCATGCGCGATGCCGGAGAAACAGATCGTCCCCATCGGTCCCACTCCCCCCAGCTCCCCCTGGAGCGCCGGCGAGTCTCGGCAACCGGGACGGCTGCGTCAAATGGCAGGGGGGCGTGGCGTGCGCGCGGTCACGCCTGGAGGCGCCGGCGCCGCGGCAGGTGGCTGCGCAGGAAGGCCATCTGGTCGGCCAGGATGTGGCGGTTGGAGAGGATCAGGTGCTCCACCCAGCTCGGGCGGTAGGGCACGGCCAGCAGCGGCATGTGCGCCTGCTGCGGCGTGCGTCCGCCCTTGCGCGAATTGCAGGCGAAGCAGGCGCTGACGACGTTCTCCCACACGTCGCGGCCGCCCTGGGAGATCGGCTTGACGTGGTCGCGGGTGAGCTGGCCGCGCGAGAAGTCGTTGCCGCAGTACATGCACAGGTGGCCGTCGCGCGCGAACAGGGCTGGGTTGGTCAGCGCCGGCGCCGGGTTGAGCGCCTTGGCGCGCGCATGCCCGCGCGCGGCGACGATGGGGTGCAGCTCGATGACGCTCTGGCGGTCGTCTGCGCGGTTGTGGCCGCCGCGCACGGTGAGGCAGGGATCGCCCAGGGTCCACACCACCGCCTCGCGGACGTAGAGACAGACCGCGTCCTGCCAGCTCATCCAGTCGAGGATGCGGCCGTGCGCATCGAGGCAGAGCACCCGCGGGTACGGGCGGAACGGGCGCACGTTGCCGTGCGCGGCGAACGCCGCGCGATGGACCGTCGGCTGGAGCGTCGGACCCGGCATTCGCCGGAGGATAGAACAATTGCGTGACGGTTTTGCGGGCGGGAGGCGGGCACAGGGCACAGGGCACGGGGCACGGGGCACGGGGCACGGGGCACGGGGCACAGGGCACAGGGCACAGGGCACAGGGCACGGGGCACAGGGCACAGGGGCACGTCACCCTCCTGTGCCCTAAGCCCTAAGCCCTAAGCCCTAAGCCCCAAGCCCCAAGCCCCAGCCCTTTCGCTATTCCCCGAACGCCTCCGCCTCCAGCGCCATCAGCGTCGCGGCGCCGCTGCGGATGGCGGCGGCGTGGGTGAGGGTGCGGGGGAGGATGCGGGCGAAGTAGAAGCGGGCGGTCTCGCGCTTGGCATCGCGGAAGGCCTGAGGCTGGCTGCCCTTGGCGAGGGCGGCGACGGCGCGTGCCCACCAGTAGGCCAGGGCGACGTAGCCGGAGTAGAACAGGTAGTCCACGGCGGCCGCGCCGATCTCCTCGGGGTCGGTCGCCGCGCGGCCGGCGATCTCCTGGGTCAGCGCGCCCCATTCGGCGGCCTTCTCCGCGAGCGGGGCGACGAATTCCGCCAGCGCCGGGTCGCCGGCATTCGCGGCGCAGAAGCGCTCGATCTCGCCCAGGAACAGCTTCAGGCCGGCGCCGCGCAGCTGCAGCAGCTTGCGGCCCACGAGGTCGTTGGCCTGGATCTGGGTGGTGCCCTCGTAGAGCGTGGTGATGCGCGCGTCGCGCGCCAGCTGCTCGATGCCGTGCTCGCGGATGTAGCCGTGGCCGCCGTAGATCTGGACGGCGTTGTAGGTGCACTCCACCGCCCACTCGGTCAGGCAGCCCTTGACGATGGGCGTGAGGAAGCCGACCAGCGCCTCGCCGTCGGCGCGTGCGGCCTCGTCGGCGCCACGCTCCTGTTCGTCCAGCTGCGCGAAGGCGTGGGCGGCGAGCAGGCGGCCGCCCTCGGCCAGCGCCTTGTTGGTGAGCAGCATGCGGCGCACGTCCGGATGGACGATGATCGGGTCGGCCGGCTTCTCGGGCAGCCTGGGGCCGGAGAGCGCGCGCATCTGCAGGCGCTCGCGGGCGTAGGCGAGGGCATTCTGGGTTGCGCGCTCCATCAGTCCGAGACCCTGGACGCCGACGCCCAGGCGCGCGGAGTTCATCATGATGAACATGCCCTGCAGGCCGCGGTGCGGCTGCCCGACGAGGTAGCCCTGCGCGCCGTCGAAGTTCATCACGCAGGTCGCCGAGCCCTTGAGGCCCATCTTGTGCTCGATGGCGCCGCAGCGGACGCCGTTGCGCTCGCCCATGCTGCCGTCGCGGGCGACCTTGAACTTGGGCACCACGAACAGCGAGATGCCCTTCACGCCGGGCGGCGCGTCCGGCAGGCGGGCCAGGACCAGGTGGACGATGTTCTCGGTGAAGTCGTGCTCGCCGGCGCTGATGAAGATCTTGGTGCCGGTGACCGCGTAGCTGCCGTCCGCCTGGGGCTCGGCGCGGGTCTTGAGCAGGCCGAGGTCGGTGCCGCAGTGCGGCTCGGTCAGGCACATCGTGCCGGTCCAGCGGCCCTCGACGATGGGCGCGAGGAAGGCCTGCTTCTGCCAGTCCTCGCCCTGGTGGCGCAGCGCCTCGATGGCGCCGTGCGAGAGCAGGGGGTAGGTGCTCCAGGCGAGGTTGGCGGCGTCGAGCATCTCCTTGAACAGCGCGTCCACCGCCAGCGGCAGGCCCTGTCCGCCGAGTTCCGTCGGCACCGTCAGCAGGTTCCAGCCGTCCTCGACGAAGCGCTGGTAGGCCGCCTTGAAACCGTCGGGCGCGGTCACCGTGCCGGTCGCGGGATCGTAGCGGCAGCCCTGTTCGTCGCCCGCCTGGTTGAGCGGCGCCAGCACCTGGTTGGCGAAGCGCGCCGCCTCCTCCAGGACCGCCTCGACCGTGTCGCGCCCGGCGTCGATGCCCAGGCGGGCGACCTGGGCGTCGAGATCGAGCACGTCGTAGAGCGCGAAGCGCATGTCGCGGACGGGGGCGGCGTAACGGGTCATTGGCGATCCTCGGAGTGACGCGGGAAATGCAGGCGCGGCGCGGTCGGGCGCCGGCGGGAATCAGCGCAGCGTGCCTTCGAGCCCGGGCACCGGGTTGAGCAGGCTGTCGAACTCGAACGGGAAGTCGCGGCGGTCGGGCTCGCCGGTGGCGATGCGGCCCTCCAGCCGGTAGCGCACGCTGCCGCGGCTGGTCAGCGCCGCCACCACCCTGTCGCTGGCGGCCTGGCTCGGCACCAGGCGCGCCTCCACCACGTCGGCGGCGAAGCGGCCGATGCCCATCTCCGGGGCGATGTCGATGCGCCCGGCCTCGACGTCGCCGAGGCGCAGCGTCGCCTGGACGCGGTCGAAGCGCATGCCGACCGTGCTGAAGTTCTGGATGCGGACCTGCAGCGTCCAACTGCCGTCGGACTCCACGTCGAGCTGCTGGATGCTGGCCTGCGGCGGGAAGATGCGGCGGATCTCGCCGCTCCCGCAGCCGCTCAGCAGGGCGGCGGACGCGAGCAGGAACAGGAACGTGACGAGCGGGGAACCCGAGCGGCGCATGCGACCATCCGGCGGCGTAGGGGAGGGGCGCCGAGGATAGCAAGCAGCGATGGCGCAGGGTCGGCCGTGCGATGCGTGCCTGCACGACCGGGCCCGACGGAGGATCCGGACCCGCTGCTGCGCCGCGCGTGCGACCGGGCGCTCAGGGGCCGATGCGGCGCCCGGTACCGGGATCGAAGAAGTGCAGCCGGGCGGGATCGAAGCCGAGCCGCAGGCGCTCGCCGGGCTGCGGCAGCGCACCGTGGGGAGGCATCCGCGCGACCAGTTCGCGGCCGGCGTGTTCGGCGTGCAGGAACACCTCGTTGCCGACCGGCTCGACCACGTCCACCCGGACCTCGATCGCCGCCGCGTCCGCATCGGTGGCCGGCCGCAGCTGCTCCGGCCGCAGCCCGGCCACCACCCGCGTGCCGCCGCGGCCGGCGAGCGCGCCGCCGGGCACGGGGAGGCTGGCGGTCCCGAGCACGACGGCGCTGCCGTCCACGGTCGCCTGCACGTCGAACAGGTTCATGGCCGGGCTGCCGAGGAAGCCGGCGACGAACAGGTTGGCCGGCGCGTCGTAGAGCCGCATGGGCGTGTCGATCTGCTGGATCGCGCCGTCCTTCAGCACCACGATGCGCTGGCCGAGGGTCATGGCCTCGATCTGGTCGTGGGTGACGTAGATCATGGTCGCGCCGAGCCTGCGGTGCAGGCGCGAGATCTCCACGCGCATCGAGGCGCGCAGCTTGGCGTCCAGGTTGGACAGCGGCTCGTCGAGCAGGAACACCGCCGGGTCCCGCACCAGCGCGCGGCCGAGGGCGACGCGCTGCCGCTGCCCGCCCGAGAGCTGGCCGGGCCGGCGGTCGAGCATCCCGTCCAGGCCGAGCATGTCCGCCGCCTCGCGGGTGCGGCGGGCGATCTCCTCCCTGCCGGCGCCGCGCAGCTTCAGCCCGAAGGCGAGGTTCTCCGCCACCGTCATGTGCGGATAGAGCGCGTAGCTCTGGAACACCATGGCGATGTCGCGGTCGCGCGGCGCGACGTCGTTGACCACGCGCCCGCCGATCGACAGCGTGCCGGCGCTGATGCTCTCCAGCCCGGCGATCATCCGCAGCAGGGTCGACTTGCCGCAGCCGGAGGGGCCGACCAGCACGAGGAACTCGCCGTCGGCGACCTCGAAGCTGGCGTCGTCCACCGCGACGAAGCCGTTGTCGTACACCTTGCGGACGCCGTCGAGGCGGACCGTTGCCATTCGTTCTCGCTCCCGCGGGGACGGACGGATCGTGCAGGATGCACGGCCGCCGGGGCTCCGCTACGCTCGCATGTAAACGTTTCCAGCCGGCGCGGGCAAGCGGCGCCGCAGCGGGACCGGGCCGCAGCGGACGGGGCCGGGAGGCATCCGCGAGCGCACGGCTCCTCCCACTGCAGGCTGCACATGCCAAGATCACGCCGTTCTTCCGACGGATCCGATTGACGATGCACGACACCCTGCTGCTGTTCGGTGCCACCGGCGACCTCGCCGCACGCATGCTGTTCCCGTCGCTGGCCCACCTGGTCCGCGACCGTCTGCTGCCCGAAAGTTTCCGCGTGGTCGCGGTGGGGCGGCAGACGCACGACGCCGACAGCTTCCGCGAGTGGCTGGGCGAGCGCGTCCAGGCGCTGAGCGGGGAGGTGCCGACCAGCCGCGAGTGGCGCGAGCTGTTCGAGCGGATCGAGTACGTCGCGGCCGACCTCGCGGATCCGGCCTCGATCCCCGCCGCCCTCGGCCATCTGCGCGAGCAGCGCTGCGTCAGCTACCTGGCGACGCCGCCGGCCCTGTTCGTGCCGATCACCGAGGGGCTCAAGGCCGCCGGCCTGCTCGACCCGCCGTCACGCTTGGTGCTGGAGAAGCCGCTCGGGCGCGACCTGGCCTCGGCGCGCGAGATCAACGCCGCCATCCGCACCTGCGCCAGCGAGGAACAGGTCTTCCGCATCGACCACTACCTCGGCAAGGCCGCGGTGCAGAACCTCGTGGCGCTGCGTTTCGGCAATGCGCTGTTCGAGGCGGTGTGGAGCCGGCGCTGGATCGAGTCGGTCGACATCCTGATCGCCGAGACCACCGGCGTGGACGGTCGCGACGGCTACTACGCCAAGTCCGGCGCGCTGCGCGACATGGTGCAGAACCACATCCTGCAGCTGCTCTGCCTGATCGCGATGGACCCGCCGAACTCGCTGGACGCCGACGCCGTCCGCGACGAGAAGCTCAAGGTGCTGCGCGCCCTGCGCCCGATGCGCGCCGCCGACGCCGCCTGCGACGTGGTGCGCGGGCGCTACACCGACGGCGTGGTCGACGGGCGCGCCGTCTCCGGCTACACCCCGCCTGAGGGGACCGATCCCGAGACCTTCGTGGCCGTGCGCGCCTGGATCGACAACTGGCGCTGGGCGGGCGTGCCGTTCCGGCTGGTCACCGGCAAGCGCCTGCCGCAGCGCATGACCCAGGTGGTCGTGACCTTCAAGCCGGTTTCGCACTGGCTGTTCGAGAATCCCACCCGCGATCGCGCCACGCCCAACAGGCTGGTGCTGCGCCTGCAGCCGGAGGAGAGCGTGGAGCTCGGCATCATGAACAGCCTGGCCGGTCCCGAGTGGGGCGGCCTGGAACTCAAGGCGCTGCCGCTCGACCTGACCGTGCACCGCGACACGCCCCGCCGCATCGCCTACGAGCGCCTGCTGCTCGACGCGCTCATCGGCAACCCGGCGCTGTTCGTGCGCAGCGACGAGGTCGAGGCCGCGTGGGTGTTCGCCGACAGCGTCATCGCCGCGTGGGAGCAGGGCGATTCGCCGGTCCGGCCGTATCCGGCGGGCTCGTGGGGCCCGGCCGAGGCCGCCGACTTCCTTCCCGACCCGCTGACCGATCCCCGCCGCGAGGCGCGCAACGGCGCCCGGAGCCCCGCGTGAGCGAGGTGCTCGTCGCCGACATCGGCGGAACCAATGCGCGCTTCGCCCTCGCCGGCGGCGCGGTGGACGTGCCGCGCCTGGAGGAGAGCACGCGCGTGCTCGCCACGGCCGACTTCCCGAGCCTGGAGGACGCCGCGCGCCACTATCTCGACGAGGTGGGCGTGCGTCCCGCGCGCGCCGTGTTCGCCATCGCCGGGCCGGTCATCGACGACCGCATCCGCATGACGAACTGCCCGTGGGTCATGTCGCTGACGGACACGCGGCGCGCGCTGGCGCTGGATCGGCTGCGCACGGTCAACGACTTCCACGCCATGGCGCGCAGCGTGCCGCTGCTGCGGGCGGGCGATCTCGAGGTGCTCGGCGCGCCGCCCGCGCCCGAGTGGGGCGCCGCCCCGCTGCCCGACCGCATGTGCGCGGTGATGGGGCCGGGCACCGGGCTCGGCGTCGCCGGGCTGGTGGTCCGCCACGGCCGCGCGCACGCACTGGAGACCGAGGGCGGCCACGTCGGCTTCGCCCCGGTGGACGCGCTGGAGATCGAGGTGCTGAGGCGCCTGATGGCGCGCTTCGGCCGCGTCTCCACCGAGCGCATCGTCTGCGGCAGCGGCCTGGTCGCCCTGCACCGGGCGCTCGACGAGATCGAGGGCCGGCCGGCCGAGGACCTCGAACCGCGCGACGTCACCGCACGCGCCGCGGGCGGCGACGCCGCGGCGGTGCGCACGGTCGAGACCTTCTGCGGCATCTTCGGCAGCGTGGCCGGCGACGCGGCGCTGATGCTCGGTGCCTTCGGCGGCGTCTACCTGCCGGGCGGGCTGGTCCCGCACCTGCTGCCGTGGCTGCGCGAGGGCCGCTTCCGCGCGCGTTTCGCCGCCAAGGGCCGCTTCGCCGAGGTGCTGGAGCGCACGCCGACGGTGGCCGTCCTGCATCCGCAGCCGGGCCTGCTCGGCCTGGCCGCCATCGCCGCCGACGCCGCCTGATCCCCCCGCACGAGGTCACCGCATGCCCTTCGCCGTTTCTCCCACCGACGCCGACCTGCGCTGGATCGAGCTTGCCGGCGAGGCCGACTGGGCCGATGCCGCCGCGGCCGACATCGCCGCCCACCTGCGCGGCGCCATCGCCGCCGGCGGCGAGGTGCGCCTGCTGCTCTCCGGCGGCGGGACGCCCGCGCCGGTCTACCGTGCGCTGGCGCGCCTGCCGCTGGACTGGGCGCGCGTGCGCGTCGGCCTGGTGGACGAGCGCGCGAGCGACGATCCCGCCGCGAGCAACGCCCTGCTGCTGCGCGACACGCTGCTGACCGGCCACGCCGCCGCGGCGACGCTGGAGCCCCTGCATCCCGTCCCCGGCGAGCCGGCGCCGGAGGGCGGGGCGGATGCGCTCGTGGCCGCGGCGAACGCGCGCCACGGGGCGCTGTCGCTGGTGTGCGTGTTCGGCATGGGCGACGACGGACACACCGCGTCGCTGTTCCCGGGCGACCCGCGGCTGCCGGAAGTCCTGGACGCCGCGGAGGCCTTCGTCCCGGTGGACGCCAGCGCCATTCCCGGCGCGCGCGGCTGGCCGCGGCGGGTCACGCTGACCCCGGCCGGCTGGGACGCGGCGGCCGCACGGGTCCTGCTGCTGCGCGGCGAGCACAAGCGCGCGCTCTTCGGCCGCGCCTTGGAGTCCGGCGATGTGGCCGCACTTCCCGTACGTGCCCTGTTCGCGGGGCAGGCGCCGCTGACGGTGTACTGGTGCCCCTGAGCCCCGCGCGTCGCTGCATTCCGGACGCGACGGCGCCGTCGTTGTCCCCCGGTGTCATTTCGCCGGTATCCTGTCCCCCACGGTCGCCCGCGCGCCGCCCAGCCTCCAGCCAGACCCAGCCATGACCGCTCTGCACCCCAAGCTCGTCGAGGTCACCGACCGCATCCGCCGCCGCAGCGCCGAGTCGCGCCGCGCCTACCTCGCGATGATCGAGGCCGCGCGGGCGCGCGGGCCGGCGCGCGGGCGGCTGTCCTGCGCCAACCTCGCGCACGGCTTCGCCGCCTGCGGCCCGCAGGACAAGGAGAAGCTGCGCGGCGGCGTCACCCCCAACCTCGGCATCGTCACCGCCTACAACGACGTGCTCTCCGCGCACGAGCCCTACGAGAGCTACCCGGCCTTCATCCGTAAGGTCGCCCGCGAGCTGGGCGCGACGGCCCAGGTCGGCGGCGGCGTGCCGGCGATGTGCGACGGGGTGACCCAGGGCCGCCCGGGCATGGACCTGTCGCTGTTCTCGCGCGACGTGATCGCGCAGGCCACGGCGATCGCGCTCAGCCACGACATGTTCGACGCCGCCGTGTGCCTGGGCATCTGCGACAAGATCGTGCCGGGCCTGCTGATCGGCGCCCTCGCGTTCGGCCAGCTGCCGGTGGTGTTCCTGCCCGGCGGGCCGATGCCGTCGGGCATCGCCAACAAGAAGAAGGCCGAGGTGCGCGAGCGCTACGCCGCGGGCGAGGCCACGCGCGAGGAACTGCTGGAGGTGGAGGCGCAGTCCTACCACTCGCCGGGCACCTGCACCTTCTACGGCACCGCCAACTCCAACCAGGTGATGCTGGAGGCCATGGGCCTGCAGCTGCCGGGCAGTTCCTTCGTGAACCCGGGCACGCCGCTGCGCGAGGCGCTCACCGCCGAGGGCGTGCGCACCGCGCTGTCGCTCACCGCGCTGGGCGACGACTACCGCCCGATCGGCCACCTCGTCGACGTGGAGTCCATCGTCAACGCCGTGGTCGCGCTGCTGGCGACCGGCGGGTCCACCAACCACACCATCCACTGGGTGGCGGTCGCGCGTGCGGCCGGCATCCGCATCGACTGGGACGACTTCGACGACCTCGCCGCGATCACGCCGCTGCTGGCGCGCGTGTACCCGAACGGCGAAGCGGACGTGAACCACTTCGAGGCCGCCGGCGGCACCGTGTTCGTCATCCGCGAACTGCTCGACGCCGGCCTGCTGCACAACGTGCCGACCATCGCCGGCGACCTGCGCGCCTACACCCGCGAGCCCAGGCTGCGCGACGGCAGGGTCGAGTGGGTGGACGGGCCGACGCAGTCGGCCGATCCCGCCGTGGTGCGTCCGGCGTCCGATCCGTTCGAGCACCACGGCGGCCTGCGCGTCACCCGCGGCAACCTGGGCCGGGGTCTGGCCAAGATCTCCGCGGTCAAGACCGAGTTCCGCCGCATCCACGCGCCGGCGGTGGTGGTCGACGACCCGCAGCAGCTGCGCGAGCTGCACAAGCAGCGCGCCCTGCCGCACGACTTCGTCGCGGTGGTGCGCTACCAGGGCCCGACCGCCAACGGCATGCCGGAGATGCACGTGCTGACCCCGCTGCTCGGCATGCTGCAGAACCAGGGCCGCAAGGTCGCTCTGGTGACCGACGGCCGCCTGTCCGGCGCGTCCGGCAAGGTGCAGTCGGCCATCCACCTCACCCCGGAGGCGGCGGTGGGCGGCCCCATCGCCAAGGTGCGCAACGGCGACATGATCCTGCTGGACGGCAACACCGGCGTGCTCGAAGTGCAGGTCGATCCCGAGGAGTGGGCGAAGCGCGAGATCGCGCCCAACACCGCGCCGCAGGCACTCGACATCGGCCGCGTGCTGTTCGGCGGCAACCGCCGGCTGGCGGGCTCGGCCGAGGAGGGCGCGCTGTCCATCACCGTGGACGCCAGCGTGCTCGCGCCGCTCGACGACCGCACCCCGCCGGAATCCGAATACGACCTCGGCCCCGGTGCCGAGAACGTCTCGCACGAGACCCGCGACCAGTGACGCCGCCGATGCCGGCCGCGGCACCCTACCAGGGCAGACCATGACCGATCTCTCCACGCTCGCCGCCCGCCAGTCCGAAGCCCGCGCGCTGATGCAGCGCGCCGGCGTGCTGCCGGTGGTCACCGTGGCCTCGGCGGAGCAGGGCGTGGCCATTGCGCGCGCGCTGCTCGCCGGCGGCCTGCCGGCCATCGAGGTGACCCTGCGCTCGCCCGCGGCGCTGGACGCCATCGTCGCCATCCGCCAGGCCGTGCCCGAGGCCGAGGTCGGTGCCGGCACCGTGCTCGATGCCGCCCAACTGCGCCAGGCGCTGGACGCCGGCGCCGGCTTCATCGTCTCGCCGGGCACGCCGGCCGACGTCGCCGACGCCTTCGCGGAGGCGCCGGTGCCGGTGATTCCCGGCGCCGCCACGCCGACCGAACTGATCGCGCTCTACAACCGAGGCTTCCGCGTCGCCAAGCTGTTCCCGGCCTCCTCGGTCGGCGGCGTGGGCCTGCTGAAGTCCCTGCAGGGCCCGCTGCCCGGCATCCGCATCTGCCCGACCGGCGGCATCGGCGAGGCCAATGCCGCGGAATACCTCGCGCTTTCCAACGTCGGCTGCATCGGCGGCTCGTGGATGCTGAAGCAGGCGTGGATCGACGCCGGCGACTTCGAGGCCGTGACCGCTGCCGCGCGCCGCGCGCGCGAGATCGTGGAGCGCGCGCGCGCGGGCTGAGCCCGCGCGCCGGGCAGGGAGGCCACCGTGCAGGAAGAAGCGGCCGCCGCGGTGCGCGGCGACCTCGCGCTGTTCGATTTCGACGGCACGATCACCACGCGCGAGACGCTGCCGGATTTCCTCCGGCTGGCCGTGCCGCCGCGCCGGCTGGCGATCGGCAAGGTCGTGCTCGCGCCGCTGGTTGTCGGCTACCGGATCGGTCTGGTCCCGGGCACCCTGGTGCGTTCGGTGCTGGTGCGCGTCGGCTTCGCCGGCGTGCCGGCCGCGGCGACGGCCGCCCATGGCGCGGACTTCGCCGCGCGGGTGCTGCCCGGCCTGCTGCGCCCCGAGGCCATGGCGCGCATCGCCTGGCACAAGGCGCGCGGCGACACCGTGGCCGTGGTGTCCGGCGGCTTCGACGTCTACCTGAAGCACTGGTGCGACGCGCACGGCCTCGCCCTGCTGTGTTCCTCGCTTGAGGAGGCGGACGGCCGCCTCACCGGCCGCTACCGCGGTGCGCAGTGCGTGCGGCGCGAGAAGGTCCGGCGGGTCCTGGCCGAATACGACTTGTCCGCCTATGCCCGCGTCTACGCCTACGGCGACACCCGGGAAGACCTCGACCTGCTGGGTCTCGCGCACGAGGCCACGTACCGGTGGGCCCGCTGGCAGCGGCCCGGTGCGTGAGAAGGGGTGGCAGCACATGCTCGCCCTTCACTGCTCCGTACCCACTCCTCAAGCAGCGCTTCGCGCCTCACCCCCATCCCGGCCTTCCCCGCAGGCGGGGGAAGGAGCTTTTGCGGCGAGAAGTGCGTGGAGAGGAGTGAGAAACGAGAGGAGGCGTAGCATTGGCCCTCGTTCCTCACTCCTCTCCCACTCACTCCTCAAGCCCACCCGCCCCCTCCCCCGCGGACAGCGGGGGAGGGTTGGGGAGGGGGCGCTCTTCGGCGGGAAGGGGAGATGAGGCGCGGGCAACGCGAAGACGCGGGCGGCCACGCGCGTTCCTCCACGCCACAAATGCCTCAAGCAGCGCTTCGCGCGTCACCCCCATCCCGACCTTCCCCCGCAGGCGGGGGAAGGAGCTTTTGCGGCGAGAAGTGCGTGGGGAGGAGTGAGAAACGAGAGGAGGCGTAGGCACTGGCCCTCGTTCCTCACTCCTCCCCCACTCACTCCTCAAGCCCCACCCGCTCCCTCCCCCGCGGACAGCGGGGGAGGGTTGGGGAGGGGCGCTTTGCCGCAGGAGCGAGATCATGAGGAGCGACAAACGAGTACCGAGGGCCCCTCTCTACTCACCCTCAAGCAGCGCGCTGCGCGCTCACCCCCATCCCAGCCTTCCCCCGCAGGCGGGGGAAGGAGTCGGTCGCGTGGGCGTGGAGGTTTCCACGCCAGTGGCGCATTCGAATCTTCCCGCCGAAGCGCGATCCCGCTCCCTCCCCCGCGGACAGCGGGGGAGGGTTGGGGAGGGGGCGCTTTCCAGCGAGAAGCGAGACATGAGAACTGAGAAACGAGAACTGAGCAGTCGCTCTTCCCTCTCGTTTCTCACTTCTCTCCACGCACTCCTCCACCCTCACTCCTCCACCCACTCACTCCTCCAATCCGCGCCTACAACTGCGACTCCACCGGCAGCCAGCCGACCGCGCGCGCGCCGATGCGGCGCCAGATGCCGGCCTCGGGCTCGCGGTCGAGGATGGTGGGCGGATCCTCGCGGCCGTCCTCCCAGCGCAGCTTGCCGTCCGCGAGGAACAGCCGGTAGCTGCTGCCGGCCGCGGCCTTCTCGTCGAAGGTGCGCAGCAGTTCCGCGGTGAGCGCGGGGCTGCGGAACAGCACGCCCATCTCGGTGTTGAGGTTGATCGAGCGGGGGTCGAAGTTCAGCGAACCGACGAAACCGGTCTCGCCGTCGACCATGAAGGCCTTGGTGTGCAGGCTCGCGCCGCTGGACCCGAACAGGCTGCCGCCGGGGGTGCCGAAGGGCATCAGCTCGTACAGGACCACGCCGGCCTCGAGCAGCGGCCTGCGGGCGTGGGCGTAGCCGCCGTGGACGGCGAACACGTCGGTGGCGGCGAGGGAATTGGTGAGCACGGCGACCTCGACGCCGCGCGCGCGGGTGGCGGCGAGCCACTCGATCCCGGCATCGCCCGGCACGAAGTAGGGCGAGATGAGCTTGAGCTCGCGCCGCGCCGCGCCCAGGGCCGGCGCCAGCGCATCGACCAGCCATTGTTCGGTTCCGCGGTCGCCGGTCTTGTCCGGCGGGTCGGAATGGATGGCGGCCTCGCGGCTCCAGTGCAGCGGGCGCGTGCGGAACAGCTGCAGGCGTGCGTCGTGGGTGCGCTGCAGGTGCTCGACGTAGGGCTGCGCGGTGCCGGTGCGGGCCACCGATTCCAGGCGCGCGCGCAGGATCTCCAGATGCAGGGTGGTGCGGGTGCTGAGCGCCTCGATCGGCAGGGCCGCATCGCTGTTCCAGAACGCGTCGAAGATGGTCTCCGCCTGCGCCACCGCCGGGCCGATCGCGGCGAGATCGGCATCGAGGAAGTTCATCTGCATCGCCGCGTCGAAGTACTCGTCGCCGACGTTGCGGCCGCCGACGATGGCGATGCGGCCGTCGGCGATCCACGCCTTGTTGTGCATGCGCCGGTTGAGGCTCCAGCCGCGGGTCAGCAGCTCGAACGCGCGGCCGATCGAGCCCTGTCGCGCCCAGCTCGGATTGAACATGCGCACCTCGATGTTCGGGTGCTCGCTCAGCGCCTTGGTGGCGGCGTCCGCGCCGTGGGCGTTGATGTCGTCCAGCAGCAGGCGCACGCGCACGCCGCGGTCGGCCGCGGCCAGCACTTCGCCCATCAGCAGGCGGCCGGAGAGGTCGTCGTGCCACAGGTAGTACTGCAGGTCCAGGCTGCGCCCGGCGCCGCGGGCGGTGGCGGCGCGGATGGCGAAGGCATCCACGTTGTCGCCGATGAGGGTCAGCCCGGTCTGCTGCGGGTGGGCCGAGGTCAGCGGCTCGATGGCGCGGTCCAGCCGGGTGGCGGCCGGTTCCACCGGAAGGGCGTAGGCGGGCTCGCCGCGCGCGCGCTCGGCGAAGCGTCCGTAGGCGTAGAGCGACAGCAGCGACGCGAGGCCGAAGACGACGATGCAGATCGCGATGACTCTGATGCACTTGCGCATGCGGCGCGGCGGCTCCGGAACGACCCCGACCTACATAGCACGGCCCAGGCGCGCGCCGGGTCGAGCGCCCTGCGACGAGAGCAGGCGATGGTGTTCGAGGAGGGCGGCCAGCTCCTCCGCCGGAAGCCCGTAGGTGTCGGGAAGCGCCGCCTGGAAGCCGCTGAGGCTGGAGGCGACCGCGCGGCGTCGTCGACCCGCCCCGTAGCCCGGGCGGTAGTCCCATCCCACCATCGTCCCGAACGGGATCCGCGCGAGGCCGAAGCCCTCGACCTCGGCCCAGTACACGCGTCGGCGGCGGAACAGCGAGCACAGCACGAAGCCGTCGGCGTCGAGTTCGAGATAGGCGCCGTTCGGCAGCAGCACGACCAGCGCCGCCAGCGCGCCGATGCCGAACACGACGGCCACCAGCCAGCCGGTGGCCTCGCCGCTCCCGATCATCCAGGCGCCCACCGCGACGAAGCCCACGCACAGCAGGAATACGCCGAACCAGGACAGGCGGCGCGGATGCAGGCGGCGGGGCAGGGGCGGGAGGGTGTGGGGCACGCGGGCGCCGCTTCGGGAGGGGGCGTCATGCTACCTGCAGCGCCCGGCGCGGCACGCGGGGAGGCTGCACGTCAGCCGGAGCCGTCGGTCGCGAGTGCCGCGACGAGTCCCGCGACGGTCTCGGCCACGGGGCCGAGAGGCCGGACGCGGATGGCGCCTTCGTCCTCGCCCGGGGGTTCCAGCGTCGCGAGCTGATCGTCGAGCAGGGAACGCGCCATGAAGTGTCCGCGGCGGTGCGCCATGCGTTGCGCCAGGACATCGCGCGGCAGGTCGAGGTGCACGATCCGCATGCCGGGCGCCGCGGCCTGCAGGCGCTCCCGGTAGCGGCGCTTGAGCGCCGAGCAGGCCACGACCGCACCGTCGCCGCCGGCCCGCGCAGCCGCCAGCCACGCGCCGACGGCATCCAGCCAGGGCGCGCGGTCCGCGTCGGTCAGCGGCACGCCGGCGGCGAGTTTCGCCCGGTTGCCGGGCGGATGCAGGTCGTCGGCGTCCTGGAAGCGGTAGCCGAGGCGGGCGGCAAGCGCGCTGCCGATGGTCGTCTTGCCGCTGCCGGAGACGCCCATTACCAGGATCGCGGGTGGATGCGCGTGGCCGCCGCCGGATCGTGGCAGGTCGTCCTGCATGGTGCTTCCGTGGATGGGCGCGCGCCGCGCCGGATGCGGAAGGGTGCCTCGTGCCCGGCTGCCGGGCGTGAACGCCGCTCAGCTCGGGAGCACGTCGCGCACCAGCATGTTGCTGTGGCGGCGGCGCGCCGGCGGCGCCTCCGCCCGGCACAGCTCGCGCCAGCGCGCGGGCGACAGCCGGTACCGCGCCTGGAAGGCGCGCTGGAACTGGCGCTCCGACGCGAAGCCCACCTCGTACAGCAGCCAGGTGATGCTGCAGTCCGGGTTGCTGCGCAGGTGGCGATGGGCGGCGGCCAGGCGCTGGTCGCGGATGAAGCGCGCGATGCCGCCGGCGGGCCGGAACATCCGGTACAGCGTCGGCCGCGAGACGCGGAAGACGCGCTGCAGCGTGCGCGCGTCGAGCGCCTCGTCGTCGAGGTGGCGCTCGATGTAGGCCAGGATGGCGGCGAACAGCGGGTCCCGGTGCGGTGTGGCGCCGGCGCCGCAGGCCGGAGACTGCCGCGGGCCGGAACCGGCCTGTGCTGCATGCGAAGTCGCGAGGTCCATGGTCTGCTCCCCTGGTGGCGGGCCGGCCCCTTGCCTCGGCCCTGACTACCCAAACCGTGGAAAGGCGCCGGAACCCATCACGCTGCCTGCACGTCGCCTCGCGGCCGGCCGTGCCGCCGCGTACCTGAGACGAAATGTCGGGTTCGCAGGAGGGCCGCTCCTAGACTCCCGGCGCATCGGCTGTCGAGTGTCTGGACAGCGCCCGCCTCCGCGGACCGGCTCGCCGGCCGGCGGAGGCGCCGGGGTAGAGACCGGGGATCGGGAGCGGCGGGGAATCCTGTGCGTGCGGTGGTGTTCCTCCGACGGCGTCTGCGTCGTGCGGAGGCGACCGCAGGCGCCTGTGCCCGCCGCCGTCCTTCCAGCGCGCCACGTCCGGTGGCGGCCGTCCGCAGGCTCGCAGGTCCATCGGAGGCCACCCATGGCAAACAGTCAGAAGTTCATCGCCCGCAACCGGGCGCCCCGCGTGCAGATCGAATACGACGTCGAGGTCTACGGCGCGCAGAAGAAGGTGCAGATCCCGTTCGTGATGGGCGTGATGTCGGATCTTTCCGGCGCCAACGCCGGCGAGCTGCCGCCGGTGGAGGAGCGCAAGGCGCTCGAGATCGACGTCGACAACTTCGACAGCCGCCTGCAGGCCATGCGCCCGCGTGCGGCCTTCGCGGTGCCGAACACGCTCACCGGCGAGGGCAACCTCAACGTCGACATCACCTTCGAGAGCATGGACGACTTCTCGCCCGCGGCCATCGCGCGCAAGGTCGAGCCGCTCGCCAGGCTGCTGGAGGCGCGCACCCAGCTCGCCAATCTCGACACCTACATGGACGGCAAGGCCGGTGCCGAGAACCTGATCGCCCAGGCGATCCGAGATCCTGCCCTGCTGCAGGCCCTGACCTCCGCGGCCAAGCCGCAGGACGGCGCGAGCGAGGAGTAATCGAAGATGGTCACCGAGAAGCTGGCCGACGGCGCCGTCGCCGAGGCGCAGACCCTGGAGGCGGGCGACTTCGCCTCGCTGCTGAACAGGGAGTTCAAGCCCAAGAGCGACCGCGCCCGCGAGGAGGTCGAATCCGCGGTGCGCACGCTCGCCGAGCAGGTGCTCAACCGCGCGGACGTGGTGTCCGACGACGTCTCGCAGACGATCAAGGCCTACATCGCCGAGATCGACCGCAAGCTCACCGAGCAGCTCAACCACATCCTCCACCACGCCGACATGCAGAAGCTGGAAGGCGCGTGGCGCGGGCTGCACTACCTGGTCAACAACACCGAGACCGACACCCAGCTCAAGATCCGGGTGTTCAACATCTCGAAGAAGGAGCTCGGCAAGGTCCTCAAGCGCTACAAGGGCACGGCCTGGGACCAGAGCCCGATCTTCAAGAAGGTCTACGAGGAAGAGTACGGCCAGCTCGGCGGCGAGCCCTACGGCTGCCTGGTCGGCGACTACGAGTTCGACCACAGCCCGCCGGACGTCGAGCTGCTGCGCGGCATCGCGCAGGTGTCGGCGGCGGCGCACGCGCCCTTCATCTCCGCCGCGGGCCCGGGCCTGATCGGCATGGAGAGCTGGAACGAGCTCGCCAACCCGCGCGACCTCGCCAAGATCTTCTCCACGCCCGACTACGCCGCGTGGCGCTCGCTGCGCGAGTCCGAGGACGCGAAGTACATCGGCCTGGCGATGCCGCGCACCCTGGCACGCCTGCCCTACGGCGCGCGCACCAACCCGGTCGAGGAATTCGACTTCGAGGAGGACACCGCCGGCGCCGACTCGTCGAAGTACGCCTGGCAGAACGCCGCCTACGCGATGGCGGTGAACATCAACCGCTCCTTCAAGGAGTACGGCTGGTGCTCGCGCATCCGCGGCGTGGAGTCCGGCGGCGCGGTGCAGAACCTGCCCACCCACACCTTCCCGACCGACGACGGCGGCGTGGACATGAAGTGCCCCACCGAGGTCGCCATCACCGACCGGCGCTCGGCGGAGCTGGACCGCATGGGCCTGATGCCCCTGGTCCACCGCAAGAACTCCGACATGGCCGCCTTCATCAGCGCGCAGTCGCTGCACAAGCCGGAGGAGTTCGACGACCCGGACGCGACCGCCAACGCCGCCCTCGGCGCGCGCCTGCCGTACATGTTCGCCTGCTGCCGCTTCGCCCATTACCTGAAGTGCATCGTGCGCGACAAGATCGGCTCGTTCAGCAGCCGCGACCAGGTCCAGCGCTGGCTGGGCGACTGGATCCTCAACTACGTCGACGGCGACCCCACCAACTCCAGCGAGGAGACCAAGGCGCGCAAGCCGCTCGCCGCGGCCGAAGTGGTGGTCGAGGAGGTCGAGGGCGCACCGGGCTACTACACCTCGAAGTTCTACCTCAAGCCGCACTACCAGCTCGAAGGCCTGACCGTCTCGCTGCGCCTGGTCTCGCGGCTGCCGTCCGAAGCCAAGGGCTGAAGCCCTGAAACCCCGCTGCACCGCATCCGCCCGAGCGCGGAGGCGGTGCGGTCGAAGCATCCCATCCACACATCGAAGCAAGGAGTCATCCCATGGCGTTCGACATGCACATCAAGTTCGGCGGCGGCAAGGTCAAGATCGAGGGCGTGTCCGCCCATGCCAAGCACAAGGGCGAGATCCCGATCCTGGCGTGGTCGTGGGGCCTGTCCAACTCGGCCGACCTGCACAACAGCAAGACCGCCGCCGGCGGCAAGGCGCACGTGCAGGACATCTCGCTGACCAAGTACGTCGACTCGGCCTCGCACGCGCTGCTCCAGGCCGCGGCCACCGGCGCGCGCCTCGAGGAGGCGTGGATCTACATCACCAACGCCACCGGCGAGCAGAGCGACTACCTCACCCTGCACCTGAGCAACGGCGTGATGGTGACCTCGGTGTCCACCGGCGGCTCGGGCGGCGAGGACCGTCTCACCGAGAACGTCACCCTGCACTTCGGCAAGTTCAAGTACGGCTTCCAGCCGCAGAAGGACGACGGGACGAAGGACGGCGCGGTGAAGGAGTTCACCTACGACATCCAGGCCGTCTCCGCCGCCTGAGGCCGTCGCCATGTCGCTCCAGGTCTCCGTCGAAGGCGGGCGCGCTGCGACCCCCGCCGAGACCCTGCTCAAGGCAGGGCAGCTCGGCGAGGCGCTGCAGGCGCTGACCGCGCAGGTCCGCGGGAACCCCGCGGACGCCGCGGCGCGGGTTTTCCTGTTCCAGCTGCTCGCCGCGAGCGGGCAGTGGGAACGCGCCGCGACCCAGCTCGAGGCCGGGCGGGAGCTGGACGCGGGGAACGCGGTGCTCGCGGCGGTCTACGGGCCGCTGCTGGACGCGGAGCGGACGCGACAGAAGGTGTTCTCCGGTGCCGAGCTGCCGACCCTGCTCGGCGAGCCGGAGGCATGGATGGCCCTGCTGCTGCAGGCGCTGCGCCTGGACGCGCAGGGCCTGCACGACCAGGCGGCGCAGTTGCGGGCGCAGGCCTTCGAGCAGGCGCCGGCGACGGCGGGGCGCATCGACGATGCGCCCTTTGCGTGGCTCGCGGACGCGGACCCGCGGTTCGGGCCGTGCCTGGAGATGGTGGCCAACGGCCGCTACGGCTGGGCGCCGCTGGCGCACGTGGCGGCACTGGACTTCGATCCGCCGCAGGCGCTGTGCGACACCCTGTGGGCGCCGGTCAGGGTGACCTGGCGCAACGGCGGGCAGGTGCCGGCCTTCGTGCCGGCGCGCTATCCCGGCAGCGAGAACGCCGACGAGGACGCTCTGCGCCTGGGCCGTCGCACCGACTGGACGGAACTCGGCGCCGGCACCTGGGCCGGGCTCGGGCAGCGCATGCTCGCCACCGACGCAGGCGACCATCCGCTGCTCGACGTCCGCCGGATCGTCTTCGATCTCGATCTCGGCTGAGGACCGGCCGTGGCCGAGCTGACCTCCCAGGAACGGCTCCAGCCCTCGCTGCTCGACCGGCTCACCGACGACGAGCCGGGGCGGGACGAGGAGAGCCGTGAGCGCCGCGTCATCTCGGCCAGCCGGCTGCGCGAGTGCGTCACCCGCGATCTGTCGTGGCTGCTCAACTGCACCCATGCCGAGGCCGACCGCAGCTTCGAGGACGCGCCGCAGGTGGCGGCCTCCGTCCTCAACTACGGCATTCCCGACCTCGCCGGCATCTCGCTGGGCGGGATCGACCCCGCCACGATGGAGCGGCGGATCCGCGAGGCGGTGCTCGCCTTCGAGCCGCGCCTGGTGCCGGAGACGCTGCGGGTGCGCGTGCGCACCGACCGCCAGCGCATGGACCGCAAGTCGCTGGTGTTCGACATCGAATCCGAGATGTGGGCGCAGCCGCTGCCGCTGAACCTCTACCTCAAGACCGAGGTGGACCTGGAAACCGGCCGGCTGCAGGTCACCGAGGCGCTGGGCTGATCCCATGGACCCGCGCCTCATCCCGTACTACAACCGCGAGCTCCAGTACGTCCGCGAGATGGGCGCGGAGTTCGCGCGCGAGTACCCCAAGATCGCCGGCCGCCTCGGCCTCGACGGCTTCGAGTGCGCCGACCCCTACGTCGAGCGCCTGCTGGAGGGCTTCGCCTTCCTTGCCGCGCGCGTGCAGCTCAAGCTCGACGCGCAGTTCCCGGTGTTCACCCAGCACCTGCTGGAGATGCTCTACCCGCACTACCTCGCGCCGGTCCCGTCGATGGCGGTGGTGCAGCTGCAGCCCGACCTGAAGGACAGCGGCCTTGCCGCCGGCCAGACGGTGCCGCGCCAGACCGCGCTGCGCGGGCTGGTCGGGCAGGGCGAGCGCACCGCCTGCGAGTACCGCACCGCGCACGCGGTGACCCTGTGGCCGATCGAGCTGGCCGAGGCGACCTACTTCGAGACGCCGGCGGCGCTGGCCGCGGCGGGCGTCGAGGTGCCGGCCGGGCGTAGCGTGCGCGCTGGCCTGCGTCTGCGCTTCGAGACCCGCGGCGGCGTGGAGGCGGCGATGCTCGCGCTGGACGCGCTGCCGGTCTTCGTCGCCGGCGTGGACGAGCTGCCCAAGCGCCTCTACGAGCAGCTCCTGGCCGACGCCGAGGGCTTCCTGCTGCGCGCGTCCGGCGTGGCGCTGTTCCGCGACGCCGCGTCGATCCGCCCGCGCGGCTTCGACGACGCCGAGGCGCTGCTGCCCTACGACGGTCGCTCGTTCAGCGGCTACCGCCTGCTGCAGGAGTACTTCGCCTGCCCGGAGCGCTTCCTGTTCGCCGAGTTCGCCGGCCTGCGCGAAGGACTGCGGCGCGCCCAGGGCACGACATTCGAGATCGTGGTGCTGCTCGGTCGCAGCGTCGCCGGGCTCGGGCGCACGGTCGGCACCGACAACTTCCGGCTGTTCTGCACGCCCGCGATCAACCTGTTCCCGCGCCGCGCCGACCGCATCCACCTGCGCAGCGGCCAGGCCGAGTACCACGTGCTCGCCGACCGCGCGCGGCCCATGGACTTCGAGGTGCACGGGGTCGCGGAGGTCGAGGGCTTCGGCGACCGCCAGGAACCCGAGCAACGCTTCCAGCCCTTCTACGGCGGCGACGCGCGCACCTGGCACGACCGCCATGCGGCCTTCTACACGCTGCGGCGCGAGCCGCGGCTGCTGTCGGGCCGGCAGCGCCGCGAGGGCGCGCGGTCGAGCTACGTGGGCAGCGAGCTGTTCATTTCCCTGGTGGACGCCGCCGACCGCCCGCACGCCAGCCGCCTGCGCCAGCTCGGCATGCAGCTCATGTGCACCAACCGCGACCTGCCGCTGCACATGCCGGTCGGCAAGTCGGCCACCGACTTCACCGTGGATGCGGGCGTGCCGGTGGAACGGGTGCGCTGCGTGGCGGGCCCGACCCGCCCGCGCGCCGCCACCGCGAGCGGCGAGACCGCCTGGCGGCTCATCAGCCATCTGCAGCTCGACTACCTCTCCCTGTTCGAGGACGGCGACCAGCAGGGCGCGGCGGCGCTGCGCGAGATGCTGACGCTCTACTGCGATCCCCACGACGCCGCCGCGCTGCGCCAGGTCGAGGGCATCAAGGCGGTGACCTCCCGGCCCATCGTGCGGCGCGTGCCGGTGCCGGGGCCGATCACCTTCGGGCGCGGCCTGGAGATCGCGCTGACCTGCGACGACAGCGCCTTCGAGGGCACCGGTGCCTACCTGCTCGGCGCGGTGATGCAGCACGTCTTCGCCCGCAGCGTCTCGGTCAATGCGTTCACCGAGACCGTGCTGCGCACGCTGGAACGCAACGAGGTGGCGCGATGGCCGGCCCGGCTCGGCACCCGCCGGATCGTCTGACGCTCGAGGCGGCGCTGCGCGCGCAGCCCGAGGCCTTCGGCCTGTTCGAGGCGCTGCGCCTGCTCGAACGCGCGCACCCGGACCGCCCGCGGCTCGGGCGCTCGGCGCGTCCCGCCGACGATCCCGTCCGCCTGCGCCAGACCCCGAGCCTGGGCTTCGCCCCGCGCGAGATCGACCGCTACGAACCGGGCGGCGAGGGGGCCGGCAGGCTCGACACCTTCGTGCTCGGGCTGTTCGGCCCGCAGGGACCGCTGCCGCTGCACCTGACCGAGTACGCGATCGACCGCCGTCTCAACGCGAAGGACCCGACCTTCGCCGCCTTCGCCGACGTCTTCCATCACCGCATCCTGAGCCTGTTCTACCGCGCCTGGGCGGACGCCCAGCCGACCGTGCAGGCCGAGCGCGCGGAGGACGACCGTTTCCGCTTCTACCTTGGCGCCCTCGTCGGCCTGACCCGTCCACGCGCGGCCGGGCCGGTGGCCGAGGGCGGCGCGCGCTTCTACGCGGGGCGCCTGCTGCCGGCGGCACGCAGCGCGGAAGGGCTGCAGCGGCTCGTCGAGCACGCCTTCGGCGTGCCGGTGCAGGTGATCGAGTTCGTCCCGGAATGGATGCGCCTGCCCGACGAGGCCCTGCTCCGGCTGGGCGGCGGGCGCGACGTCGCGAGCCTCGGGCGCACCACGGTGATGGGCCGCCGCGTGCGCGGCACCCAGCAGCGCTTCCGCCTGCGCATCGGACCGGTGCGCCGCCGGGCCTTCGGCGATTTCCTGCCGGGCGGCGACACCCTGCGCCAGCTCGCCGCCCTGGTGCGCGGCTACGTCGGCGACGAGAAGGCCTGGGACCTGCAACTGGTGCTTGCCGCCGGCGAGGTTCCCGCCACCCGGCTCGGCAGGGCGGGGCGCATGGGCCTCGACACCTGGATGGGCCGCCGCGCCTGGGATCTGGACGACGCCGACGATGTCCTGGTCCACCCCGATTCCGTCGCGGCGCGTCGTCGCGCCGCCACGCCCGCACAACCGATCCAGTAGTCCGAGGACGCCACCATGGCCGAGATCAGCCGCACCGCCCTGTTCGGAAAGCTCAACCCGCTGGCCTATCGCGCCATCGAGAGCGCCACCGTGTTCTGCAAGCTGCGCGGCAATCCCTACGTGGAGCTGGTGCACTGGCTGCACCAGATCCTGCAGCTGCAGGACTCCGACCTGCACCGCATCGTGAGGCGCTTCGCGCTCGATCCGTCGAAGCTGGCGCGCGACGTCACCGCCGCGCTCGACCGACTGCCGCGCGGCGCCACCGCCATCTCCGATCTCTCCAGCACGGTGGACGAGGCGGTGGAGCGCGGCTGGGTCGTGGGCACCCTGATGTTCGGCGAGGCCCAGGTGCGCACCGGCTACCTGCTGCTCGGCATCGTCCGCACCACGCACCTGCGCAACGCGCTCAACGCCATTTCGGCCGAGTTCGGCAAGCTCAAGGCCGAGGCGCTGGGCGACGAGTTCGCCGCCATCGTCGCCGGTTCGCCGGAGGACGGGCAGGTCGCCAACGACGGCTTCCACCTCGGCGGCGCGGCGCCCGGCGAGGCCAGCGACGCCATCGCCCCGGCGGCCATGGGCAAGCAGGAAGCGCTGAAGAAGTTCACCACCGACCTGACGGAGCAGGCGCGCAGCGGCAAGCTCGACCCGATCATCGGCCGCGACGACGAGATCCGGCAGGTCGTGGACATCCTCATGCGTCGCCGCCAGAACAACCCGATCCTGGTCGGCGAGGCCGGCGTCGGCAAGACGGCCGTGGTCGAGGGCTTCGCCCAGCGCATCGCGCGCGGCGACGTACCGCCTGCGCTCAAGGACGTGGAACTGCGCGTGCTCGACATCGGCCTGCTGCAGGCCGGCGCCAGCATGAAGGGCGAGTTCGAGCAGCGCCTGCGCTCGGTCATCGACGAGGTCCAGGCCAGCCCGACGCCGATCATCCTGTTCATCGACGAGACCCACACCCTGGTCGGCGCGGGCGGCGCAGCGGGGACGGGAGACGCGGCCAACCTGCTCAAGCCCGCGCTCGCCCGCGGCACCCTGCGCACCATCGGCGCGACCACCTTCGCCGAATACAAGAAGTACATCGAGAAGGATCCGGCGCTGACCCGGCGCTTCCAGTCCATCCAGGTGGACGAGCCCGACGAGGCCAAGGGCGTGCTGATGATGCGCGGCGTCGCCAGCACCATGGAGAAGCACCACAAGGTGCAGATCCTCGACGAGGCGCTGGAGGCCGCGGTCAAGCTGAGCCACCGCTACATCCCCGCGCGCCAGCTTCCCGACAAGGCGGTCAGCCTGCTCGACACCGCCTGCGCACGCGTCGCCGTGAGCCTGCACGCCGTACCGGCCGAGGTCGACGACTGCCAGCGCCGCATCGAGTCGCTGGAGACCGAACTGGCGATCATCGCGCGCGAGCAGGCCATCGGCATCCCCGTGGTCGAGCGCAAGATCGCCTGCCGTGCCTCGCTCGATGCCGAGCGTGCACGCCTGGCGGACCTCCAGCAGCGCTGGGAGGCCGAGAAGCGGCTGGTGGACGAACTGCTCTCGCTGCGCGCGACCCTGCGCGCGGGTGCCTCGGCGGTGGAGGGCACCGGCAGCGCGCTGGAGGCCGAGGCCGAGGCGGAGGCCGGGCAGATCGAGACGCCCAGCGACGCCGACGCGCCCGACCGCGGCGAACTCCTTGCGCGCCTGCAGAAGGTGCAGGCGGAGCTGGCCGAGCTGCAGGGGGAGACGCCGCTGATCCTGCCCACCGTCGACTACCAGGCGGTGGCCGCGGTGGTCGGCGACTGGACCGGCATCCCGGTCGGCCGCATGGCGCGCAACGAGATCGAGACCGTGCTGCGCCTGCCCGAGCTGCTCGCGCAGCGCGTGATCGGCCAGGACCACGCGATGGAGATGATCGCCAGGCGCATCCAGACCAGCCGCGCCGGCATCGACAACCCGTCCAAGCCGATCGGCGTGTTCATGCTTGCCGGCACCTCGGGCGTGGGCAAGACCGAGACCGCGCTGGCACTGGCCGAGGCGCTCTACGGCGGCGAGCAGAACCTCATCACCATCAACATGAGCGAGTACCAGGAGGCCCACACCGTCTCCTCGCTCAAGGGCGCGCCTCCGGGCTACGTCGGCTACGGCGAGGGCGGCGTGCTCACCGAGGCCGTGCGGCGCAAGCCGTATTCGGTGGTGCTGCTCGATGAGGTCGAGAAGGCCCACCCCGACGTGCACGAGCTGTTCTTCCAGGTGTTCGACAAGGGCGTGATGGAGGACGGGGAGGGCCGCAGCATCGACTTCCGCAACACGCTCATCCTGCTCACCACCAACGCCGGCACCGATCTCATCGCCAGCCTGTGCAAGGACCCGGAGCTGATGCCGGACCCCGAGGGCATGGCCAAGGCCCTGCGCGAGCCGCTGCTCAAGATCTTCCCGCCGGCCCTGCTCGGACGGCTGGTCACGATCCCGTACTACCCGCTGTCCGACGACATGCTCGGCAAGATCGTCCGCCTGCAGTTGAACCGCATCAAGCAGCGCGTCGAGCAGCGCTACAGGATTCCCTTCGACTACGACGACGCCGTCGTGCAGCTGGTGGTGAGCCGCTGCACCGAGAGCGAATCGGGCGGGCGGATGATCGATGCGATTCTGACCAACACGATGCTGCCGGACGTGTCGCGGGAGTTCTTGATTCGCCTGATGGGCGGGGCGCAGGTTGGAGGTGTTCAGGTCGGCGTAGACGAAGGCGGATTCACGTACAGCTTCGACTGAAACCGGTTGAAGGTTGCAATAAGGCAAGGCCGATTTGATCCTCATTGCGGTCTTCTCGCATGAGGACAGCAGCCGAGATCTGCGAAAACAAAGGAGCGTCAATCCAATGGCGAAGAAAAACGCGCGCTCGAACGTCACCATCGATGTCAGGATCCGGACTCGGGCTGATATGAACACCAGCACGCCGCGTTTTGGAGATTGGACCTACCACCATATCCAGCCGGTACGGATCTACTACCTCGCCGCCAGCACGGTCCTCCGTTTCATCACCGACCCAGATTGCTATGACGAGACACGCGCTCTAGGGGTGAACGCCCTGTGTCAGATGGTAAACAACAACCCGAATGCGGCGACCATTCGCAACTTCGTGGACGCCAACCGGGGCGTTGTGACGAATGATGATGTACGACATCCGATCGCCAAGCTGTGTGCGAGCCCTCCCTTCGGCGGGTTCGCAGGCGTCAATCCGGCACAGCGAGAGGACGACCCGGGCGAAGGCATGGAGATGCACCGTCCGCTCTCCGCTCCCTTGTCGTGGTGGGAGGCGGTGGTGCGGATCGGAACGGAGATCCTGGCCGCATTTGGGTTGCATCAGATGCCGCAGCCAAACACGGATCTAAGTGCGACGAAAATGTCATTTGAATGGAATGAGATAGTCCTGTCACTGATGCAGGACATCTCTCATGTGAGCGCTTGTGGTCCTGCGAGATTCGTCCACAGGGACTGGAAGCTGGCGAGTGGCGGTGAAAGCTGGACCGTGCTGAGGCATGGCGTGCAGTCTCCTTGGCCGCCCCGGGTCGGAGGTGGAGACCCCTATCCGAAATGTCTTTGCGGAGACGGGGAGATATGTACACGTACCTCGACGACCGTGATGTACCGGGTTCACCCCCGTTTTCACGGACACTTACGAGAAGGCCGATCAAGGCCATGAGGAGTG
>NZ_JBHSGG010000049.1:0-58846 GCF_042654365.1 Coralloluteibacterium thermophilum
CCCCCTCCCCAACCCTCCCCCGCTGTCCGCGGGGGAGGGGGTAAGAGCGGTGCTTCGTGCCGACGGCGGAACGGAAGACTCCACGCTCGCGCGATCCACTCCTTCCCCCGCCTGCGGGGGAAACCCGGGATGGGGGTGAACGCGAAGCGCGTTGCGCGAGGCGTGGGTCGCGGAGACGAGCGAATCGCACGCGCCTCTCGTTCCTCATCCCTCACTTCCCACCCGGCCTCCACGCCCACGATGCACCCGCGCCGGAATACTCGGCGCAGTCCCCCGACCAGGCAGGTGCCATGGATCTACGCGACGCCATCGAACTCGCCCGCTTCCACGCCTCCGAGATGCGCAAGGGCATCGACGTGGGCTACCGCGACCTGCAGGACTCGCTGGAGCCGCTGGCCGCGCACTTCACGTCGGATTCGCCCCACGCCGCCGAGGCCGAGGCCGTGGTCCAGGCCGCGCGGACGGGCAACCTCCCCCGCTCCGACGCCCATCGCATCGAGGCCCTGGCCGATGCGGCCGAGGCCGACCTGCGGGCGGATCGCTGACACCGCCGCACGACCAGCAGGTCGACGGCGCGGCGCGCGCAGACACACCGCGTCGGGCGTTTTCCGTCCCGCTGGCCGGCCCAGGCGCTGGCGGGCCGGCACGTCGCGCGGCAGACGCCGGTCAGTTCCGGGTGTCCTGCGGGCTGCCGAGGCGGTCCAGCGCGGCGAGGAGATCCGGCAGCGAGCCGGTCTGGCCGACCTCGACCAGTTGCAGCCCGGCACGGGCGGCCTCCGGCACGTCCTCGGCCCCCGCCAGCACCACCAGCCCCGCATAGTTGCGGTACCGCAGCTCGGTGAGCACGCGCGCGACGGGCAGCAGGCGCATCTCGCCGTCGAGCACGACCGCATGCGGCAGGCCTTGTTCGGCGCCCTCGCTCTCCACCTCGGCGCTCGGCACGTCGTCCAGATAGACCAGCGCCGCGGCGCCGCTGCGCGCCAGCGTGCAGCGGTAGTTGTGCAGCCGCAGGCCGTCCGCGACGATCGACAGGCGGCCGGCCTCCTCGCTGACCACCAGCACATGGCGGCCGCGACCGTCGTAGTCCTGCCGCTCGCGCTCGGTGGCGGCCTGGGCCATCGGCAGGTAGATCTCGAAGCGGGTGCCCACGCCCGGCGTGCTGTGCACGCGCATCACGCCCTGGTGGTTGTCGACGATGCGCCGGCACGACAGCAGGCCGAGCCCGGTGCCGCCTTCCTTGGTGGTGAAGAACGGCGTGAACAGCCGCGCGCGCACCTCCTCGCTCATGCCGACACCGGTGTCGATCACCGACAGGCGGAGGTAACGGCCCGGCACGGCCGGCTCGTCCGCGTTGATGTCGGCCTGCTCCAGCTCCGCCACGTCCGCGGCCAGCGTCAGCGTGCCGTCGGGCGGCATCGCCTGGATGGCGTTGAGGCAGAGGTTGAGCAGGCACTGCTGCAGCTCGGTCTCGTTCGCGGCCACGGCGAGCCCGTCGTCGCTCAACTGCACGCTGAGCGCCATGCTGCGCGGCCGGGTGCCCTGCAGCAGCAGCTCGGTGGCGCGGAACAGCTGCCCGACGGGCAGGCTGGGGTTGATCTGACGGGCGCCACGGGCGAAGGAGAGCATCGACGCGACCATGTCCATGCCGCGCTTGGCGCAGGTCTCGATCATGCGTGCGAACTTGACCACGCCCTGGTCGGTGCCGGCGCGCTCGGCGATCATCGGCGCCGCGATCAGGAGCGGCTGCAGGATGTTGCGCAGGTCGTGCGACAGGCCGCCGGCCAGCAGGGCCAGGCTCTCGTAGCGCTGCGAGCGCACCAGTTCCTGTTCGGCCTGGTCGCGCGCGCGCTGGTCCGCGGCCTCGACCAGGGCCCGGATGGTGGCCGGCGCCAGCCGCGCGGGCTGGCTCTTGAGGATGTAGTCGGTCGCGCCCTGGCGCAGCGCCTCGATGGCCGCCTCCTCGCCCATGGTTCCCGAGACGAACAGGAACGGCAGCGACGGGGCGCTCTCGCGCACGATGGCGAGCGCGCGATGTCCGCTGAAGCCGGGCATCGACAGGTCCGAGAGGACGATGTCGGGCTTGAACTCGGCCAGGGCCTCCCGCAGCCCGACCTCATCGTCCGCATGCCGGACCTCGATGTCGAGGTTCTCCTCGCGCAGGAGGTCCTCGACCAGCTCCGCATCCTGCGGGTCGTCCTCCAGGTGGAGGACGCGGATGGGGCCGGAATGGACCTCGGCGAGACGGCGTCGCAGTGGCAAGGTCAGATCTCGATGGGGCTTTCGTTGAGGACGGCCCAGAACTGGCCGAGCGTCTGCACGGCGCGGAAGAACTGGTCGACGTCGACCGGCTTCACCACGTAGGCGTTGACGCCGAGGTCCCAGCTGCGCGCCAGGTCGCTCTCCTCGCGGGACGAGGACAGGATCACCACCGGCACCTTGCGCAGGCGCTCGTCCTCGCGCATCTGGCGCAGGACCTCGAGGCCGTCCATGCGCGGCATCTTGATGTCGAGCAGGACCACCGCCGGCGGCTCGCTGCCGCGGTCGGCGAAGTTGCCGCGGGAGAACAGCCAGTCGAGCGCCTCGACGCCGTCCTCGACGTGGGTGATGGGGTTGACCAGGTTGGCTTCGCGCAGCGCGTCGATCGCCATCTCGGCGTCGGCGGGGCTGTCCTCGGCCAGCAGGATGGTACGGATGGTCTTGCTCATTGTGGTGCTGGCCTCAGGTGGTTGAGGTGGGAAGGGTGAAGCGGAAGGTCGCGCCGGCGTCGGGAGCGGCCTCGGCCTCGATCCGGCCGCCGTGGCGGGCGAGGATGCGGCGGACGCTCGCGAGCCCGATTCCGGTGCCGGGATACTCGCTCGCCTTGTGCAGGCGCTGGAAGACGCCGAACAGCTTGTCGGCGTAGGCCATGTCGAAGCCCGCGCCGTTGTCCTTGACCGAGAACTGGAGGGTGCCGTCGTCGAGCTTGCGGTAGCTCACCTCGATCTCGGCGACCTCGCGCTTGGCACTGTACTTCACGGCGTTGCCGAGCAGGTTCTGCCAGACCGCGCGCATCATGTTCTCGTCGCCCATGACCACGGGCAGCGGCTGGATGCGCCAGCGGATGTCGCGCTCGCCGGCGTCGGCCATGACGATCGCGCGGGTCTCCTCGACCACCGCCTGCATGTCCACCGGCTGCAGGCGCATGGCGCCGCGGCCAAGCCGCGAATAGACCAGCAGGTCGTCGATCAGGGTGGCCATGCGCGCGGACGAGTCGCTGATGACCCGGAGGTAGTGCGCGGTCTTCTCGTCCACCGCCTCGCCCAGGTGGCGCTTGAGCTTGTCGGCGAAGCCGCCGATGTGCCGCAGCGGCGCGCGCAGGTCGTGGGAGACGGAGTAACTGAAGGCCTCCAGCTCCCGGTTGACCTCGGTGACCTGGTCGACGCGGCCGGTGAGCTGGCGGTTGAGGTCGCGGATCGAGTCCTCGGCGCGCTTGAGCACGGTCACGTCGCTGGCCGTGATCAGCACCGCGCGGTCCTGGCTGTCGGGCAGGCGCATGCGCCGGGCGTTGAGCAGGATGACCCGGTCGTTGCCGTCCACGTCGCGGAAGCGCTGCTCGTAGTCCCAGAGTTCGCGGTCGCGGGCGACGACCTCCTTCAGGCGCTGGGTCAGCACCGGATCGGCCCAGACCCCGTTGCCGACCTCTGCGATGGGGAGCGCGCTGTCGCGCTCGGCGTCCTCCAGCCCGTACAGTTCGGAGAAGGCGTCGTTGTGCAGGACCAGGTTCAGGTCGGCGTCGATCAGCGCGATCGGCTCGCGCGCGGTCTCGAAGATCGCCTGGGCCTGGGCGGCGGCACGCTTCGACGTGCGCTCGGCGACAAGGCGCTGGCGGAATTCGCGTTCGGAGACCAGGAGGACCAGGCCCAGCAGGACGAGCTGGGCGAGCATGGCGCCGAGGTTGATGTAGCCCAGCTGCCGGGCGTCGCGCGCGGCGATCTCCTGGCGCTCGGTGAGCTTGGCCCGCTCGTCGTCCACGATCTGGTCGGCGATCTCGCGGATGCGGAACTGCCGCTGGCCGGTGACCATGGCGGCGTCGCCGGCCGCCATCGCGCCGGCGGCATAGGCGGTCGTGGCCTCGCCTTGGAGGCGCAGGCGGCCCTGCATGGCCGCGCGCAGTTCGCCGATCCGCCCCTGCTGGACGGGATCGTCCCGGGTCATCTGCGCCAGCCTGTCGATGGCGGCCTCGACGGCCTCGCGGTTGTTCTCGAAGACGGCGACGTCGCTGTCGACCTCGATGCCGAGGCGCTTGCGGTAGACCAGGGCTTCCGTGTCGCGGGACAGGAACAGCAGCTCGTTGAGCAGGCTGCTGACTTCCGAGGTATGCGAGACCCAGGCCGCGGCGTCGAGGGCGCGCTGCGTTCCCGCACGGGTCATCCAGAACGGCAGGGTCACGATCAGCACCACCGCGACGGCGAGCATGATCATGCGTGTGCGGAACTGGCCGTAGGCGGGTGAGCCTGTCATGGAGTCCTGTTCGGGGAACGGGCCTGCGGCGAGGGCGGCAGGCCCGGAGCCGGCGGATTATGACACGCGCGAAAAAATAGAAAACGGGTTGCGCAACAATCGCCTAGGGCCGCTTCCGTCACGTGATTTTCACGTTCTTCCGCTCCGCTTCCGCGCAACCGGCGGCTTCACCTGCGACGGGGTAGGCTTGCCGGCTACCCTTGGAAGGAGCCGCTTCGCCCCATGAGCACGCACCCCCGCGCAGGAACCCTGCCCGCCCCCGCCGACCTGGTCGACCTCCAGGCGCTCGCCGATGCCTATGCGGGCACACGGCCGGACGCCGGGGACCCGGAGCAGCGGATCGCGTTCGGGACCTCCGGGCACCGCGGCTCCGCGCTGCGGGCGAGCTTCAACGAGGCGCACATCCTGGCCGTGACCCAGGCGGTCTGCGACTACCGGCGCGAGCAGGGCATCGACGGCCCGCTCTACCTCGGCCGCGATTCCCACGCGCTGTCGGCACCGGCGGCCGCCACCGCGATCGAGGTGCTGACCGCCAACGGCGTCGAGGTCCGCGTGGACCGCGACAGCGAGTACACGCCCACGCCGGTGGTCTCGCACGCCATCCTCCTGCACAACCGCGGGCGCGAGCGCGGCCTGGCCGACGGCATCGTGATCACCCCGTCGCACAACCCGCCGGCGGACGGGGGCTTCAAGTACGACCCGACCACCGGCGGGCCAGCCGAGGCCGACGCCACGAAGTGGATCGAGCAGCGCGCCAACGCGCTGCTGGCCGCCGGCCTGGACGGCGTGCGCCGCGGCGGCGGCGACGGCCGCGTGGTGCGGCAGGACCTGCTCGGCGACTACGTGGAGGATCTGGCCAGCGTCGTCGACTTCGACGCCATCCGCGGCGCGGGGCTGCGGCTCGGCGTCGACCCCATGGGCGGCGCCGGCATCCACTACTGGGGACGGATCGCCGAGCGCCACGGCATCGACCTGACGGTGACCAACACCGGCATCGACGCGCGCTTCCCCTTCGTGCCGCTGGACTGGGACGGCAGGATCCGCATGGATCCCTCCTCCGCGTACGCCATGGCCGGGCTCCTGGACCTGCGCGAGCGCTTCGACGTGGCCTTCGGCTGCGACACCGACCACGACCGCCACGGCATCGTCGCCCCGAGCGTGGGCCTGCTGCCGGCGAACCACTACCTCGCGGTGTGCGTGGACTACCTGTTCCGCGAACGGGCGCAGTGGGGCCAGGACGTGGGCATCGGCAAGACCGCCGTCTCCAGCGCCATGATCGACCGCGTCGCCGCGGACCTCGGCCGTCGCCTGGTCGAGGTGCCGGCGGGCTTCAAGTGGTTCGTGCAGGGCCTGCTCGACGGCAGCCTCGGCTTCACCGGCGAGGAGAGCGCCGGCGCCACCCTGCTCCGCCGCGACGGCGGCACCTGGACCACCGACAAGGACGGCATCGCGCTCGGCCTGCTCGCGGCGGAGATCACCGCGCGCCGCGGACGCGACCCCGGCGAGCTCTACCGCGACCTGGAAGCGCGCCTCGGCCGGGCGTTCTTCGCCCGCGTGGACGCGCCCGCCTCGCACGCCGAGCGCCAGGCCATCGGCCGGCTCAGCGCCGATGCCGTGCGCGCCGACACCCTCGCCGGCGACCGCATCGTCGCCACCCTCACCCACGCCCCCGGCAACGGGGCGGCGCTGGGCGGCGTCAAGGTGGTCACCGGGCACGGCTGGTTCGCCGCCCGTCCGTCGGGCACCGAGGACATCTACAAGATCTACGCGGAGAGCTTCCGCAACGCCGAGCACCTCGCGGCCATCCAGGCGGAAGCGCGGGAGATCGTGGCGGCCGCGCTGGGCCCGAAGCAGGAGTGAGAGGTCAGGAGTGAGACATGAGGAGTGAGGAACGAGGACAGGCCGCCGGCCGTTCCGCTCGTTTCCCGCGCCTCCCGACGACAAACCCCGCCCTCCCCGGCTAGGATGCGCGGCCGCAGGTTTCCTGCCGCTTCCTCCCGCCACCCGCGTCGCCGGCGCCCAGCGCGTGCCGCGGCGCCCGACCGCAGACAGTCCGTGTCCCAATCCGAACCCGCGCCACGCCGGGGCGGCCGACGCCGCGGCGCGGCGGCCGCCGACGACGCCCCGCGCGGCAAGCTCTCCGCCTACCGCCGCCTGCTGCCCTTCGCGCGCCGCCACCGCGCGCTGATCGCGGGCTGGCTGGTGTTCCTGGCCCTGTCCTCCGCTGCGACCCTGGCGCTGCCGGTGGCGGCGCGCTTCATGATCGACCGCGGCTTCGGGCAGACCGACCCGGCGCTGCTCAACACCGGTTTCATGGCGCTGTTCGGCGTGGCCTGCCTGCTCGCCTTCGCCGGCGCGGCGCGCTACTTCTGCGTGACCCTGCTCGGCGAGCGGGTCGCCGCGGACCTGCGCACCCACCTCTACGACCACCTGCTGCTGCTCGACCAGACCTTCTACGAGACCACGCGCTCGGGCGAGCTGGTCTCGCGTCTGTCCGCCGACACCGAGCGCGTGCAGAGCATGGTCGGCTCCACGCTCTCGCTGGCCCTGCGCTCGGGCGTGACCCTGCTCGGTTCGGGCGTGATGCTGCTGGTCACCAGCCCGCGCCTGGCCGGCCTCACCGCCCTGGTGATCCCGGCGGTGATCCTGCCCATCGTCGTCCTCGGCCGGCGGGTCGAGCGGCTCTCGCGCGAGAGCCAGGACCGCATCGCCGACGCCACCGCGGTGGCCAGCGAGTCGCTCAGCGCCATCCACACCGTGCAGGCCTACGCGGGCGAGCCGCGCGCCAGCGCGCGCTACCTGGACGCGGTGCGCGCCTCACTGGCGACCGCGCTGCGCCGCATCCGCATGACCGCGATCCTCACCGCCCTGGTGATCCTGCTGTCCTTCGGCGCCATCACCCTGGTGCTGTGGGCCGGTGCCCACGCGGTGCTCGACGGCAGCATGGACGCAGGCGTGCTCGGCCAGTTCGTGCTCTATGCGGTCATCGCCGCCGGCTCCGTCGGCGGCCTCTCGGAGGTCTGGGGCGAACTGCTGCGCACCGCCGGTGCGCTCGGCCGCATCGGCGAGCTGCTGGACTCGCCGGCGCGCATCCGCTCGCCCGAAGCGCCGGAGGCACTGGCGCAGCCGGTCCGCGGGGAACTGGCCTTCGACGGCGTGACGTTCCACTACCCGACGCGCCCGGACCGGCCGGCGCTGGCGGACTTCGACCTGCGCGTGCGCCCGGGCGAGACCGTGGCCCTGGTGGGGCCGTCGGGCGCCGGCAAGTCCACGGTGTTCCAGCTTCTGCTGCGCTTCTACGATCCGCAGAGCGGCATGGTGAGCCTCGACGGGCACGACCTGCGCACGCTCGCCCTCCCGGACCTGCGCGGCGCCTTCGCGCTGGTGCCGCAGGACCCGGTGCTGTTCGGCGCCTCCGCCGCCGAGAACCTGCGCTTCGGGCGCATCGACGCCAGCGACGAGGCAGTGCGCGCCGCCGCGCGCGCGGCCGCGGCGGACGAGTTCATCGAAGCCATGCCCGAGGGCTACGCGACCTACCTCGGCGAGCGTGGCGTGCGCCTGTCCGGCGGCCAGCAGCAGCGCGTGGCGATCGCCCGCGCCGTGCTGCGCGACGCGCCGGTGCTGCTGCTCGACGAGGCCACCAGCGCCCTCGACGCGCAGAGCGAGCGGCTGGTGCAGGACGCCCTGGACACGCTGATGCGGGGCCGCACCACCCTGGTCATCGCGCACCGGCTGGCGACGGTCAAGCGGGTCGACCGCATCGTGGTGATGGACCAGGGCCGCATCGTCGCGCAGGGCCGCCACGACGAGCTGATCGCCCAGGGCGGGCTGTACGCGGACCTGGCGCGGCTGCAGTTCTCGGCCTGACTTCCGCCGCCCGGCGGCTCAGTCGCCCGCGGGCGCCCCGCGTGCGAGCAGCGCACGCAGGTTGTCCCGCGCCAGCCCGCGCGCGACGTCCGGCGGCAGGGCGTCGAGCAGCGGCGCGAAGGCCTCGAACTTGTCGCCGAGGCTGCCGAAACGGCCGACCACGTCCGACCCCAGCACGAAGCGCCGAGGGTGCGCCTGCACCAGTTCGAGCCACTCCGGCCGCGGCGCGCCCTCGTCGTCGAGCACGTGGTCGAGCACCGACCAGGACAGGTCGATCACCAGGTTGTCGTGCGCATCCATCAGCCGGCGCAGCACCGGCAACAGGTAGGGCATCTCGCCCTGCCTGCGGTTGATCGCCGCCGAGGTGCCGGCATGCGCCCAGATGAAGGTGGTGCGCGGGTGCGCGGCCAGCGCCGCCTCGACCTCGCCGAGGTACAGCGGTTCGCGCTCGCGCACGCTGGTGAGGTTGGCATGCACCAGCACCGGCAGGCCGCGCTCCGCGGCCAGCCGGTAGACGCGCTGCATCGCCTCGCTGTCGATGCGCGGCGTGCGCCCCTGGGTCAGCGCGGTGAGCGTGTCGTGGCGGGTGAACACCTCGCCGATGCCGACGAACACGTCCGGGTACAGGTCGAGCATGCGCGCGACGTGCGCGTCGGCGTTCTTGTCGTTGGGGTTGAAGCCGCTGAGGAAGGGATGCAGCCGCGCGCGCCGCGCCGGCGGCAGGGCGCGCACCGCCTCGGCCAGCAGGGCATCGGTGGCGGAGTACCAGTACAGCGGCGCGTCGTCGCCCTCGTAGTAGCGCGGGCGCTTCGGCTCGTCCTCGTCCCACTTCTTGGCGACGGGGACGCCCATCAGCACCGCCTCGTCCACGCGCGCGGCGTCCATGGCTTCGAACAGGGCGTCCATGCCCTCGGTCTCCTGGAAGAAGTCGACGTAGTGCAGGTGTGCGTCGGCGAAGCGGAGCCCGGCGGCGGGCGCGGCGGCCGAGGCGAGCAGCAGAAGAAGTGCAGGCAGTCGGAACATGGCTGGCGATTGTGGACGATCCGGCCCCGGAACGCCGGCGCGGTGCCCGTGCGGGGAGCCTGAACCGCCCTCACGATGCGGCGACGCGCGGCGTTGCGTCATGGCAGGCCCGCGCCGAAGGACCGACCGCCATGCCCGCCCGTCGCCCCCTCCCCGCCCTGCTCCTGGCCCTCGCGGCCGGCACCGTCGCCGCCCAGCAGGGCGACGGTACCGACGCCCGCATCGCCGCCAACGTGGTCAAGCCGGACAAGGTGGACCCGACGCCGCAGCGCATCGCCCGCCTGCAGGTGCCGCCGGGCTTCACCGTGGAACCGTTCGCCACCGGCCTGCGCAATCCGCGGATCCTCGCGGTCTCTCCCGCCGGCCACGTGTACGTCAGCCGGCGCGACCAGGGCGACGTGCTGCTGCTCAAGGACGAGGACGGCGACGGCCGCGCGGACGGCACGCCCATCGCCGTCGCCAACCGCCCCGGCGCGCACGGCCTCGCCATCCACGACGGCAGGCTCTACATCGCGACGGCGACCGAACTCTACGCGGGCGAGATCCAGCCCGACGGCACGCTCGGCCAGCTGGAACTGCTGGCCGGCGACTTCCCCGACGCCGGCCAGCACCCCAACCGGACCATGGCCTTCGGCCCGGACGGCTGGCTCTACTACAGCGCCGGTTCGACCTGCAACGCCTGCAACGAATCGAACCCCGAGAACGCCACCCTCCTGCGCGTCTCGGCCGACGGCAGGCAGCGTTCGATCTTCGCCTCCGGCCTGCGCAACATGGTCGGCTTCGGCTGGCACCCCGCCACCGGCGAACTGTGGGGCATGGACCACAACACCGACTTCCTCGGCGACGACGAGCACCCCGAGGAGCTCAACCGCATCGAGAAGGGCAAGCGTTACGGCTGGCCGCACGTCGGCGGCAGCGGCACGATCACGCCGTGGACCACGCCGGACGGCGGGATCACCAAGGAGCAGTGGCGCGACATGAGCGAGCCCATGGTGATGGGCTACACCGCGCACGCCGCGCCGATGCAGATGGTCTTCTACCCCGGCGGCAACTTCCCCGAGGAGTACACCGGCGACGCCTTCGTGGCCATGCGCGGGTCCTGGAACCGACGCCCGCCCTCGGGCTACGAGATCGTGCGCATCCGCTTCGAGCGGGGCGAGCCGCAGGCCATCGAGCCCTTCGTGACCGGCTTCCTCACCGACGGCGGGCGCACGCACTTCGCACGCCCGGTCGGTCTCGCGGTGGCGCCGGACGGCGCCCTGCTGATGAGCGACGACGGCAACGGCAGCATCTACCGCATCCGCTACGAGGCGGGCGGACGCCAGGCCGGCAGCCTGTCGCCGCCGGCGACCGCCATGCAGGCCCAGGCGCAGCGCGGCAGCGGCGTGCCGCTGGCGTCGGAGCGCGAGGAGACGGCCATGCGCGGCGACGGCGGCGCGACGATCCAGGTCTCCTCGCACGACTTCCAGCCCGACGGGCCCCTGCACCAGCGCTTCAGCGAATACGCGGAAGGCGTCTCGCCCGCGCTGGCCTGGACGCCGGTGGAGGGTGCGCGCTCCTACATGCTGATCATGGAAGACCCCGACGCCAGATCGGTGACGCCCTACGTGCACTGGGTCGCATGGAACATCCCCGCGCACGTCACCCGGCTGCCGCAGGGCCTGCAGGAACAGGAACGCCTGACCGAGCCGGAAGGCATGCTGCAGGGCGCCACCAGCCGCGGCATGCCCGGCTACTACGGCCCGCGCCCGCCGGTCGGGGACCTGCCGCACCGCTACCACTTCCAGGTGTTCGCCCTCGACGTCGAGCGCCTGGATGCCCCGCCGGGCGCCGACCGCGACACCGTGCTCGCCGCCGCGGCGGGCCACGTCATCGCCAAGGGCACGCTGGTCGGCACCTACCAGCAGACCGTCGAGCCGCCCCTGTGACCACTGCGAGAACCGCCATGAACGACGAGAAGAAGCGCCCGCCCTCCGCAGGCCCCACCGAGGACGCCCCGGCGGAGTACGACCACTCCTCCGGCGACCGCAACACCCAGCAGACGCCCAAGACGCGCAAGGAGAACTTCCACGGCGGCACCCAGCGCCGCACCAACCTCGACGTACCGAAGCCGAGGGAGTGAGCCTCCGGAGTGAGCGGGGAGGTTCCGCACTCCTCGCTCCTCACTCCTCATGCCTCACTTCTCGCCTTCCTACCTCCCCTCCTCCGCCTGGATCCGAGCGCGGATGGTGCCGTGCACGCCGGTGCCGATGGCCAGCGGTGCGTGCAGGTTGCCCTCGCTGACATCCGCGGGCGGGGCCTCCTCCATCTGCAGGCCGTGCTGGAGCGCCCCGCTCACGGCGTGCGCGATGCTCGGCAGGAAGCGCTCGGCCGCCACCGCGGCGGTCGCGGTCAGGCCGACCGTGACCTCGTCCTGCGGGCGCGCCACCAGGCCGACGATGGCGTCGACCACCTCGTCGGCATCCGCCAGCGGATAGGCCCGCAGGCTGTGCCCGGTGTAGTTGGCCGCGTGGTCGAAGAATGGCGTGTCCGCCGCCATCGGCAGCACCGTGCAGACCCGCACGCGGTCCAGCCCGGCGGCGCGCACCTCCTGGCGGAGCGCATCGCTGAGCCCGACCACGCCGTACTTCGCCGCGCAGTAGGACGCGTAGTACGGCGCGGGGGTGCGCCCGAGCATGGAGGCGACGTTGATCAGCGTCCCGGACTGCATGCGCCTGAAGTGCCGCAGCGCGACGTGGCTGCCGTTGACCACGCCGCCGAGGGTGGTCTGCAGCACGCGCTGGTGGTCGCGCAGCGGGATGGCGTCGAAAGGACCCAGGGCGGCGACCCCGGCGTTGTTGATCCACACATCGATGCGGGGGAACTTCGCCAGCGCGGCGCGGCCGAGCTTCTCCATGTCGGCGGGCTCGCCCACGTCGACCGTCATCGTCAGCACGTCGCCGCCGCATTCGCGGGCGATCTCCTCGAGCAGGTGCCCGCGGCGCGCGGCCAGCACGAGGTTGAAGCCCTGCTCCGCGAGCCGCAGGGCGACGCCGCGCCCGAAGCCGCTGGAGGCGCCGGTGATGAGGACGGTACGGGACGGGACCATGCGCGCGCTCCTGGATCTGGGGTCCGCCGGAGCATGCCGGCGACGCCGTCGCCGCGGGGTCACGAGCCGCCGGAGCGCGCGCTGCGCGGGGCGGCGGAATCACCACGCGGACTTCACCGGCGCCTGCCGAAAAACACGCTAGGCTGCGTGGTCACCTTCACTCCGAACCGGGAGCTTCCACTCGTGCTCGAACGCCCTTGGCATGGCCCGGCTGCCACGGACGTCGCCAGCGTCGGCGGGCAGGTGGGCGCGCAGCTGCGCACGCAGGACTGGTCGGGCTCGCCTCTCGGGCCGCCCGATGCCTGGCAGCCGGCGCTGCAGACCCTGGCCGGGCTCGTGCTGCAGTCGAAGTTCCCGATGTTCCTGGCCTGGGGCCCGGAGCTGGGCCTGCTGTACAACGACGCCTACGGCGTGATCCTCGGCGCCAAGCACCCCGGCGCGCTCGGCCGGCCCTTCCGCGAGGTCTGGGCCGAGGTGTGGGAGGACGTCGGCCCGCTGGTGGACGCGGCGCTGACCGGCGAGGCGATCTATCGCGAGGACCTGCCGCTGGTGATCGAGCGCAGCGGCCTCCCGGAGCGGGCCTGGTTCACCTTCTCCTACTCGCCGGTGCGCGACGAGGAGGGACGCATCGCCGGCATCTTCTGCGCCGTGGCCGAGACCACCGCCAAGGTGCTGAGCGAGCGCCGGCAGGCGTTCCGGGTGATGCTCGAGGACCGGCTCCGCCACCTCGCCTCGCCGCGGGCGCTGATCGACGCCGCCGTCGAGGCGCTGGCGCTGCACCTCGGTGCGCAGCGGGTCGGCTACGCGCAGGTCCAGGCCGACGGCGAGACCGTGCTGCTCGACGCCTGCTACGCCGACGGGGTCCCGCCCCTGCTGGGCAGCTTCGCGCTGTCCGAGTTCGGGCCGGAGAGCATCGCGCGCCAGCGGCGCGGCCTCACCGACTTCTGCGACGACGTCCTGGCCGACCCCGCCCAGGTCCACGAGACCTGGCGCAGGGTGGACACGCGCGCCTTCGTGTCGGTGCCGATGATCCGCGACGGGGTGCTGCGCGCGACGCTCTACGTCAACGTCTCCCATCCGCACCATTGGCTGCCGGAGGAGATCGCGCTGATCGAGCTGGTCGCCGCCCGCATCTGGGACGCGCTGGAACGCGTGCGTGCCGAGACCGAGCGCCGCGACAGCGAGATGCGCCTGCGCCTGGCCCTGCAGGCCGGACGCATGGGCGAGGTCACCTTCGACGCGGTGAACGGCACGATCCGGCATTCCGAGGCCTTCGCCGAGATGCTCGGCCACCCGCCCGGGCGGCGCCTGACCCTGGCCGACCTGCGCGCGCAGTACCACCCGGAGGACCGCGACCGGATCATCGCCGAGCGCGAGGCGATCCTGAAGGCCGGGCAGACCTTCTTCGAGGTCGACATGCGCATCGTGCGGCCCGACGGCGAGGTCCGCTGGCTCTACGGCCGCGGCCAGGTGTTCCGCGACATCGACGGCCACGCCCTCACCGCCACCACGGTCTACCTCGACAACACCGAGCGCAAGCAGGCCGAGCAGGCGCTGCGCGCGCTCAACGAAACGCTCGAACAGCAGGTGGCGGCACGCACCGGCGAGCTGCGCGCCAACCAGGCCCGGATGCGCGCCGCCTTCGAGACCAGCTACACCTTCCAGGGCCTGCTGGCGCCGGACGGCACGATCCTCGACGTCAACGCCACGGCCCTGCGCCCGATCGAGGCGCACAGGGAGGACGTGGTGGGCCTGCGGGTCTGGGAAGCGCCCTGGTTCAGTGGAACCCCGGGCATGCCCGAGACCATCCGCGAGGCCGTCGGCCGGGTGGCCGCGGGCCGGACCTACCGCCAGGAGATCTTCGTCAAGCTGCCGGCCGGCTGGCGCTGGTTCGACTTCTCCATGCGCCCCATCGTCGACGAGAACGGCGCGGTCACCGCGATCGTGCCGGAGGCGGTGGAGACCACCGAGCGCCGCGAGGCCGAGGACGCCCTGCGCCAGGCGCAGAAACTGGAGGCCATGGGCCAGCTCACCGGCGGCGTCGCGCACGACTTCAACAACCTGCTGACCCCGATCATCGGCAGCCTCGACATGCTCCAGCGCAAGGGCGTCGGCGGCGAGCGCGACCAGCGCCTGATCGGCGCCGCCCTGCAGGCGGCGGACCGCGCCAAGACCCTGGTTCATCGCCTGCTCGCCTTCGCGCGCCGGCAGCCGCTGCAGACCGCGCCGGTCGATGTCGGGCGCCTGGTCGGCGGCATGGCGACCCTGATCGCCAGCACCTCGGGGCCGCAGATCCGCGTGGAGGTCGACGTGGCCGACGGCGTGCCGCCCGCGCAGGTGGATGCCAACCAGCTGGAGATGGCCGTGCTCAATCTCGGCGTCAACGCGCGCGACGCGATGCCGGCGGGCGGCACGCTGAGCATCTCGGTGACGCGCGCCCAGGTCGGCCCGGGGCATCGCAGCCGGCTGCCGCCGGGCGAGTACGTGCGGCTGTCGGTGGCCGACACGGGCATCGGCATGGACGCCGAGACCCAGGCCCGCGCCATCGAGCCGTTCTTCTCCACCAAGGGGGTCGGCCGCGGCACCGGGCTCGGCCTGTCGATGGTGCACGGCCTGGTCTCGCAGCTCGGCGGCGCCCTGACCATCCAGAGCCGGCTCGCGGTCGGCACCAACATCGAGCTGTGGCTGCCGCGCGCTGCGTCCCCCGTCGAGGAGGCCTCCGCCGCGGCGGAAGCGGAGCACCGCAGCTTCGCCGGCATCGCCCTGCTCGTCGACGACGAGGACCTGGTGCGGCTCAGCACCGCCAACATGCTGTCCGACCTCGGCTACGTCGTGGTCGAGGCGGCCTCGGCCGAGGCCGCCCTGCGGCGCGTGGCGGAAGGGCTGCGACCCGACGTGCTGGTGACCGACCACCTGATGCCGGGCATGAACGGCACCGACCTCGCCCGACGCCTGCGCAGCGCCCGGCCGGAACTGGCGGTGCTGATCGTCTCCGGATACGCCGAGAGCGAGGGCATCGCCGCGGACCTGCCGCGCCTGGCCAAGCCCTTCCGGGCCTCGGACCTCGCCGAGTGCCTCGCCCGGCTCACCCAGCCGGCGAGCGCGGCCTGAGCCCACGGACGGGTCGGGCCACGGGGCAGGGAATCCGGAACAGGGGGAGCGACGACGGTGCCGCGAGGCTGGAACGCCCTGACCTCGCACCCGCCGGCCCCGATGAAGAGCCGCCCGGCTGCGGGAAACGAAGCGGCGGCAGGGCCGCGCCCCGCGGTACCACGCCAGGCGTGGCCCGCGAGGCGGTGTCGCAGATCAGCTGAGGTGCTTGGAAAGCAGCTTGTTCATCTCGAACATGGTGACCTTGTCCGCGCCGAAGATCGGACGCAGGGTGTCGTCGGAGATGATCTCGCGCTTGTTCTGCGGGTTCTGGAGATCGTTCTTCTTGATGTAGTCCCACATCTTGCTGACGACCTCGCTGCGCGGCAGCGGGTCCGGGCCGGTGATCTTCGCCAGGTCCGCCGACGGCTTCACCGGCCGGGCGAGCCCGCCCTGCGCGTTCGATCCGCTCGACTTCGACCCGCTCGCTTTCTTCGTTGCCATTTAACTTCTCCTTGTGTGTCCGATTGCCCGGCTGGTGGGGGGCGGGGTGGCGCGGCGACAGGGTATCCGGTTTGGCGGCAGCCGGCTGTGAGGCCGCGGTGCCGGTCCCGGGCCATGTTCAGCCCGGCCGTGCGAGGGACGGAAGCGGCCGCACGCACCGTTCCCGCGGGGCCCGTTCCGCCCGTCGCGCCAACGCCGCTTCCACGGCGGCCTGTGCACGCTCCGGCCACCATCCACACGCCCTCGCGGCAGGAGCTCCGTCCATGTCCTCCTTCGGACTCTACATCGCAGGAATGCTGGTCCTGATCGGCGGCCTCGCCTACGGCGCGCACCTCGCCGGCCTGTCGACGCAGTGGATCGTCGTCGGCGTGATCGTGCTCCTGGGCATCGGCATCGTCAGCGCCGTCTCGCGCACCCGCCAGAAGGATCCCCCGACCTGAGGGCACGGGCCTAGCCGTACACCGCGGGTGCGGCCCACATCGCCCTGCTCCGCACGTAGACCCGCGGCTCGCCGCCGTCACCGCCGCCCGGATGAACGCGCAGGGGCGCTTTCTCCATGCCCGCCGCGCGGCATGAGCCTCCGGTGCGGTCCGCTCGCCGGTTGTAGGGCCGCTCCCGATTGCGCAACCCCTCGCGGTTGTGCCCTACTCCGCTGCGCCACGGACGGGAACCACTTGGGGGAGTGGATGGCGACGACGATTCCGGGACGGAACAGCTGGCCCACGCGCATGCAGGCAGGCGAGCGTCGCTTCGCGACGCGCCTCGACGAGAAACTCGAAGACGACTACCTGGTCTGGGTGAGCGTGAACATCGGCCCGCGCCGGCGCGAGGCCGATGTGGTGGTACTGCACCCCCAGCGCGGCCTGCTGGTGCTCGAGGTCAAGGACTGGAAGCCCGACACCCTGCACCGCATCGACCGCACCAGTGCGGAGCTGCTCACCGAGCGCGGGCTGGTCACGACGCTCAACCCGGTACTGCAGGCACGCCAGTACATGCTGGAGCTGCAGACCGTGCTCGAACGCGACCCGGCGCTGCGCCAGCCCGAAGGCCACCGCTGGGCCGGCAAGCTGCGCGTACCGATGGGCCACGGCGTGGCGCTGACCGGCATCACCCGCGCCCAGTTCGACGAGATGGAGCTGGAGCACGTCATCCCTCCGCACATGGCCATCTGCCGCGACGAAATGCTCGAGAGCACCGACGCGGAAGCCTTCCAGGAGCGGCTGTGGGCCATGTTCCCCATCCAGTTCCGCGAGCCGTTGACGCTTCCGCAGATCGATCGCATCCGCTGGCACCTGTTCCCCGAGATCCGCGTCACCTCGCCCACGCAGGGCGACATCTTCGCCGACGACCAGCTCGCCCAGGAGCAGCCGGTCGCCATCCCCGACCTCGTCCGGGTGATGGACCTCCAGCAGGAACAGCTCGCCCGCAGCCTGGGCGACGGCCACCGGGTCATCCACGGCGTGGCCGGCAGCGGCAAGACCATGATCCTCGGCTATCGCTGCCTGCACCTCGCACGCAGCCTGCACAAGCCCATCCTGGTGCTCTGCTACAACCGCACGCTGGCCGCGCGCCTGGCCCAGTTGATCGACGCGCGCGGCCTGCAGGCGCAGGTCAGCGTGCGCACTTTCCACGCCTGGTGCGGCGACATGCTGCGCACCTACGCCGTCCGCGGCCCGAAGCGCCCGCCCAACCCCGACGATGCCTACTTCGCCGCCCAGGTGCAGGCCGTCATCGACGGCGTGGAAGCCAAGGCCATTCCGCGTGGCCAGTACGGTGCGGTGCTCATCGACGAGGGCCACGACTTCGAGCCCGACTGGCTGCACCTCGTGGCGCAGATGGTGGACCCGGAGACCAACTCGCTCCTCGTCCTCTACGACGACGCCCAGTCCATCTACGCATCGCCGAAGCGGCGGAAGTTCAGCTTCGCGAGCGTCGGCATCCAGGCCAAGGGCCGCACCACCGTCCTCCGGCTCAACTATCGCAACACGCAGGAGATCCTGGCCGCCGCGCGCGCCTTCGCCGGCGACCTCCTGGATGGCGGCGACGGCGACGAGGACAGCCCGCACGTGATTCCGCCGGAGAGCGCCGGCCGCCGCGGCCCCGAACCCGAGGTGATCGACTGCGACTCCGTCCGCCACGAGGCCGAGGTCGTCGCCAGCCGCATCCGTGACGCGCTCGACGACGGCGAGAACCCGGACCGGATGGCCGTGCTCTATCGCAACCGCTGGACCCACGGCCGCGAGATCGAGAAGCAGCTCGCCCGCCTGCGCGTGCCCTACCGCTGCGCGACGGGAAAGGACAAGGGCGCCCTGTTCGACGGCCCGCCGAGCGTGAAGCTCGTGACCCTGCACTCCAGCAAGGGCCTGGAGTTCGAGACCGTGTACCTGATGGGACTCGACCAGCCCCTCCCGCCCGACGCCGACCCCGCGGCCGAGGCGCGGCTGCTGTATGTGGGGATGACGCGGGCGATGGGCAGGCTGGTGATGACGCGGACCCACCACCCGCCCGTAGCGACGGTCGAGCCAGCGGCGTGACGTCGCGTTTCGCCCGGAGGACGCGAGAGGCCATCGGCCTACGAGCGTCCAGGCGTGCAGCGCCCCGCCACGCAGCGATGGACGCAGCCACTGTCCCCACCTTCCGAGCCCGTGCGCTCGCCCTTCGACATCCGGAATCGCCCGCCCATGCTCCGTGCCTTGCTGATCGCCTTCCTTGCAGTGCTCCTGACCGCCTGTAGCGAGCGGGACCTGCTCCAGCGCATCGCGACCGAAGCGGAACAGGCCACCGCGCAGCGCTACGTCGCGCTGTTGCAGGAAGGGGATCTCGAGCCGATCGAACGCCGCCTGGATGCTCCGCTGCGCGGGCCGCAGGCGACCGCTGCACTCGCGGCGATGGCGCGTCTCGTGCCCTCGTCCGCCCCACTCACGGTGGAACTGGTCGGCGCCCACCGCTCGATCGGCACCAGCCCGTCCCTCACGCTGACCTACCAGTACGACTTCGGAAGCAGTTGGCTCCTCGTGATCGTGCAGACGCGCGACGACGTCCTGCTCGGCCTGCATGTGCAGCCGCGGGCGACGTCGCTTCAGGACGCGAGCCGCGCGCGCCCCGAGGCATGGAGCTGGAAGACCTACCTCGTCGTCGCCGGCACCGCGCTCGCGCCGGTTCTGGTGCTCGCAGCCCTCACGCTCTGCATACGGAGCCGCCTGCGCGGGCGCAAGTGGCCCTGGATCATCTTCATCCTCCTCGGCCTGGGAGGATTCTCTGCGGATCTGGCGACTGGCGAGGTGGGCGTGAACTTCCTGACCGTGCAGTTGCTCGCCGCTGGTGCCACATGGTCGGAGTGGGCGCCCAGCATCCTGCAGGCATCGATCCCTCTCGGCGCCATCCTCTTTCTTTTCCGACGCCCCAAGCTGCTTGCCAGCGGCGACGCGCGGACAGCCCCGGACGCGACCCCGGCCTGACGTGCGCATCGGGGTCGTGAGAAGCGACCGGCAGGGATCCGGAAGGACCCGCCCGTGATGCGCCACATGCGCGCTTCTCGGATCCGATCGACCGCGGGCACGCAGTGAGCGGGACCCGATGCGGTCGGTGTTTCGCGCCGACCCTGCCCTCCGCCGTATGCATGCAGCCCGGGCCGCGAAGCCACCATGACGCCGAGTCCACTCATGAATATTTGCGCGCAACTGCGTGCGGAGGTCGCCGCCTAGGGTAAGCACCAGCTTCCCGGCTGCGACATGGGCACCGTACGGTGCCGACATCCAGACCTCCGGATCTCGCGCCATGTCCTCCGTGAATGCGGTCTCGCCCTTCGTCACCCCGTCCCTATCGGCGGCGTCGTCGCTGTTCCGCGCGGCCAACCAGGCTGCGGGCTGGCCGCAGGGCGACGGCGGTTTCAGCGGGCGGGCCGCGGGAACGGTGCCGGACCGGGAGCTGGACTACGCCGCGTCCTTGATGGCGAACGACGTCTACGCGGCCGACAACCCGCAGACCGAGCAGGCGCTCCAGGAGGCGGGCTGGACGCGGCTGCAGCCGAGCGAGGACGGCCGGCATCTGGTGGATGCCGACGGCAACGCGATCCCCATCGACCCGGCCCTGCTGAGCACGCGCAACGGATTCGACGCCGCCATCTTCCAGAACGACAGCGGCGAGTACGTGGTGGCCTTCCGCGGCACCGACGACTGGGGCCTCGGGCCCTCGGGCGACGGCCGCCACAACGCACTGCAGGGGCTGGGCTTCGAGAGCGGCCAGTACAGCGACGCCATCGCGCTCGCGCAGCGTGCGGAACGGGTCTTCGGCGACGGCAACGTCATCGTCACCGGGCACTCGCTCGGCGGCGGACTGGCCTCGGCGGCCGCCCTCGCCACCGGCGCCACCGGCATCACCTTCAATGCGGCGGGCCTGAGCGACGAGACACTGCGCTCGCTGGGCTTCAACCCGAACGCGGTGCGCGAGGCCGCCGCCGACAGCGGCCAGATCCGCCGCTACGTCGTCGACGGAGAGGTCCTGACGGGGGTGCAGCAGGACATCCCCGGCCTGCCGTTCGTGGGCTCGCCGCCGGAGGCCGTCGGCCGCGAGCTGCGGGTCGCGCGCCCGGAGGGCTCGGCCTTCAATCCGATCGACCTCCACGGCGGCGGCGGGGACGGCGCGCCCTACGTGGACGCGCTGCGCGACAACCGCGCCTGGGATCCCGCACTGCGCCCGACCCTGCCGGAGCGCGTGGGGAGCGCGGTCGACGATGGTCTCGATGCCGCGGGCAGCGGCCTCGGCAGCGTGATCAGCGGCATCGGCAACGGCCTGGAGCGCGCACTGGTGGTGGGGGGCCAGCTCGTGCGCATCGCCAACCCGAACCCGCTGTCGCCGCTGACGTCGGCCATCCTCGAGGCCACCGGCCGGACCGCCAGCACCGTGGCCGACGGTGCCGCGTACCTGATCGACACCGGGCTGGGCCTCGCCGGCGACGGCCTGGAGACGGTCATCGGCGTGGGCGGGAACCTGCTCGGGGATACCGCCGGCAACCTCGGCACGCTGCAGTTCAACCAGCTCAGCACGGGCATCCGCCAGGGCGCCGAGCTGGGCGGCAACGTGCTGGGCACCCTCCGCGAGACGCGCGACGAGATCGCCCAGGTCGCGGAGACCGCGTTCGCGCGCGGCGACGTGGTCGAGGGCAGCGCGCGCGTCGCGGGCCACGTGCTCGACGCGGGCATCGACACGGTGGGCAACGTGGCCGACACGGTCATCGGCACCGCCGGCGAGGGCCTGCGGAACACGGCCGACTTCGGCGGCAGCATGCTCCGCGACGTCGGCGACCGCCTCGGCATCGGCGACGCCACCCGGCCGCTGGCGGAAGCCGTGGAGAACGCCGGCAGCGCCATCGGCGACGCCTCCGCCCGCGCAGGCGAGTGGGTCTCGGAGCGCGCCGACCGGCTCGGCAATGGCGCCGAAGCCGTGCTGGACGCCGTGGGGAGCGGCGCCCAGCGTGCGGTCGACACCGTCGGCAACGGCGTCCGCCGCACCGGCGAGGCGATCGGCGACGGCGTGCGCTGGCTCGGCCAGTTCAATCCCTTCGGACGCTGAAGCCACTCGCACCCGCCCGCGCGCCCCGTGTAGGGTGAGCACATGCGCCCCGCCTTCGCCATGCCCGTCCGCCGCCGATGCGCACCCGGACGCGCGGGCCTGGGGCTCGCGCTCGCACTGGTGATGGGCACCGGATGCGCACGGCAGACTCCCGACATGACCGACAGCACCTCCTTCGGCAACCCGACCGCCGCCCCGCTCGCCCGTGCACTGCACGACGGCGACGAGGCGCTCGCCCGAGAGCTGATCGCCGGCGGCGCCAACCCGAACGCGGTGGACGACGACGGCCTGCCGCTCCTGCAATGGGCGATGCTGCGCGACGACCGCACGACCTTCCGCAGGCTGCTGGCGCTGGGCGCGGACCCCGCGCGCGGCAACGGCGACGGCCAGACCGCGCTGCACCTGGCGGCGATGGGCCGCGAGACCTGGTGGCTGGACGCCCTCCTCGCCCACGGCATGTCGCCCGACCAGCCGAACACGGTCACCGGCGCACCGCCGCTGATCGACGCACTGCGGGCGCGCCTGCCGCGCAACGTCGAACGCCTTCTCGAAGCCGGGGCGCGTCTCGACGCCGCGGACCGCAACGGCACCACGCCGCTGCACCAGGCGGCCGCGATCAACGACCTGCCGATGACCCTGCGCCTGCTCGAGGCCGGCGCCGACCCGCGCGCCACGGACGCCAACGGCGCCACCTTCCAGGACTACCTGTTCGACGGCGACCCGGACCTGCTCCACGGAGAGGCGAGGCGGAGCCTCGACGGCATCGGCGCCACCCTGCGCCGCCAGGGCGTGCCCGTCACTGCGGCGGCGCTGCAAGACTGACGACGAGCGCCGCGGCAACGCCCCGCGGCCGAGGGAGCATCCCTCGCGGAGGACCGCATCCACCCGCTCCCGATATGCCCGGCGGGGCCACTGACACCTGGCGTGGCCACCCCGGCCGCAGCCAAGGCGCGGCTCCATCGCAGCATCGCGACCCTGCCGGCGGCCGCGCGGAGCGCCGCGGCAACGCGTACGTCAGAAAGCCCGCCGTCCCTTCCGGGCGGGAACACGAACCCAGGACCGCGCGGCGCTCCGCCTGCCGCGGCCGCCGGCTGACACACGGACGCCCTATCATCCCCGCCGGGCATCAGGAGAACGCATGCCGAAGGAGTTTCGGATCCACGGCAAGCAGGCGGCGCCGGGGTCGGGTATCACGGTGCCCTGGCGGCACAGCCTGCGCACCCGCATCACCCTCTGGACCGGCGCCATCACCATGGCGCTGCTGCTGCTCGCCCTGCTGATCGCGGCGGGCTTCGCGCGCGACCTGGTCCTGGAGGAGACGAAGCGGAACATCCGCGAGGAAACGCGGGAGGCCGCCCAGCGCATCGGCAACGCGCTGCGCATGGTCGCGGTCACCTGCAACGGCATCGCCGACACCATCGACAACACCCGGCTCGCACCGGACCAGCTGGTGTCCATGGTGCGCGCGATGATCGACGCCACGCCCGGCGCCACCGGCGCGATGCTGGCGCTGGAGCCGACGCTGCCCGGCGAACGCCTCTTCGCCTACTACGTCTCGGAGACCGGCCGCGACCGCGACTTCATCGCCACCGGCTACGACTACGCATCGCAGGACTGGTACCGACGGACGCTGGCCTCCTCCGACGGATGGTGGTCGGAGCCCTACCTCAACGAGACCGCCGGGGGGATCTGGGCCATCACCTACAACCAGCCGCTCCGGAGCGGGACGGACGACGGCCGGCCGCGCGGCATGGTCAGCATGGACTTCACCCTGGACGGCATGCGAGCGCTCGCGGGCGTCCACGCCGCCCAGCCGGGGTGGCAGGTGGCGGTGGTGGCGCCGGAAGGGCTCATCGCCATCCACCCCGAGCCGGGCATCGCCCTGACGCACACCCTGAACGACTACATCGAGCGGGCCGGCCGCGACGACCTCGGGCCCCTGACCGGACCGATCGGTCGGCGCGAGACCTTCTCGTATTCCCACACCGACCCGCGCGACGGCACGCGCTACTTCACCGCGGTCGAACCCAACGGCGTCAGCGGCGGCAGCGTCATCATGTCGGTCTCCTACGCGAGCATCCTCGGCCGCCTGTACCAGGTGCTGGCGATGGTGATCGCCGCCGGCGCCCTCGCGGCGCTGCTCAGCCTGCTGGCCCTGCACCGGCTCGCCTACCGCATCAGCCGCCCGGTGGAGGATCTCACCGTCTCCGCCGTCCACCTGGACAACGGCGAGTACGAGCGCCCGGTCCCGCACACCGGGCGCGACGACGAGGTCGGCTACCTGGCGCGCACGCTGGACGACGCCCGCACCTCCATCCAGCGCCAGCTCGTGGAGATCGAGACCATGAGCGCCGCGCGGCAGAAGCTGGCGAGCGAGCTGTCGATCGCCCGCGAGATCCAGCGCTCGATGGTCCCGCCGCCGCGGCGCATCGTCCATCCCGCCGGACTCGTGCTGGACGTCCACGCCGCCATCGAGCCGGCCAAGGAGGTCGGGGGCGACTTCTACGGCTACCATGTCGACGAGGACGTGTTCTGGTTCGGCATCGGCGACGTGTCCGACAAGGGCATCCCCGCCGCGCTGTTCATGGCGCGCAGCGACGCCATCCTGAAGACCGCCTCGTGGGGCGCGGCCTCGCCCCGGGACGTGCTGGCGACCGCCTCGCAACTGCTGGCCGAAGGCAACGACGCGTGCATGTTCATCACCACCCTGATCGGCTGCATCGACCTGCGCAACGGCGACTGCATGCTCGCCAGCGCCGGCCACGAAGCGCCGCTGCTGCTGCGCGCGGACGGCCGCGCGGAGCGCCTCGAATTCGGCAGCGGCCCTCCGCTCGGCTTCGAGGTCCACGAGGACTTCCCGCTCTGGCGCGGCCGGCTCGGCCCCGGCGACAGCCTGATCGCCTGGACCGACGGCGTCACCGAAGCCTTCGACGCGGACGACGAGGCCTTCGGGGACGACCGCCTCCAGGCGGCGCTGCGGGCCGACCGCGCGGCCGACGAGAACTGCGGGCACCTGCTGGCGGCGGTCCATGCCTTCGCCGCCGGCGCGCCGCAGTCGGACGACATCACCATCCTGGCGATCCGCCGGAACGCCGATGCGACGGACAACGGAGACGCACCATGCTGATCAGCCTCATCGTCCCGGGCGAGTACGCCCGGCTGGACGACCTCAACACCTCGCTCGACGCGGTCCTGGAGCGCCACAGCGTCGATCCCGGCGTGCGCGGCGACGTGCGCCTGATCGTCGAGGAACTCGCGAGCAACGCGATCGAGCACGGCGGCGCTGGCGAAGGCCAGGAGCTGTCGGTCAAGCTGTCGATCGACGACGGCGTGCTGAGCCTGGAGTTCCGCGACGGCGGCGCGCCGTTCAACCCGCTGGAGAGCGAGGAGCCCGACCTCGACGCGGACATCCTCGACCGCCCGGTCGGCGGCCTCGGGCTGTACCTGATCCGCCAGCTCGCCGAGGAACTGCACTACGAGCGCGCAGGCGACCAGAACCTGCTGCGCGTGAAACTGAAAATCCCCATGGAGCAACCCGCATGAGCCTGGACATCCGCATCCTGTCTACCGGCGACCAGATCCGGCACGTGGCCCTGCAAGGCCGCCTCGACACGCACACCTACCAGGCCCTCGACGACAGGCTCGCGCCGCTGCTTGCGGGCGCCACCCGGTCCCTGGTGCTCGACCTCGCCGAGCTGGAGTACATCAGCAGCGCCGGCATCCGCTCGATCTTCAAGGCGCGCAAGGCGCTCTCCGCGCGCGGCGGCAAGGTGGTCGTGGTCAATCCCCAGCCGCAGATCCAGAAGGTCTTCGACCTCGTCAAGGCCGTGCCGCTGAACGAGATCTTCACCTCGGTCGCGGAAGCCGACGCCTACCTCGACGCCATGCAGCGCAAGGTCGTGATGGGCGACGACGAGGACGCCCAGGGCTGAGCCCACGACCGCGGCGCCCCGCGTGGGCGTCGCGGCGACGCATCGCACCCATCGGAAAAGGAACCCGTCCGTGCCCGTCATCCTGGAACCCGCACCCTCCCGCCTCGGCGCCGCGCTGGAGCGCGGCCTGCTCGCCGCGCTCTGCCTGACCTCCGCGCTCGCCGCAGTCGTCCTCCACCAGCGCGGCGTCGCCCCCGGCGGCACCGCCTTCGCCCTGGCCTCCGCGGCGATCGCGGGTTGGGCGTTCATGGCGGCGCCGCGTTCGCGACGCCGCTTCGGGCTGCTCGCCCGCGCCCTGCTTGCCTTCGCCTGCGTGCCCTGGCTGTTGGGACAGCCCGCGGTCGCCGTGCTGCTGGCGGCGTGCGCGGGCGCGGGCGTCGTCGCCGATCTCGTCTGGCGCGAACGGCTCGACGCCCTCGGCGCCCTCGGCGCCCGCACGCGCCGCATCTGGCGACCGAAGGCCGACTGACCGCACCGCCGCCGGCGCGCATACTTCCGCCCGCCGGCGCACCCGCGACGGCCGCAACCAAGGACGTGCATGTCGCCTACCGTTTCGCCCGGAGGCCCCGCGGGTTCCCGCCGGCGGGTGCTGCCCGCCTTCCTCGCCGTGCTGCTGGCGGCACCGGCCGTCGGCCGCGCGGGCGAGGCGCCGGCGGACGGCGTCGAGTTCCCGGTCTGGTCGCGCAGCTACGTCGGCACGCTCGGCAGCCGCACGGTCGAGGTGCAGCTGGAACGCGTCGCCGACCTCCTCCGCGGGAGCTACTGCTACGCCCCCTGCACCGAGGCCTCCCGCTGGCGCCTCTACCTCCGCGGACGCGCCGTCGACGGCGGCGCGGTGCTGAGCGAAGAGGATGCCGGCGCTGCCCGCACGGAGGCCGCCGCCACCGGCCACTGGGAACTCGATGCGATCGACGGCCTGCCGCACGGCGCCTGGCGCAGCCCCGACGGCCGCCGCGTCCTGCCGCTCGCCCTGAGCCGGTCGCACCGGACGACGCACCGCCCTTCCCCTTCGAGATCCGCCTGGTCGCGGATGCGCTGCCGGACGACACGCAGGGCTGCGGCAACCTGCCGACGGTGACAGGGATACGGCTCTACCGCGACGGCGAGCGGGTGCAGGCGCTGGAGACCGAATCGACCGGGAGCTGCGGGATCTTCACTCCGGAAATCGTGGACATGGACTTCGACGGCTGGCCGGACATCGCCATCGCGCAGTTCCTGCCGGCCGGGCCGAACATCCCGATGGACGCCTGGCTGTACGATCCCGCGACCGGCCGGTTCGCACGCGCGCCGGCTTCGCTGCTGCAGGTCACCACGCCGAACTTCGACGCCGCGCGCCGCCTGGTCTGGCACACCTGGCGCGACGGCTGCTGCAGGCACGGGGTCGACATCTTCCGGTGGCGCGACGGCGAGCTCGAGCACGTGGACGGCGACGAGAGCTACATGATGCCGGTACGCGTCGATGGCGAGCTGCGCGGGTGCTACGTCGCACCCGACTACGCCGACGGTCGCATCGTCTGGCAGGGCGCACTCCGCGACGTTGCCGGCCGCCCGACGCTCGACCCGGACGTCGCGGCCCACTGCACGCCGACCACGCCGGAAGGCATGCTCGACCCGTCGCGCATCCGCATCGACGTCTGGCAGGAGGCCGCCCCGGGGAGCGCGCCAATCCGCATCCGCAGCGAGACCGCGCGCACGGTGCAGGGCGTCGTCGGCGACACGACCCGGACCTGCACCGAGCTGCCCGTGTTCGACGAGGGCACGATCGGCTGGCTGCCCCTCGCGGGCGACGGCTGCGCCTCGCACGACGATCCCTGACCTGGACGTCCCGCCCATGCGCCTGCTGCCCGTCCTTCTCCTCGCCTGCGCAGCCATCGCCGCGCCCGCACGCACGGAGGACGCGCCGCCGTGTCGCAACGGCCTGTTCCCGGAGTACGAGGGCGGCTTCCGCATGGGCACGATCGGCCCGGGTCCACGCGTGCACTTCCATCGCGACTGGCCGGCAGGCGAATGCCCGCACGGCGATGGCTGCCGCGAGCGGGCCTACCTGGTTCCGGGCGACGCGGTGCTGCTGGCGCACGCGCACGGCGAATGGACCTGCGTGTGGTACTCCGGCACCGACCGCGCCTTCGTCGGCTGGCTGCCCGCCGCGCGCATCGCGGTCGAACCGGCCACGACGCCGGACGACTTCGAGGGCGACTGGAGCACGTTCCACGACACGGCATCGCTGCAGGTGCGCAACCTCGACGACGGACGCATCGCGGTGACGGGCGCGGCGACGTGGCACGGCATCGCCGGCAACGTCAACGTGGGCGAGGTGCACGGCACCGGCCGGCCCGAGCGCAACCGCGTGCGCATCGACGAGCCCGGCGACGGCAACGGCTGCACGCTCTGGATGGAGCGCGTGGGCGCCGACCTCCTCGTCGTGCACGACAACGCCCTCTGCGGCGGCCTGAACGTGCGCTTCGACAACGTGTACCGCCGCACCCCGCCAGGCACGGGGGACTGAGCCGCCGGCGTCGGGATAGTCCCTACTCCCCGCAAGCCGCATCGACTGCTTTAATCCGCGCGTCGGTCATGGGCACTGCGTGTCCTCTCCTCCTGGCGTTTCGCCATTGCCGGCTCGGACACCGGAGGCGCGATCGACGATGACGGGGTCCCATGAACGCGACGATCCACACGGCGTTCCCGCACGGCTTCGCGCCGAACGAGGCGCGGCACGCCCGTCTCCGACCGCTGCGGCCAGGCGACCGGAACAGGAAGAAACCTCACTCACACGGAAACGCCATGAAGAAGACACAAGCGGCTGCATGCCTGGGCGCTCTGCTCGCACTTTCGTCTCCCGACGCGACCTCTGCGGAGCCGTTGCGCGCAGTGATACGCCAGGAGGTCTGCGCCGACCTCTCGCTCGAACTCCGGGGACGCTCGACGCCCGCCTCGCTCTGCGTCACACAGGGCTTTTTCAGCCACGACGTGTACAGGCTGCTCGTCTCCCGCCGGCAGGTTCTGAGGGGAATCGACGACGAGGTCGCCGAATCGGTATCGGGCACCTATCGCAGGCACCAGATCTCGCTGACCTGCACCCCGCAACTGGAGAGGCCCGACGAGCCGCCGGCCGACAGGATCGCGTTCGCAAGGCGCGCTCTTCCTGACGCGACGGAAGAAGAAATACGCGCGGCGGCGCTCACCTTCTCCGCCGTGGAAGTAGGGCGTGACTGCAACGTCCTCGTCGATGAGATGCCTGCGGCAAACGTCCAGGTCGTGTTCTGACGTCCCCATCGCCCGCCCCGGCACCACCGCCGGGAACGGCGGGCGTCGGGCCTGACGGCACGGCGGTGGGCGGGGGACCCGCCGCTCTGCACGGGAAATGCGCCAAGGCGGCTGCCAAGCGGCCGCCTTCACCTCGCGCACGCGTTGGTGAAACGCCGATACGTACCCTTCCCGACTAATCCTGTTGAAGGACGGGCGGCGCGTTCCGCAGCTCGAGCATCCTCGAGATGTCTTTCATCATCTCCGCCTGCATCTCCTGTAGCCGCGGCTGGGCAGCGGCCATGCGTTCCTGCACCAGCGACACGGTCCGATGCATGAGCCCGGGCATCTTCGTCACCATCGCACGTCCCAGGTCGCTCCGATAGAACTCGAGCAGACCCTCAATCTCTTCCTGGGTGAAGGTCTCCTCGTACATTTCCACGTACAGGGGCTCCAGAGCTTCCCAGCTCATGATCTCGCCGAAGACCTGCAGCAGCCTCGCATGCTGCGCCTTCAGTATCGCCTTCTCGTCGACGGAGGGCTCCCGGCCGGCAAGCGCCTGCGCCGTGGCAGCCTCCAGATATCCCTCCATCTGCGCCATCGTCGAGTCCAGGAGGTTCCTGGCCTCCGTCAGTTCGAGCAGTTCGTATACCGACTCTCTGCTCGCAAGATCGCTACCGACGGCTCCTGGTACTCCCGGACCTATCGACAGCAGTACAGCCAGGATCCATCGCGTCATCCCACGTCTCCCCATCTGCGGCACGCCCGCTCGAGTCGGGAAGGATAGCCGGCGACGGAGCATCCTCGCCGCTCTCCTGCCATCATGAGATGGCTGCCGTTCCGGAGGAATTCGATGCGCCCGATGTCCCTGCTGTTCGTCGCCCTCGCGCTGTGCGCGCCCGTCGCCTTCGCCGTACCGACGGCCGCAACGCCGGAGAGCGCGCCCTCGGTGGTGCGCCTCGCGCAGGACGACGACGGCGCATGGCGCCTGCTCGTCGACGGCGCGCCGTTCTACGTCAAGGGCGCCGGCGGCACGAGCCGCATGGAGGAACTGGCCGCACGCGGCGGCAACTCCATCCGCACCTGGGGCCCGGGCGCCACCGTCGAGGAGACGCGCGCGCTGCTCGACACCGCGCAGCGCCTCGGGCTGAGGGTGGCCATGGGCATCGAGGTGGCGCGCGAGCGCCACGGCTTCGACTACGACGACCCGGCCGCGGTCGCGGCGCAACTGGAGCGCATCCGCGGCGAAGTGATGGCCTACAGGGACCACCCCGCCCTGCTGGTGTGGGTCGCGGGCAACGAACTGAACCTGGAGTCGACCAACCCCGCGGTATGGGATGCGGTCGAGGGCATCGTGCGGATGATCCACGAGGTCGATCCCAACCATCCCGTGATGACCACCCTGGCCGGCTTCGACCCGGCCCTGATCGCCGAGATCAAGGCCCGCGCGCCGTCGCTGGACCTGCTCGGCATCCAGCTCTACGGCGACCTGGACACCCTGCCCGCCAAGCTGGCCGCCAGCGACTGGACCGGTCCCTACGTCGTCACCGAGTGGGGCCCGACCGGCCACTGGGAAAGCCCGCTGACGCAGTGGGGCGCCGCGGTGGAGGACACCGCCACGCGCAAGGCGGAGCTGCTGGTGGAGCGCTATCGCGGCACCATCGCCGCGGACCGCCGCCAGGGCCTGGGCAGCTACGTCTTTCTCTGGGGCCAGAAGCAGGAGCGCACGCCGACCTGGTACGGGCTGTTCCTGCCGACCGGCGAGGCGACGCCGCGCGTGGACGCCATGCAGTACCTGTGGACGGGCGAGTGGCCGTCCAACCGCAGCCCGCAGGTGGGCCTGCCCACGCTGGACGGCCGCACCGCGACCGAGAGCGTGACCCTGCACCCGGGCCGGACCTACACCGCGCGCATCGAGGCGATCGATCCCGACGGCGACCCACTGACCTTCCGCTGGCGCGTGCTCGAGGAGAGCACCGCCACCTCGGTCGGCGGCGACCCGGAGGAGGTCCCGCCCGACGTCGCTGTCCGCTTCACCGAGACCGCGCCCGGCACGGTCGAACTGACTGCGCCCGCGCAGCCCGGCCACTACCGGCTGTTCGTCGAGGCGCACGACGGCCAGGGACACGCGGCCTACGCCAACGTCCCGTTCCGCGTGCAGGGCGACTCGCCGTAACGGCGATGGGCGCGGAATGAGGGATGAGGAACGAGAGGCGAGGGAAGGCGCGGCTGCCTGACCTTGCTTCCCGCTTCTCGCCATGCGCGTCTCGCCCCGTCCCTCCGCGGGCAGCAGCGGAGGGGCGGCACGAGGCGCTGTGCGCCGTTGCGCTTGCTCCGCATCCCGCCTTGAAACGGGCCGGGCATCGCAGGCGCCGGCGGGACACAGGCGACGGTTGCCCGGGCGAAACGAGTTCGGCCGCCGCCCGCGCCGCGACGCGCAGGGCACCTGCAGGCGGCCCGGCCCGCGAGCCGGCGGGAGCGGTCCTGCCTACGTTTCCCAGCACGAAAGCAGGCCCCGCCCAGAGCGCGGAAGCGCTTGCTCCTGGCTGCCGCCGAGGGACGCAGCGCGCTGCGCGCGCTCGTTCCCATCCCGGCCTTCCCCGCAGGCGGGGGAACGAGCCGGGCGCTCGAGCGTGCAGGGCGTTCCCCACTCCTCTCCACTCACTCCTCGCCCTCGCACCGTGACCGATGGGGCAGCAGCCCGCGCGGGCGATGTGCCTAGAATCGGGTTTCGCCCGTCTCGAGGACCTCACGCCCGTGCATCCGAACCTCCGCTTCCGCGCCCTCCCCCTTGCCCTCGGCCTGTCGGCCGCCCTGCTCGCCGGCTGCGGCGGGACCTCCGCGCCGCCACGCGCGGGCGAGACGACGACGGCGGCCGCCGGTGCGGAACAACCCGGCTCGGTCAGCGCGTTCTTCGCGAGCTTCACCGACACCTGGATGCAGCGCCAGCCGTCGGCTTCGACCGGCAGCCGCTTCTTCGAAGGGGAGCTGCAGGCGCGCCTGGACCGCGAGCTGACGCCGCAGACCCGCGAGTTCCACGACGAGACGGTGGCCCTGGCCCGCGAAGGCCTAGCGCAGCTGGCGCGCTTCGACCGCGCCGCGATGAGCGACACCGAGCGCGTCTCGGCCGAGCTCATGCAGTGGCTGCTGGAAGGCATCGTCGAGGGCGCGGAGTTCCGCGACTACAGCTTCCCGCTGCAGCAGATGAGCGGGGTCAACGTCGGCCTGCCCAACCTGATGACGGTGATCCACCCGCTCGCCAGCGTGCAGGACGCGGACAACTACATCGCGCGCCTGGGCCAGTTCGAGCAGCGCATGGGCGAGGCGGTGGAGCGCGCCGAGGACATGGCCGCGAAGGGCATCCTGCCGCCGCGCTTCATCCTCGACCAGACGATCGCGCAGATGCAGCACTTCATCTCCACGCCGCCGGCGCAGAACCCGCTGGTGACCACGCTCGACGACAAGCTGGGCGACGCCGACGGCGTCGACGACGCGCAGCGCGCGGGCTTCGTCGCCGAGGCCACGCGCATCGTCGGAGAGCAGGTCTATCCCGCGTGGGAGCGGGCCATCGCCATGCTCGACGGCCAGCGCGCGCAGGCCACCGACGACGCCGGCGCGTGGCGCCTGCCGGGCGGCGACGCCTACTACCGGCACCAGCTGCGCCGCTTCACCTCCACCGACCTCACGCCCGAGCAGATCCACCAGATCGGCCTGGACGAGGTCGCGCGCATCGAGGGCGAGATGGACGCCATCCTGCGCTCGCTCGGCCGCACCGAGGGCAGCGTCAGGGACCGCGTGACCCAGCTCAGCCGCGACCTCGCCTACTCCGACGACGATGCCGGCCGCGCGGCCATCATGGCCGACATCGACACCATGATCGTCGACGCCAAGGCGCGCTCCGAGGCGCTGTTCGACATCGTGCCGAAGAGCGACGTCATCGCCCGCCCGTATCCGGAATACCGCTGGGCCGCGGCCGCCGCGAGCTACACCGCGCCGCCGCTCGACGGGTCGCGCCCGGGCGTGTTCCAGATGCCGCTGCGCCCCAACCGGCTGACGAAGTTCGGGCTGCGCACCCTCACCTACCACGAGACCGTCCCCGGCCATCACTTCCAGATCGCGCTGTCGGTCGAGAACACCGAGCTGCCGAAGTTCCGCCAGACCCGCGCGCTCGGCGGCATCTCGGCCTTCAGCGAGGGCTGGGCGCTGTACTCCGAGCGGCTCGCCGCCGAGGAAGGCTGGTACGAAGGCGACCCGGAGGGCCTGCTCGGCCAGCTCGACGCCGAGCTGTTCCGAGCGCGCCGCCTGGTCGTGGACACCGGCCTGCACGCCATGCGCTGGACCCGCCAGCAGGCGATCGACTACGGCATCCCGCCCTCCGAGGTCGACCGCTACGTGGTGATGCCGGGCCAGGCCACGTCCTACAAGATCGGCCAGCTCGAGATCATCCGCCTGCGCGACAAGGCGCGCGATGCGCTCGGCGAGCGCTTCGATCCGCGCCAGTTCCACAACCGGGTGCTGCTGACCGGCGTGGTGCCCCTGCCCCTGCTGGAGCGCGAAGTGGACGCCTACATCGCCGAGGTCCGGGCCGGCGGCTGAGCCGCTACCGCGTCCGCGCGGGCGCGAGGCCCGCCCGCGATCCCCCGCCGCCCGCTGCCTGCGCAGCGGGCGGCGTCGTTCCGGGCCCGCTCAGCGCGGCACGATGCGCAGCAGCCGCCCGTCCTCCTCGTCGGTGAGCACGTAGAGCGCGCCGTCGGGCCCCACGCGCACGTCGCGCATGCGTTCGCCGAGGTCGGCGAGCATGATCTCCTGCTCGCCGGGCGTGCCGTCCTCCGACATGGACACGCGGCGGATGGTCTTCTCCGCCAGCGCCGCGACGAACAGGTCGCCCCGCCACTGCGGGAACAGGTCGCCGTCGTACAGCGCCATGCCCGCCGGCGCGATCGAGGGCGTCCAGACCAGGAGGGGATCGATCATCCCCGGCATGCGGGTGAACGGCGTGATCAGCGCGCGGCTGTAGTCTCGCCCCTCGCTGACCAGCGGCCAGCCGTAGTTGCCGCCGGGCTGGAGGACGTTGAGCTCGTCGCCGCCGCGCGGACCGTGCTCGTGCGAGTAGATGCGCTGGGTCGCCGGGTCGTACACCAGCGCCTGGATGTGCCGGTGGCCGTAGCTGTAGATCTCCGGAAGCACGTCGGCGCGCCCGACGAAGGGGTTGTCCTCCGGCACGCTGCCGTCGGTGTTGATCCGCACGACGGTGCCGATGTGGCTGTCGAGCTTCTGCGATTCCTCGCGGAAGAAGAACCCGTCGCCCATGCTCATCAGCAGGGTGCCGTCTGACAGCAGGAGCAGCCGGCCGCCGCCGTGCACGGCGCCGGACTTGGCCGGCATGGTGGTGAAGATCGGCTGCACGTCGTGCAGGCGTTCGCCGTCGAAGCGCGCGCGCGCCAGCCGGGTGTGGTTGGCCCGCCTGTCGCCGTGCACGTAGCTCAGAAACAGCGTGCCGGTCTCGGCGAAGTCCGGCGCGGGCAGCACTTCGAGCAGGCCGGACTGCTGCGCGTCGAGGACCGGAGGCACGCCTTCGACCGGAGCCTCGCGGAGCTGCCCGTTCTCGATCACGCGCAGCCGGCCGGGACGCTCGGTGACGAGCATCCGTCCGTCGGGGAGGAAGGCCAGCGACCACGGGTGCTCGAGTCCCTCGGCCACGGTTTCCACCCGGTACTCGGCACGCGCCACCGATGCGATGGCGAACAGGGCCGTCAACGAAAGGGTCAGCAGGAATCGAGTCATCACCTTGGCTCCATCCGGGACGTGGAAGATCGGTAACGGCATCGCCGCCGATACCGCCGCAAACGTCGGCCAGTCGAACACGCATCAGGAGATCGCCCAGTGAAAGCCTCCGTCGTCCGGGGCGTGGTCCCGGCCTTCATCCTCGCCGTCGTCCTCGCCGTGGTGTGGGGCTCGCTCGTGCAGACGCACTACAACCTGTCCGCCCTGGCCTCCATGGGCGCGGACGTCGCCTCCGTGCGCTGGCAGACCATGGGGCGCGACCTGTTCAGCGGCTTCTTCCCGACCTACGGCGGCTACGTGGTGCTGCCCGCCCTGCTGGTGGCCTTCGTCGTCGCCGCGCTGATCGCGCGACGCGCACCGGCCGCGGCGCGCATTCCGCTGTTCGCGCTCGCGGGCGGGCTCGCCATCTTCCTGGCCAATCCGCTGGTCAACCAGCTCGCGCCGGTCGCGCTGCTGGTCGGCGCCACGCGCGACTGGGGCTGCACGTTCTGGATGTCGATGGGCGGCGTGGCCGCCGGCCTGCTGTTCGCGCTGCTGGTGCCGCCGGCGCCCCGGCGCCCGGCGCACGCGCACGACACCGCGCACGCACGCCCGGTCGCCGGCTGAGGCCCGGCCGAGGCCTCGCGGCGCCCGCTTCGCGGCAGGTGGGCCGTGGGACTCCGGGACAGGATCCGGCGCGGCCGCCTTGAGCGCGCGCCGCGGCACGGCCACAATCGCGCGCTTTCGCCGCGGTGCCGTCCATGTCCCTGCTGTTCCGAATCGTCGCCGTCCTGCAGATCGCCGGCGGCTTCTATGGCTTCGCGACCCTGCTGCTGCGCCTGCTCGCCGGCGGCCACGGCGGCATCGGCCTGCTGATGCTGGTGATCGGCCTGCTGATGTCGGTCTTCGCCCTCGTGGCGGGCGTGATGCTGATCGAGGGCGCCGCCATGGGCGTGACGCTGTCGCGCATCGTGCAGGGACTGCAGATCCCCGTCATCGGCACCTCCTGGCTGAGCTACGCCTGGCACACCGGCGCGGCGGCGCCCTTGACCGTGATCTTCGGGCGCCGCGTCACTGCCGACATCGACTGGAGCGTTCCGTCGCAGGCCTGGCGCCTGGCGACCGGCGGCCATTCGACCACCGTGCTGGGCATCAACCTGCTGGCGCTGGCCTGCTGGCTGCTGCTGCGCTTCGCGCGGCGCTGAGCGCCTTCAGCGCACGTAGCTGGCGCCGTTGACGTCGAGCGTGGCGCCGGTCATGGAAGGCGGCGCGGACAGGGCGGCGAAGACCGCGACCTCGGCCACCTCCTCCGGCTCGGCGACACGGCCGAGCGGAATGTCGGCCAGCAGGCGTTCGCCGCCGCGACTGGCGAGGTAGTCCTCGGCCGGGCCGGTCACGGTGAATCCCGGGCAGACGGCGAAGGCCAGCACGCCCTGCCGCGCATAGCCGCGGGCAATGGTGCGCGTCATCGCGAGCATGCCGCCCTTGGACGCGGCGTAGTGCCAGTGGTCGGGGCCGTCGCCGCGATGCGCCGCCCGGCTGGCGACGTTGACGATGCGCCCGCCGGCACCGCGCGCGAGGAAGTGCGCCACCGCGAGCCTGCACAGCTCAGCGCTGGCGACCAGGTTCACCTGCAGGGTGCGGGCCCAGCGCGCGGACCATTCGGCGTCCGGCAGGTCGATCGGCGCCGCCTCGAACACGCCGGCGTTGTTGACGAGCACGTCGATGCGTCCGTCCAGGCGCGCCTGCGCAGAGGCCCACAGCCGCGCGGGCGTCGCGGGATCGGCGAGGTCGCCGTCGGCGCTGCCGGTGGCGACCAGGCGCACGTCCTCGCGCGCCAGCCGCCGCGCGATGGCCGCGCCGATGCCGCGGGTGCCGCCGGTGAGGAGAACGTGTGTGGTCATGCCGCGCCCTGCCGCTGGAGGAACGGCGCATTAGGCGGATTCGCGGCGGCGCATGCAACGCCGGCGACGCCGCCGGCTACTGGGCCGCCACCACCTCCTGCGCGACGCCGTCGAAGCGCAGGCCCTCCAGCAATGCGTGCAGGCGCTCCACCGCCCGCGCGCGGGCGAAGCCGGGCGCCAGCGTCTCGGCGTCGCCCGTCACCACGAGGTCGATGGCGTAGCAGGTGCGGTCGCGCACGGCGCGGTAGCCGCGCACGAAGCGCGACTCGCCGTCGTTCGTCTCGCCGCTGTCGAAACGCACGAACTCGACGCCGCCGAGCACCTCGGTGGTGCGCGTGCCCGCGTGCAGGGTCTCGGGATCCTCGGTGCAGCGCGCCACCTCCGCGTTCCCCCGCGCCGTGCCGATGCGCAGCTCGGCCCGCACCGCCTCGTCGCCGCCCGGCAGGCGCAGCGCGAGCAGGGGCTGGGCGGCGCTCGCCGGCGCGCCGGGCGCCGCGCGGCGGGCCGGCACGTTCTCGGGATGCGCGATGCTGATCCCGGCCTCCGGGACCCGGGTCACCACCAGCACCGGGGCCACCTCGTCGACGGAGGCCTGCTCGTCCGCGGGCGCGCGGCTGCAGGCGACGAGGACCAGCGGGGCGGCGAGAGCGAGGAGGAAGCGGCGTGCGGGCATGCGGCGCAGCCTCGGTGGCGGCGCGTCATCGCGCCGTGGACGCCCGCGCGCGGCGCGCCACCGCGCGTCCGAGCCGCTGCACGGCCGCCGCCGCGGGCGCATCGAGCGGATGCCCGGCATTGATGCGCAGGTGGTGGGCGAAGCTGCGCGAGGCGGAGAACATCGGCCCCGGGGCGAGGCTGACGCCCTCGGCCATGAGCTCGCGGTGCAGGTCGAGCGCATCCACCCGGGCGGGCATCTCCACCCACAGGAAGTAGCCGCCGGCCGGACGCGATACCCGCGTTCCTGCCGGGAAGGCGCGCCCGATGGCCTCGATGTAGGCCTCGCGCTGCGCCTGGAGCGTGCGCCGCAGACCGCGCAGGTGGCGCTCGTAGCTGCCGCGCTCGAGATAGCGCGCCAGCCCGAGCTGTGCCGGCACGCTGGTCGCCAGCGACAGGGCGAGCTTGTGACGCGCGACCGCGTGCAGGAAGCGGCCCGGCGCGACCCAACCGATGCGGTAGCCCGGCGCGAGGGTCTTGGAGAACGAACTGCAGTGCATGACCCAGCCCTCGCGGTCGAAGGCCTTGGCCGCCGGCGGGCGGCGGCTGCCCGAATAGAGCTCGCCGTAGACGTCGTCCTCGATCAACGGCAGGCGGTGGCGCGAGACCAGCGCGACCAGGGCGCGCGCCTTGGCCTCGTCCATGCTGCTGCCGAGCGGGTTCTGGAAGCGCGTCATCAGCCAGCAGGCACGCGGCGCGTGGCGGACGATGGCGGCGTCCAGCGCATCGAGGTCGATGCCCTCGCGCGGGTCGGTCGCCACTTCCACCGCCTTCAGCCCGAGGCGCTCCAGGGCCTGCAGGCAGGCGTAGAAGCAGGGCGACTCCACCAGCACCGTGTCGCCGGGCGCGCAGACCGCGGCCAGGCACAGGTTGAGCGCCTCCATGGCGCCGTTGGTCACGAGGATCTCGTCGGGACCGACCTGCGCCCCGTCGAGCAGGTAGCGCAGCGCGATCTGGTGGCGCAGCGCGGCGTTGCCGGGGGTCAGGTCGTCGACCGTGCTCCAGGGGTCGAGATGGGTCACCGCCGCGGCGGTGGCGCGTCCCAGCCGCGCCAGCGGGAACAGCCGGGGGCTCGGGAACGCCGACCCCAGCGGCACCACCGCGCGCGACATGGTGGAGGCGACCACCTCGAACACCAGTTCGCTGATGGCGACGGGACGCGCCTCGCCGTCCGGCTGCGAACGCTGCTGCGGTTCCAGCGCGGCCGCGCTCGCGCGCCGCGCCACGTAGTAGCCGGAACGCGGCCGCGCCTCGACCAGGCCCCGCGCTTCGAGCAGGTAGTAGGCCTCGAACACCGTGGCCGGGCTGACCCCGCGGCTGGCGCTGGCCTGCCGCACCGAGGGCAGCCGGTCGCCGGGCCGCAGCGTGCCGCGGCCGATGGACGCCGCGATGTCCGCGGCCAGCGCCTCGTAGCGCTTCATCGCGGCCGCCCGGCCGCCGCAGGCAGCCCGACTGATCCGGTTTTATGCACGGAATCTGAGCCTCGAACATCTGCTATGGACACCCTAGCCTACGCGGCACCGTCCGCCGGCACCATCGCCATGCATCCGCTCGTCGAGGCCAATCTCTCCCTGCTGCTGTTCCTGCCCTGGTTCGTGCTGCTCGGCGCGCTGTTCCACGCCTTTCCCCGCCGACCGCGCACGGCGGGCCGGCGCGCCTTCGACGCCGCCTGCCTCGCGGTGGCGGTCCTGATGGCCTTCCTCGGCATGCACTGGGCGCTGCGCAACGCCGACCCCGGCGCCGGCGCGATCTGGAAGCAGGTGCTGGCGTGCTCGCTCGCCTACGGCCTCTTCCTGCTGGTGCTGGCGCTCGGCCTCGCCGTCCGCCGTCGTTTCCTGGCGGCGGCTCCCTCCTCCAACGCAAGGGCACCTGTTGCATGAAGACGCTCTTCATCGCCGGCTTCTTCCTCCTGATCGTCTACAACCTCGGCGCCGGCCTGTACTACATGTTCGCGGACAAGGGCGGCAGCACGCGCACGGTGGACGCGCTGACCCGGCGCATCGCGCTGTCGGTGGCGCTGATCCTGCTGGTCGTCGCCGGCATCGCCACCGGGCTCATCGAGCCGCACGGCATCGGCCCCGGCTGAGCCGGCATTCACCCGCCTGCCCGCGGCGGTGCGCCAGCATCGCCGCGCGGGTCCCGGCGCGCACGACACGCTCTAGACTCGTCCGTTTCCCTCGCGGCTCCCACGCATGCACGCTTCGCTGGTCCGATCGCTGATTCCACTCCTGATGCTGTGCGCGGGAGCGCCGGCGCTCGCGCAGACGCTGGACGAGGACGCCATGCGCGAGCGCCTCGCGAGCTGCGCCGCCTGCCACGGCGAGAACGGCGAGGGCATCGGCGGCCGCGTGTACTACCCGCACATCGCGGGCAAGCCGGCCGACTACCTGTTCGAGCAGTTGCGCGGCTTCCGCGACGGGCGCCGGCACTACCCCAGCATGACCTACCTCGTGCAGTACATGGACGACGCCTGGCTGCGCGAGATCGCGGACTTCTACGCTGCACAGGCGCCGGTCTCCCATCCGGCCGCCACGGCGCCGCTGGCGCCCGCGACCCGCGCCCGGGCCGAGCGCCTGGTCCACGAAGGCGACGGCACCGCCGGCGTGCCGGCCTGCACCGCCTGCCACGGCGCGGACCTCGCCGGCATCGAGCCGGGCATCCCCGCCCTGGTCGGGCTGCCCGCCGACTACGTCATCGCGCAGATGGGCGGCTGGCGCAACGGGCTGCGCCGCGGCCTGGAACCGGACTGCATGGCGGAGATCGCGCACGCGCTCTCGCTGGAGGACATCTCCGCCGTCGCCAACTGGCTGGCCCGGCAGCCGCACGTGCCGGGCACGCGACCGGCGGCCGCGGGCAGCCTGGAACCGCCCATGGCCTGCGGCAGCCTGATGCCGGCGGAGGCCGCACCGTGAGCGCCGCGACGCGCCGCCGCCCCCTGTGGCTGCTCCTCCTCCCCGCCTTCGTTCCGGTCGTGGTGCTCGTCCTGTGCGTCGGCCTGTTCCTGTTCTTCCGCCAGGGCGGCCTCGAACCGCTGCGGGTCCCCACCGGCACCGGCACGCCGGCGCCCACCGATGCCGCGAGCATCGAGCGCGGGCGCTACCTCGCCCGCGTGGGCAACTGCGACACCTGCCATACGCCCCGCGGCGGCGCGCCCTACACCGGCGGCCGCGCCTTCCCGACGGACTGGGGCACGGTGTTCTCGACCAACCTGACGCCCGACCCGGACACCGGCCTGGGCGACTGGTCGCTGGAGGAATTCCGGCACGCGATGCGCCACGGCGTCAGCCGCACCGGCATGCTCTACCCGGTGTTCCCCTACGCGAACTTCGCGCTGCTTGAGGACGCCGACCTCGACGCCCTGTTCGCCTACCTGCACAGCCTGGAGCCGGTGCGGGCGGAGGCCCCGGCCAACCGCCTGGACTGGCCGGCGAGCTGGCGCCCGGTGCTGCTCGGCTGGCGCATGCTCTACCACCGCCCGCGCACGCCCGGCGAGGTGCCCGACCGCAGCGAGAGCTGGAACCGCGGCCGCTACCTCGTGGACGGGCTGGCCCATTGCGACATGTGCCACAGCGAGCGCGGCCGCTTCGCCTCGCTGCCGGGGGAGCGCTATCTCGCCGGCGGCATCATTCCCGGCCAGGGCTGGTATGCGCCGCCGCTGACCCGCTCGACCCTGGAGCGCTTCCCGGTGGACGACCTCGCCCATTACCTGCGCAGCGGCGTGTCGCTGCAGGCGGCGGCGTCGGGGCCGATGGCCGAGGTGATCTTCACCAGCCTCCAGCACCTCGATGCGGCGGACGCCGAGGCCATCGCCACCTACATCAAGGACGTGCCCGACCGCGCCCGCCCCGGCAGCCGGGATCTCGTCAGCGAGCGCAGCACCACCGCGATGGCGGGCAACGGCCGCACCCTGTACGAGGACCACTGCGCGCAGTGCCACGGCAGCGACGGGCGCGGGCGAGGCATGGACTACCCGGCACTCGCCGGCAACCCCGCGCTGACTGTCAACGACCCGGTCAACGCGGTGCGCCTGGTGCTCTACGGCGGCGTGCCGCCGACCACTGCGCTGAACCCGCGGCCCCACTCCATGCCGCCGTTCGCGCACACGCTCAGCGACGCCGACGTGGCCGCCGTGGTGACCTACGTGCGCGGCGCCTGGGGCAATCGCGGCACTGCGGTGTCCGCCGACCAGGTGCAGCGCATGCGCGGCATGCGCATCGACTGACCGCTCCGCCCGCAGCCGGGGAGATGTCCCGCCGCGCGGCCGGGCTGCGCCGGAGCGCAGGTCCCGGCGCCCTCCGCGCCGCACTCACCTCGACGGCGCGCGACAGGCCTTAAGCTGCGCCGGCCATCCCCACCGGACCGAACGCATGAGCGAGCCCCGCCCGCGCCGCCACTTCACCATGCTCAGGGGCTTCCACCTGGCCGACTGGTTCACCCTGGCCAACGCCGCCTGCGGCATGGGTGCGGTACTGGCGGTGCTGTGGTCGCTCGACAACGACCCGCGCCGCGGCCTGCTGGCCGCCGCCCTGCTGATCCCGCTCGCCCTGGTGTTCGACGTGCTCGACGGCCGCGTCGCGCGCTGGCGCCATGCGCAGTCGCCGCTGGGACGCGAGCTGGACTCGCTGGCCGATGTCGTCTCCTTCGGCGTGGCGCCGGCCGCCCTGGCCTGGGGCGCGGGCATGCACGGACTGTGGGACGGCGCGATCCTGATCTACTTCGTGTGCTGCGGCGTGAGCCGCCTGGCGCGCTACAACATCACCGCCGAAGCCATGTCCGCCGACACCGGCAAGGTGACCTACTTCGAGGGCACGCCCATCCCGAGCAGCGTGTTGCTCGCGCTGCTCGTCGGCGTCGCCGTCTGGCTGGGGCACTTCGGCGACGCCCTGTGGTTCGGCGCGGTCCGCCTCGGCCCCGGCGAGCTGCACCCGTTCGCCCTGCTGTTCGCGCTCTCGGGCACCCTGATGGTGAGCAAGACCCTGCGCATTCCCAAACCCTGAGGTCCGCATGCGCTACGAACTCTTCTACTGGCCCGACATCCCCGGTCGCGGGGAATTCGTTCGCCTTGCACTGGAGGAAGGCGGCGCCGACTACGTCGACGTCGGCAACGACCCCGAAGCCGGGGGGCTCCCGGCAGTCGAGGCCCTGCTCGGGGAGGACGGCGGAGCGCGCCCGCCCTTCGCGCCGCCGGTGCTGCGCGCGGGATCGCAGGTGATCGCCCAGGTGGCGGCCATCCTGCAGTTCCTCGGCCCGCGCCTCGGGCTGGTGGCGAAGAACCCGCGCGACGCGCTGTGGACGCATCAGCTGCAACTGACCATCGCCGACCTCGTCGCCGAGGCGCACGACGTGCATCACCCGGTCGGCATCGGTGCCTACTACGAGGACCAGAAGGACGAGGCGCTGCGACGCGCGGAGGAATTCCGCACCCAGCGCATTCCGAAGTTCCTCGGCTACTTCGAGCGCGTGCTGGCCGGCAATCCGCGCGGCACGGGCCACCTGGTCGGCGCGCGCCTCTCCTACGCCGACCTCTCCCTCTTCCACACGGTGGAAGGGCTGCGCTACGCCTTCCCCAGGACCCTGGACCGGCTGGCGCCCCGGCTGCCGCACGTCCTCGCGCTGGCGGAGGCGGTGGCGCGGCGGCCGCGGATCTCCGCCTATCTCGCCTCCGACCGCCGGCTCCCGCTCGACGAGAACGGGATCTTCCGGCACTACCCGGAGCTCGACCCCTGACCCGCCGCGGCGGCCGGTCCGGCTCGTCCGGTTCAGATCCGGCGACCGGCACCGATATCATGTGCGGCTGACCGGAACACGCGACAGGGGGCGTGCGGCATGGACGACATGGAACGCGCGCGCGGGCTCTTCGAACGGGCCCTCGAACACCACAACGCCGGCAATCTCGAAACGGCGGAGGCGCTGTACCGGGAGGCCGCGGTGCTGGCGCCCACGCGCGTCTCGGTTCTGCAGAATCTCGCAGCGACGGTCCTTTCGCAGCTCCGCTTCGCCGAGGCGCAGAGCCTGTTCGAGCGGGTGCTCGCGCTCGACCCGACCAACGACAACGCGCGCGAAGGACAGGCCTACTGCCTGCGCATGCTGGCCGTGGAGCAGGCGCGCGACGCCGCCGGGCGCGATGCGCCGATGCGTCCCGAGGAGGCCGGCCTGCTCCGCGAGCACGCCCTGCTCCTGGAGACCCAGGGACGCCTGCAGGACGCCCTGCAGAGCTATCGCGCCGCCTGCATCGCGCTGCCAGACGACCTCGCCACCGCCACGCGCTACGCGGGCGTCCTGCTGAAGCTGGGGCACACGGCCGACGGCATCGAGGGCTTCCGGCGCCTGCTCGCGGATCCCGAGGCGCCCGCCGGCGCGGGCGAGTACTTCGTGCAGCTGGTGCTGGAGCTGCGGATCGCTCCCGAGGGCCAGCCGCCCGCGCTGGAGGACCTGCTGGTCCGTGCGCTCCGCGAGTGCTGGGGCGCCCCCGAAGTGATCGCACCGCTGCTGCTGCGGGTGCTGCGCGACCGGCCGCACTTCGCCGCCTGCCTGCGCGCGGCCAACGCCGGCCCGGACGCGTTCGCGGCGGCGCCGGACATCGACCCGCTGCAGCGCGACCCGGTGCTGCACGCGCTGCTGGTCTCCACCGTCGTCCCCGATCCCGACGTGGAGCGCGTGCTCACGCTGCTGCGCCACCGCCTGCTCGTCGCGACCAGCGCACCGTCGAGCGTCGCCGGCCTGCGCCTGCCCGACCTCGCGTTCCGCATCGCGCTCGCGCGGCAATGCCACCTCAACGGCTTCGTCTACGCCCGCTCGGCCGGCGAGAGCACGCTGCTCGGCACGCTTTCGGCACGCCTGCACGAGGCGCTCGCGTCGGGTGCCGTGGTGCCGCCGGAATGGGTCTGCGCACTGGCCGCCTACGGCGAACTCGGCGAACTCGACCCCGCCGGCCTGCTGCTCCGCGCACACGCCTGGCCCGCGGAGCTCCGCGCGCTGCTGGACCTGCACATCCGCAACCGGCAGCAGCTCGGCAGCCAGCTCGCCCGCATCCCCCGCCTCACCGCCATCCGCGACGCGACGTCGCAGGCGGTCCGCACGGAATTCGAGGCCGGGCCGCATCCGCCGGAAGCGGCCGCGCCGCGCCGCACGCCCCGCAGCTTCGCCGCCTACGTCGCGGGGCGGCTGGGCATGGTCGGCACCGTGGACGAGAGTGTCGCGCGGCGCCGGAAGGCGCTGGTCGCCGGCTGCGGGACGGGCCGCCATCCCATCGAGCTCGCATCGCTGGTCCCCGACATGGACGTGCTGGGCATCGACCTCAGCCTGCCGAGCCTGGGACGGGCGGCGCGGGCCGCGAGCGCACTGGCGCTGCCGAACCTGAACTTCGCGCAGGCGGACATCCTCGAGATGGGCGGCTGGAAGGTGCGCTACGACCTCATCGAGGCCTGCGGCGTGCTGCACTACCTGGACGACCCGCTGCGCGGGCTGCGCATCCTGCGCGGCCTGCTCGAACCCGACGGCCTGCTCCGGCTCGCGCTGTTCAGCAGGGAGGGCCGGCGCCCGGTGCTCGCCGCACGCGCGATCGCGGCCGAGGGCGGGTTCACCGCGGCGCCCGACAGCCTGCGCGCCCTCCGGCAACGCCTGCTCGCCCTGCCGCAGGACGCGCCCGCACGCGGCGTCGTCGCGCTCGCCGACTTCCATTCGACGAGCGCCTGCCGGCATCTGCTGTTCCCCGCCCGGGAACACGCCTTCGACCTGGCGTCGATCGCGGAACTGGTCGCCGCCGCCGACATGGACCTGCTCGGCATCGAGGCCAGCGCCGCCCAGCGCGGCGCCTTCCGCGCCCACTTCGCCCCCCACGTCAGCCTGCGCGACCTCGACGCCTGGGAAGAACTCGAACAGGCCATGCCGGACATCTTCGACGGCATGATCCACGTGTGGGCGAGGCTTGGGGGTTAGGGGTTAGGGCTTGGGGCTTGGGGCTTGGAGTTCGGGGCTCGGGGCTCGGGGCTTATTAGGGCTTGGGGCTTGGGGCTTGGGGCAAACAGTGATGCCCTGTGCCCTGTGCCCCGTGCCCGTGCCCTGTGCCCTACGCCACCAGCACGTCGTCGCGGCCGCCGCGGGGCGGTGCGGGAGGCGGCGGGGGCGGTTCGGCGCCGGGGACCCAGTCCGGGTCGACGATGGCGTGCGGGACGAAGCGGGCGGTGTCGCGGGTGATGGCGGAGGCGTCCTCGCGGATGCCCATGCCGCAGGCGCGGTCGCCGACCACCCAGCTGCCCACCAGGGCGTGGTTGCCGTCGAACTCCGGCAGCGGCGCATAGGCCTGGCGGATCCAGCGACCGCCCGCATAGGGGCCGTCGCTGGTCTCGCCGCTGCCGTCCGGACGACGCAGCTCGACGTTGGCGCCCTCCCGCGAGAGCAGCGGCTTGCGGACCCAGCCCGGGGAGAGCGAGCCGCTGCCGTCGTCGAAGTGCGCCTCCAGCAGGTTGGGATGGCGCGGATGCGCCTCCCAGAGCAGCGGCAGGATGCCCTTGTTGCTCAGCACCGCCTTCCACGGCGGCTCGATCAGCTGGATGCCGGAGAACGGCAGGTGCTTGCCGAACTCTTCGACGAACAGGTCCTCGAGCGGATACAGCTTGAACAGCGTGCCGATCACGGTGTCCTGGAGGTCCGTGAAGCCGCCGTTGTCGCCGAGGCCGATGTCCTCCATCGCGATCGTGTCGCAGTCCAGGCCGGCCTGGAGGGCGCAGTCGCGCAGGTAGGCGACGGTGCCGGCGTCCTCCTCGGAGGTGGAGACGCTCGACAGGTAGAAGGGACGCGGCAGGCTGGGCGCGATGGTGGCGAAGGCCTCCACCAGCGCCTCCTGGATCGCGTTGTACTGGTCCGCGCCCATCGGCAGCAGGCTGCGGCGGCGCACGTCCTCCAGCCATTCCCACTGGAAGAACGCCGCCTCGAACAGCGAGGTCGGCGTGTCGTAGTTGAGCTCCAGCAGCCGGGCGGGACCGGTGCCCGAGTAGGCGAAGTCCATGCGCCCGTACAGGTGCGGCTGGCGCGCGCGCCAGCTGCGCAGGATCCAGTCCCAGTAGTTCTCCGGAATCGCGAGCCGGCGCAGCGCCGACTCGCTGGTCACGATGCCGTCCACCAGGTCCATCGCCATCGCGTGCAGCTCGGCGGTGGGGTCCTCGATGTCCTTCTCGACCTGCTCCAGGGTGAAGGCGTAGAAGGCCCGCTCCTCCCAGTACGGCTCGCCGTCGATGGTGTGGAAGCGGAAGCCGTATTCCTCGGCCGTGCGGCGCCAGTCCGGGCGCTCGGGGATGGCGATCCGGCGCACGCGTCAGCTGGCGGCGCCGCGGTTGGCGCTGGTGGAGCCGAAGCCGCCGCGCGCGGTGGTCACCGCCCTGTTCGGGGTGGAGGTGACCTGGGTGAAGCCCGCCGGGCCGCCGGCGCCCGGCCGGTAGATCCCGCCGTTCGGCGCGGCAGGGCGCGCGAAGCGGCCCTGGGCGTCGCGGTAGACCGGGCTGCCCTGCGCCAGCCCGGCGGCCTGGCCGCCGCGCATCATCTGCGACAGGAAGAAGCCGGCCACGAAGGGCCCGAAGAAGGAATGCCCGGTCTGGGTGCGGCGCTCCTCGCACTGCCCCTCGCCGAAGTTGGCCTCGCACTCGGCCTGGCTGGCGAACTGCGGGCTGGCCTCGACCGCGGCGGCCTGGGCCTGGCCCATCGCGTCGCGGCAGGCGTTGAGCTCGTTGCCGTCGGCGGTGCAGGCCTCGATCGAGGTGTAGAGGCCCTCGCGCAGCTGCTCCTCGGCGCTGGGCTGGCAGGCGACGAGCAGGACGGGCGCGGTGCCCATGGCGAGCAGGACGGCGGCCTTGGAACGCTTCATCGATGACTCCGGGCGGTTCGTGGAACGTGGACGGGCAATGGTCGCACATGCGCCATGAATCCCGCTGCCGTGCGCGGCCGCCCGAGGCCGTCGCCCGGCGATGACGCGGCAACGACCGGCCTCCCCGCAGGATGCGCCCTGCCCCTTCCGCGAGGACACGCGCATGATCGAGATCCTGCCCGCCGCCGACCACGTGATCGCCATGAAGGTCACCGGCTGCGCGACCAGCAACGACTACGACCGGATCATCGCCGCCATCGACGCCAAGCTCGACGCGCACGACCGCATCGGCATCTACGTCGACCTGGAGGGCTTCGAGGACATCACCGCCCACGCCATCGCCAAGGACCTGAAGTACTCGCTGGGCAAGCTCGGCGAGCTCAGCCGTTTCCCGCGCGTGGCCGTCGTCACCCCGAAGGACTGGCTGCGCACCCTGATCCGCATGACCAACCCGGTGCTGCCGCGGATCGAGATGCGCGCCTTCGACACGACCGAGCGCGAGCAGGCGCTGCCGTGGGTGAGCGAAGTCGGCATCCGCGCCACCCCCGCCGTCTGACGGATTCCGCCGCGGCGTGTCCGCGGCCCTACCGTACCGCTGCGTACGGCCCTATGCTTCCCGTCGCCCCGCGCGCGGCGCTGCGTCGCGCGCCCGTCCGGAGCCCCGCATGACCGCCCTGTTCGTCGTCCTCGCCCTCCTCGTCCTCGCCTGGGTCCTCGCCTTCGTGGGCGTTCCCCTGCTCGGCTGGGTCGGCGCCTTCGCCGCCGCCTGGATCCTCCTGCTGGCGACCGGCCTGATCGGCCCGCTCGGCGCGGTGCTGCTGGGCATCCCGCTCGCGGTGCTGGCGTTGCTGGCGGTCCGGCCGCTGCGCCAGGCCGTCGTCACCCGGCCGGCGCTGGGATGGTTCAAGCAGGTGCTGCCGGAGATGAGCGCCACCGAGCGCGAGGCCATCGAGGCGGGCGAGCCCTGGTGGGAGGCGGAGATGTTCCGCGGGCGCCCGGACTGGTCGAAGCTGCTGTCCTTCCGGTACACCGAGCTGACGCCGGAGGAGCGTTCCTTCCTCGAGAACGAGGTCGAGACCGTGTGCGCCATGGTCGACGACTGGAACGTCGAGTTCGAGCGCCACGACCTGCCCGACGCGGTGTGGGACTACCTGCGCGAGAAGCGCTTCTTCTCGATGCTGATCCACAAGGAGCACGGCGGCCTGGGCTTTTCGGCGCTGGCGCAGTCCTGCGTGGTCACCAAGCTCGCCACGCGCTCCAACGCGCTGGCGGTGACCGTGATGGTCCCGAACTCGCTGGGCCCCGGCGAGCTGCTGATGAAGTACGGCACGCCGGAACAAAAGCAGCGCTGGCTGCCCGGCCTCGCCGCGGGCACCGAGATCCCCTGCTTCGGGCTCACCGGGCCCGAGGTGGGCTCCGACGCCACCGCCATGCCCGACACCGGCGTGATCTGCCGCGGCATGCACGAGGGCCGCGAGGTCCTCGGCGTGCGGCTGAACTTCTCCAAGCGCTGGATCACCCTGGCGCCGGTGGCGACCGTCATCGGCGTGGCGTTCAAGCTCAGCGACCCGGACGGGCTGATCGAAGGCGGCAAGCGCGACTACGGCATCACCTGCGCGCTGGTCCCGGCGGACCACGACGGCATCAGCATCGGGCGCCGCCACTATCCGGGCTCGGCCTTCATGAACGGCCCGATCCAGGGCAGGGACGTCTTCATCCCGCTGGACTGGATCATCGGCGGGCTGCCGATGGCCGGCCAGGGCTGGCGCATGCTGGTGGAATGCCTCTCGGCCGGGCGCGGCATCTCGCTGCCGGCCCTGGCCACCGCGGCGGGCCAGGCCAGCTACCGCTTCGTCGGCGCCTACGCACGCATCCGCCGGCAGTTCCGCACCCCCGTCGGCCGCTTCGAGGGCGTGCAGGAGGCCACCGGCCGCATCGCCGGCTACGCCTACATGCTGGAGTCGATGCGCGCGCTCACCGCCTCCGCGGTCGACCACTGCACCCCGTCGGTGGTGACCACCATCGCCAAGTACCACATGACCGAGATGATGCGCGACGTGCTGCGCGACGCCATGGACGTGCTGAGCGGCAAGGGCGTGCAGCGCGGCCCGCGCAACCCCATCGCCGTGCCCTACCAGGCGGTGCCGATCGCGATCACCGTCGAGGGCGCGAACATCCTCGGCCGCAGCCTGATGATCTTCGGCCAGGGCGCGATCCGCTGCCATGCCTTCGTCCTGGAGGAGATGGCGGCGGCGCATGCCGACGACCTGCCGAAGTTCGACGACCTGCTGTTCCGCCACATCGGCACCACGATCAACCGCGCGGTGCGCGCCTTCACCTTCGGCCTGTTCGGCACGGGGTTGGCGAAGGCGCCGGTCGAGGGCCCGTCCGCGTACTACTTCCGCGAGCTGGAACGCATGTCGGCGGCACTGGCCTTCGCGGCCGACGTCGCCATGGGCGTGCTGGGCGGCAGCCTGAAGCGCCGCGAGCGCCTCTCGGCGCGCCTGGGCGACGTGCTGAGCCGGCTCTACATCGGCTCGGCCGTGCTCCACCATTTCCACGCCAACGGCGCCCGCGAGGACGAGGTGGTGGCCATGCGCTGGGCGCTGGACGACTGCCTGAACGAGATCGGCGTGGCCTTCGACGGCTTCATCCGCAACCTGCCCTCGCGTCCGGCGGCGGCCCTGCTGCGGCTGGTGATCTTCCCGACCGGCAACCCCTACCTGCCCGTCTCCGACCGCGACAACGCCGCGCTCGCCGACGCCATGCTGGAGCAGACCGAGTTCCGCGAGCGCATCTCGCACCTGGTCTACCGCCCGCAGGACCCCGCCGATCCGCACGCCCAGCTGGAACGGGCCTTCCAGCTCTGCCTGCGCGCCGAGCCGGCCTACGAGACCTTCCTCAAGGCGGCGGCGCGCGGCCAGGTGCAGGGCGACGACCTGCAGGCACGCCTCGCCGACGCGGTCGCCAAGGGCGTGCTGGACCAGGCGCAGGCGGACCTCGTGGCCGAGTACGACGCCGAGCGCGTCGAGGCGCTGCGGACGGACGACTTCAGCAAGGAGTACATCGCCGGCGCGTCGCGGGAGCGCTGATCCGGGGGGACGCGGCACAGGCCGCCCCTGCAGGGGGCGGCTTCGGCCTTGTCCGGAACGATGCCGCGGGGCTGTCGCGGCTGAAGCCGCTCCCACAGAGACAGGGGGTGCGGCCCAGGCCGGCCACCGCGATCCAGGAGGGCTTCGGCCCTCAGGTCAGCCAGGCCAGCAGCGACTCGATGGCGTCCTTGCGCGAATAGGGCGTCTCGCCGGCGGCGGTGAAGCGGGTGCCGGCGTAGTCGATGATGAAGGTGCCGAAGTCGGCCTCGACGTCCTCGGCCTCCTCGATGATGGTCTCGAGGTCCTCCAGCGCCTGGTCGACGCTGTCGACCTCGAGCGGCATCTCGATGACCGCGGCCCAGACGATGTGGTCCGGCAGCGCCTGCCCCTCCGCGCCCTCGCGCGCGCTGCGGGCGGCGCGTTCGAGCGCGGCCATGCGCCGCGCGTGGTGCTCGATGGCGGCTTCCTCGCGCGAGAAGAGCGCGACGGCCTCGCCCTCCTTCTGCAGGCCGCCGGTGTCGACGCGTTCGTAGCTGGAGACGACGATGTAGCTCATGGGCCTCGATCCCGGTTCCGTGGGCGCGGCGCCCACGGGGCGCGTATGAATACCAGCGTTGCCGCGTCGGATGCCAGCGTGCCGGCGGGCCGACGTGCATCGCCCCGCGCGCCCGCCGCCCAAGTGCCATCCGCGGCGCGAAGGCCGCGTCCTCGATGTCGAAACCCGGGCCGCCCGCTCGACCAGGAGCCGACTCCCCACCGGAACCCGTCCGCATGCACAAGCAGATCTTCGTCAACCTGCCCGTCCGCGATCTCGACCGCTCGGTCCGCTTCTTCGGCGCCCTGGGCTACGCCTTCGACCCCGCCTTCACTAACGAGAACGCGACCTGCATGATCGTCGGCGAGAACCTCTTCGCGATGCTGCTGGTCGAGCCCTTCTTCCAAGGCTTCATCGGCGAACGCCGCATCGCGGACACGCGCACGCACAGCGAAGTGCTGGTCTGCCTGTCCGCCGACAGCCGGGAGGAGATCGACCGGCTGGTCGCCAGGGCCATCGACGCCGGCGGCCGCGCGCACGGCGAGCCCAAGGACCACGGCTTCATGTACGGACACGGCTTCGTCGATCCCGACGGCCACATCTGGGAGCTGGTCCACATGACGGGCGTGCCGCAGTCCTGAGCGGCGCACGGCACGGGGGCGGGAGCGTCGCTCCCGCACTTGCGCGCGTCGATTATTTCGTTAATTCTGGATATATGGATTCGAAGACCGCCATCGACGTGCTCGGCGCCCTCGCGCAGCCGACACGGCTCTCCGCCTTCCGCCTGCTCGTCGAGCACGCGCCGGACGGCCTGCCGGCCGGCGAGGTCGCGCGCCGGCTCGCGGTGCCGCAGAACACCCTGTCGGCGCATCTCGCCGTGCTGGCCGCCGCGAAGCTGGTCGCGGCGACGCGGGACGGCCGCTCGATCGTCTACCGCGCAGAGCTGGGCACGCTGCGCGCACTGACCCTCTACCTGCTCAAGGACTGCTGCCGTGGTCGCGCCGAGGTCTGCGCGCCGGTGGTGGCCGACCTCCTCCCCTGCTGCCCCACGAGCGAACGATGACCGAGCGCGCGTTCAACGTCCTGTTCCTGTGCACGGGCAACTCCGCCCGCTCCATCCTCGCCGAGGCCATCCTCAACGCCGATGGCCACGGCCGCTTCCGCGCCTTCTCCGCGGGCAGCCAGCCCAGGGGCCAGGTGCATCCGCTCGCCATCGAGACGCTGGAACGCGCGTGCCTGCCGACGGCGGGGCTGCGCTCGAAATCCTGGGACGAGTTCGAGGGCGAAGCGGCACCGCCGATGGACTTCATCTTCACCGTCTGCGACAACGCGGCCGGCGAGACCTGTCCCTACTGGCCCGGCCATCCGATGACGGCGCACTGGGGCATCCCCGACCCTGCCGCGGTCGAGGGCAGCGACGAGGCGAAGCGCGCCGCGTTCGCCACCGCGCTGCGCCAGCTCAGGACGCGCATCGGCCTGTTCACGGCGCTGCCGGTCGCCAGCCTGGAGCGCGACGCGCTCCAGCAGGAACTCGCTGCCATCGGGCGGGCCGGCTGACGTGTCCGCCATCGCCGCCCCGCGCCGCCTCGGCGTCCTCGACCGCTGGCTGACCCTGTGGATCCTGCTCGCGATGACGCTGGGCGCCCTGCTCGGCAGCGCCGTCGAGGGCCTGCCTGCCGCGCTCGACGCCGTCTCCGTCGGCGGCACCAACCTGCTCATCGCCGCCGGCCTGATCCTGATGATGTACCCGCCGCTGGCGCGGGTGCGCTACGAGGCCCTGCCGCGGGTGTTCGCCGACCGGCGCGTGCTGCTGCTGAGCCTGGTGCAGAACTGGCTGATCGGCCCGGTGCTGATGTTCGTGTTGGCGGTGGTCTTCCTGCGCGACCAGCCGGAGTACATGACCGGCGTCATCCTCATCGGACTCGCACGCTGCATCGCCATGGTCCTGGTGTGGAACGAACTGGCCGGCGGCGACAACGAGTACGTCGCGGGGCTGGTCGCCTTCAACTCGATCTTCCAGATCCTGTTCTTCGGTGCGTACGCCTGGTTCTTCCTGAGCGTGCTGCCGCCGGTGCTCGGGCTGGAGGCAGGCATCATCGACGTCGGCGTGGGCACCATCGCGCAGGCAGTGCTGGTGTATCTCGGTCTGCCCTTCCTCGCCGGCTTCCTCACCCGACGCACGCTCGTCGCCCGCAAGGGAGAGACCTGGTACGCGGAGCGCTTCCTGCCGAAGATCGCGCCGGTGACCCTGGTCGCGCTGCTCTTCACCATCGCCGCGATGTTCGCGCTGAAGGGCGGCGAGGTCCTGCGCCTGCCGCTCGACGCGCTGCGGATCGCGCTGCCGCTGGCGATCTACTTCGTGGCGATGTTCGTGCTGAGCTTCGCGATGGGGCGCTGGATCCAGACCGACCACCCGCGCACCACGGCCATCGCCTTCACCGCCGCCAGCAACAACTTCGAGCTCGCGATCGCCGTGGCCATCGTCGCCTTCGGCCTGGCTTCCCCGGTTGCCTTCGCCACCGTCATCGGCCCGCTGGTCGAGGTGCCGGTGCTGATCGCGCTCGTCCACGTCGCGCGCCGGCTCGGCACGCGCTGGCATGCCGCGGAGGCGCGCGCCTGATGCCGCTGCGGACGCTCCCCGACCCGGACCACCTTCCCGCGCTCGACCGGGCGCGGCTGCCGCCGGATTCGGTCCCGGCCGGCGCCACGCCGCCGCGCATCCTGCTGCTGTACGGCTCGCTGCGGACGCGCTCGTTCTCGCGGCTGGCGGTGGAGGAAGCCGCGCGCATCCTGCGCCATCTCGGCGCGGACACGCGCATCTACGACCCGGTGGACCTGCCGCTGCCCGACCATCCGGATGCGGCGGCGCATCCGGCGGTCGAGGAACTGCGCGCGCTGTCGGCATGGTCGGAGGCGCAGGTGTGGTGCTCGCCGGAGCGCCACGGCACGCTCACCGGCGTCATGAAGGCGCAGATCGACTGGCTGCCGCTGGAGAGCCAGGGCATCCGCCCGACCCAGGGCCGCGTGCTCGCGGTGATGCAGGTCTCCGGCGGCTCGCAGTCGTTCAACGCGGTCAACGCCCTGCGCCTCCTCGGCCGCTGGATGCGCATGTTCACCATCCCCAACCAGTCCTCCGTCGCCAAGGCCTGGCAGGAGTTCGACGCACAGGGTCGGATGCGCCCGTCGCCGTACTACGAGCGCATCGTCGACGTGATGGAGGAACTGCTGAAGTTCACCCTGCTCACCCGCGGGCACCGCGACGCCCTCGTCGACCGCTACTCGGAGCGGCAGGGCGCGCGCTGACCGCCCCACGGCATGGCATGCTGCCGCCCCTTCGCCTCTGCTTCCCGATGCGCCTGCTGATCGTCGAAGACAACCGCGCCCTGGTCGCCAACCTGCTCGATTACTTCGAGGCGCGCGGCGTCGCGCTCGATGCCGCGCCGGACGGGCAGACCGGCCTGCACCTGGCGCTCGCGCAGCGCTACGACGCCGTCGTGCTCGACTGGATGCTGCCGCGGCTCGACGGCCGCGCGGTGCTGCACCGCCTGCGCGAGGCCGGCTCGACCGTGCCCGTGCTCATGCTGACCGCCCGCGACGAACTGCCGGACAAGATCGCCGGCTTCCGCGCCGGCGCGGACGACTACCTGACCAAGCCCTTCGCCCTGCCGGAGCTGGAGGTGCGCCTGGAGGCGCTGGTGGCGCGGGCCGGCGGCCGGCACCGCGCCCGCGTGCTGGAAGTGGCCGACCTGCGCTTCGACCTCGGCTCGCTCGAGGTGCGCCGGGCCGGCCGGCGCCTGCACCTGTACCCGGCCTGCCGGAAGCTCCTCGAGGTGCTGATGCTCGCCAGTCCAGCCGCGGTGACCCGCCAGCGCCTGGAGGAGGCGCTGTGGGGCGACGAACCGCCCGACGGCGACATGCTGCGCTCCCACATCTACGAGCTGCGGCGCAGCGTCGACGGCGACTTCCCGGTCAAGCTCATCCACACCCTGCCCCGCGTCGGCTACCGGCTCGCCGCGGACGCCGCCGATGCCGCGCACCCCTAGGCCCGGCCTGCAGCGGCAGATCACCGTCGGCCTCGTCGCCTATGCGGTGCTGCTGTCGCTGGCGCTGTTCGCCCACGGGCTGCTGGTCAACGAGCGCGCGGAGCGCATGGTCTGGCAGTCGCTGCTCGACATCGAGATGTCGCACCTGCTCGAACGCATGGCCGAGGACCCCGACTATCCCCTGGCGCGGACTGCGGGCCTTGCGCTGTTCGTGCAGGGCGGCGACCCCGCGCACGCGCCGCCGCCCGGGCTCGCGGCGCTGCCGCCGGGCCTGCACGACGGCATCGACCTCGACGGGACCGAACGCGTGGTGCTGGTGCGCGACGCGGGGCCACGGCGCTACCTGCTCGCGCTCGACATCGAGGACTTCGACCGGCACGAACGGCAGCTCGCCATCCCGGTCGTGGTTTCGTCGGCGATCATGGTGCTGCTGCTGAGCGTGGCCATCGCCTTCGGCGCGCGCCTGCTCGCGGGACCGCTGCGCGAGACCGCGCGCCGCATCGGCGCGCTGGAACCGGACCGCCCGGGGCAGCGGATCGAACTGCCGCCGAAGGCCAGCAGCGAGCTGGTCGTCATCGCCGACGCACTGAACGACTACCTCGACCGCAACGCGCGCTTCGTCGAGCGCGAGCGCGCCTTCCTCGACAGCGCCAGCCACGAGCTGCGCACGCCGGTCGCGGTGATCGCCGGCGCCTCCGAACTGGCCCTGGCCCAGCGCGACGTGTCCGCCAGCGTGCGCGGCCAGCTGGAGCGCATCCACCGGACCGCGCGCGGCGTCGAGCAGCTCGTCGCGCTGCTGCTGGTGCTGAGCAAGGATCCCGCGCGCCTGACGGCGACCAGCGACCGTTTCGACCTGGCGGAACTGCTGCCGGACATCGTCGACGACCACCGCCATCTCTGCCGCGACAAGGACCTCGTGCTGGCGCTCGCCCCGCTGCCGCGCTGCGAGCTGGTCGCGCCGCTGGCCATCGTCCGCGCAGCGGTGGGCAACCTCGTGCGCAACGCCATCGAGAACAGCGACAGCGGGGAGATCCGCATCGCGCTCTCGCCGCAGGGACGCGTGGACATCGAGGACCCCGGCCACGGCATGTCGCCCGAGGAGGTCAGCCGCATCTACGCGCGGCTCGCGCGCGGCGGCGGCCGCGATGGCGACGGCGACGGCATCGGCCTGGACCTCATCGCACGCCTGTGCGAGCACCTCGGCTGGCAGCTCGACATCGCCTCCCTGCCGGGGCGCGGCACGCACGTGAGCCTCGACCTGGGGCGCAACCGCGCAACCTGAGGCGGGAGGCGTTCTCCGCTCCTTGACGGAGCGCTCAACATGCTCGCGGCGATGTCAGGCCCGCCCCCACTCGTCGAACCGCGCCCCGAAGGCCTGTACTGCGCGGCCGGCGACTTCCACATCGACCCCTGGCGCCCGGTGCCGCGCGCGGTGATCACGCACGGCCACGGCGACCATGCGCGGGCCGGCTCGGGCGAGTACCACCTGGCCGCACCGGGGCTGCCGATCCTGCAGTGGCGCCTGGGCGACCAGGCCTATCGGCCGCACGCCTACGGCGAGGCCTTCTCGCTGGGCCGCGCGCGGGTGAGCCTGCATCCGGCCGGCCACGTGCTGGGCTCGGCGCAGGTGCGCATCGAGGTGGACGGACGGGTGTGGGTGGCCTCGGGCGACTACAAGCGCGACCCGGATCCGACCTGCGCGCCCTTCGAGGTGGTGCCCTGCGAGACCTTCATCACCGAGTCGACCTTCGGCCTGCCGATCTACCGCTGGCGGCCGACGCCGCAGGTCGCCGCCGAGATCCTCGACTGGTGGCGCGGCTGCCGCGCGCGCGGGGAGACGGCCGTCCTGTTCGCCTACGCCCTCGGCAAGGCGCAGCGGGTGCTGGCGGAACTCGCCGCGCTGGTCCCGGAGGCCGAGCACGCGGCGCACCGCGTGCTGCTCCACGGCGCGATGGCGCAGGGCGTGCGCATCTACCGCGAGGCCGGCGTCCGCATGCTGCCGACCGAACCCCTGTCCGAGCAGCCGGAGGGCCGCCGCGCCCGCACCGACGCCTTCGTCGGCGAACTGGTGCTGGCGCCGCCCTCGGCGGCCGGGAGCGCGTGGATGCGGCGCTTCCGCCGCGCCTCGCGGGGCTTCGCCTCGGGCTGGATGCGGGTGCGCGGCAATCGCCGCCGGCGCGGCTACGACCGCGGCTTCGTGATCTCCGACCACGCCGACTGGCCGTCGCTGCTGCGCACCGTGGAGGAGACCGGCGCGCGCCGCGTGCTGGCCACCCACGGCGACACCGACACCCTGGTGCGGGTGCTGCGCGGACGCGGGCTCGACGCGCACACGCTGCGCACCGAGTACGGCGACGAGGACGAGGGCGCATGAGGCGCTTCGCCGCGCTCTATGCCGCGCTGGACGCGAGCACCTCCACGCTCGACAAGCGCGCGGCCCTGCGCGACTACTTCCGCGAGGCGCCGCCCGCCGACGCGGCCTGGGCGCTGTGGTTCCTGTCCGGGGGCAAGCTCGCGCGCATCGCGCGCACCGGCGAGCTGCGCGCCTGGATCGCCGAGGCCAGCGGCCTGCCGGAGTGGCTGATCGAGGACAGCTACCACCACGTCGGAGATCTCGCCGAGACCCTGATGCTGCTGCTCGACGACCCCGCGCCGGAAGCCGAGGTCGACCTGCCGCTGCACGTGTGGATCGAAGACCGTCTGCGCCCCGTCGCCGGGCGCGAGGAGCCGCTGCGCAAGGCGGTGGTGATGGCGGCCTGGGCGGGACTGCGCGAGCCCGAGCGCCTGGTGTTCAACAAGCTGCTGACCGGCGCGCTGCGCGTGGGCGTGTCCACCCGTGCGGTGCAGCAGGCCCTGACCGAGCACTCGGGCGTGGACATCGCCCTGCTGGCGCAGCGCATGATCGGCGACTGGGCGCCCACGCCCGACTTCCTCGCCGGCCTGCTGTCGGGCGAGGCCACCGAGGCCGACCGCGAGCGACCCTATCCGTTCTTCCTGGCCTCGGGCATCGAGGCGGCGCCCGCTCCCCCGGGCGCCGGCGCGTTCGCGGACCTCGCCGAGTGGCTGGTGGAGTGGAAGTGGGACGGCATCCGCCTGCAGCTCATCCGCCGCGGCGGGACCGCGGCGCTGTGGTCGCGCGGCGAGGAACGGCTCGACGGTCGCTTCCCGGAGATCGAGGCCGCGGCCATGGCCCTGCCGGACGGCTGCGTCCTCGACGGCGAGCTGCTCGCCTGGAACGCGGCGGAGGACCGGCCGCTCCCCTTCACCGCACTGCAGAAGCGCATCCAGCGCCGCAGGCCGGGCCCGAAGCTGCTCGCCGACTGCCCGGTGCGCGTGCTCGCCTACGACCTGCTGGAGGAGGGCGGCGAGGACCTGCGCGCGCGACCGCTTTACGAACGCCGCGCGCGCCTGCGCAAGCTGCTCGCGACCTATCCGGATCCCCTGCTCGCCCTCTCGCCCGAGGTCGCCCCGCGCGACTGGGCCCACGCGGCGGCCCTGCGCGCCGAGGCGCGCCGCCGTTGCGTGGAGGGGCTGATGCTGAAGCGGCGCGACTCGCCCTACCGGCACGGCCGCGCCCGCGGCGACTGGTGGAAGTGGAAGGTCGACCCGCTCACCGCCGACGCGGTGCTGATCTACGCCCAGCCCGGCCACGGCCGGCGCAGCACGCTGCATACCGACTACACCTTCGGCCTCTGGGACGGGGATGCGCTGGTGCCGGTCGCCAAGGCCTACTCGGGACTGGACGACGCCGAGATCCTGCGCCTGGACCGCTGGATCCGCGCCAACACCCTGGAGCGCTTCGGACCGGTGCGGGCGGTGCGCCCGGTCCACGTCTTCGAGCTCGGTTTCGAGGCGGTCAACCTCTCCGGCCGGCACAAGTCCGGCATTGCCGTGCGCTTCCCGCGCATCCTGCGCTGGCGCCACGACAAGCCGGCAGCCGAAGCCGACCGCCTCGACACGCTGCGGGCGCTGGCACGGTGAGCCCGAAGCGGCAGCGCGTCACGCCGCGGGACATCGAACGGGCGCGCGCGGCGCGTCTCGCGCGCCAGCATGGCACCGCGCCGGACGCCGGCGGCGCCGCGCCCGCGCCGCCGCCCGAGCCGGTCGCGCCGCTGGGC
>NZ_JBHSGG010000050.1:0-29863 GCF_042654365.1 Coralloluteibacterium thermophilum
CCAGGCAAGACCAGAAGTTCTCAGCCCTTTTACAACCGTCCGTGATTTCGGGGTAGAACCCACCCCTTGCAGCAATGGTGAGGCGTGGGGTTGTTCCACTCAGGCCCCGTCGCGGCAGCGACTATATGGATTTCGTTTGAGCGGTGCAGGGTTCGGCGCGTTGTCGGCTGGAAGATGGGCAGCCTATCGACGTGACGAAGAGGAAGCCGAACCTCGTCCAGTTCCTGGGGAGATCCAGAGCCGAACTGACCGCGCCTGCATCCCACAGCGCGTCATGGAAATTCAATGATCTATCTCTGCGAACGTGAAATCGGCTTTGATGCCGTGGACATAGGCTTCCCCTCGGTCGACGGCTGTCGTGCCATCGTGCTGGTCACGGCGGGCGGTCTGTTCGGCTACCACCTCAACGGCACGCTGAACGCCAACAAGCGGGACGCCTTCGTCAATTTCGTAACCCAGCACGTGTACGGAAAGTCGCTGCGGACCCTGTATGCGGCTTCCGCTGGCGCGGGGCTGCCCGCTGACCACGCCGAGCTGCGCGATATCGCCACCGCGCTCAACTACAACGGTGCGATTTATTGGGGTGCGCTGCCGCCGGGCGGGTCGTCCTACGTCCACTTCCAGAACATCAATCAGAACACCTGCTCCATCACGACGCGGCCGTGGAGCGACGCGAACGACAGCGTGCCGGGCAACAAGGGCAACTATGTGCCGGGCGCCAACCGCACAATGGCCAATGGCGCCGCGCCCGGCATTATGTACACCCAGGTGGCGACGGCGGGCCTGGTCGCCTGTTATCCGACCGCGATCTGACCCGTTGCGCGCGGTAGCTGAGACGCTCGAGCAGGCGCCGTGTCCGGGTAGATCCCGTGCGGCGCATGCCCGAAGCTCCCGAGACCGTCAGAAGAAAAAGTGTGCAAATGGGTTCAGACCGATACGTTTCGGCCGAGGGTCTGCGCGGCTGGGGGCGAGTTGAGGCGGAATGCCGCGCATGAAGGTCGGTCGGCACTGGCGTGGAGCGCGGATTCGAGGGCGCGCACTGACGCGCGGTGGTGATTAGCGGGATCGGGTTCACTTGCTCGCGCCGGTGTCGCGGGAGCTGGTCGCGATCCCGTACTACCCGCTGTCCGATGACATGCTCGGCAAGGATCGTCCCCGCCTGCAGTCGAACCGCATCAACAATCGCGTCGAGCAGCGCGGCGGGATTCCCTTCGAGTAGGGACGCCGCCGTGCACCTGGCGGTGAGCCGCTGCACCCAGCGCGAGTCGGGCGGACGGGCGACTGAACGACGCCGGTCAATAGGGTGCTTTCTGGGATCGGTCGCGAGTTTCCCGGTCGCGTGATCGTCGGAGTGCCGATGACCGCGCGTGGGAGCCGTGGCGAAAGATGCGGAATTTCCCTATGCGTTCTCTTGAGTGGCAGGCGTAGAAATGGGCCTGGCGCCGTTTCGAGCGTCATCTGCCATCAGGAGAATGCAATGCCCATCGACAACGCGTACAAGAGCGGGAACACGCTGTTCAGCAGGGCTTCGTCCGAGTGCATCATTCGCGGCAAGAACAACAATCCAGGTGTCGATGCCGATACGGACAACGTCGACGGCGGCATCTGCTCGGGTATCACCAGCGCCTGGATCGTGAGCCTGCTGAACGCCAACAAGGTGCCGGAATGCCGCGATACGGCCAAGTTCGCGGGACATTTCGACGTCCTGCGCTTCCATGGAGCGTACTTCAAGGAACTGCACGGGACGTCCGAGGTGCACCTCGAGAAGTTGTCCGGCGCACTGGTCGTGAACGGGGTCAAGGCCGGCAAGGTCCAGGGCCGCCCCTTCACCCTGGACCAGATGCCGGAAGCCGGCTGGTGGGCTGGCTACGTGAGCATGAAGGGGCATGCGATCGCGGTGGGCAAGTTCGAGGGCTTCCATCACATCATGGAGCCGAACTTCGGCCTGTTCACCTATCGCACGGGCGCCAATTTCATCGAGGACCTGAACCAGGAGATCGAGACCTACATGGGCATGAGGGGCAAGCAGGGCGATGCCACGATCTATCTGTATCGCCGGGCCTCGGGCGGTACGGTGAGCTGATCGAGCGATACCGATCACGGGCGCGCGCAGTATCGGGTTCAGGCTTACCGGACCGCCGGCGTCAGGCAGCGTGGGTAGCGGCGGACTGCAGCGCGCGACAGCCGAGGGCCGTGTGCCAGCCTCTAGCAGCGCTCGCATGGGCGACCTGCTCCGAGCAGACGGACTCCGCGCGGCGGCAGGATGGCCGGAGGTGCGGCCCCCGGGGCGGCGGCCCGCTCCCGCTGAGACGGAACGCCGTCTGCCGGCCGATGCTGTGCGCCTCCATCCCTGCGCCCCTCCGGCGCATGCCGCCGATAGCGGCATGCGCCGGCACGACCGCTCGGAACCGGGCGCGGGCGATGGCATCGTGGTGCCGTGGGCGGAGCGAGACCCTGCGCCACCGCATGGGCACCCAGCCCGACTGCGCCATGACGGTGCTCTCCAGGCTCAAGCGCAGGCACGCCGACATCCGGCCCAGGGTGTTGGCGCCGACGTAGTCGCGCATGGGCGTGGCGTGCGAGAACCCGATCCTGAAGTGGCAGCCACCTCGACGACGCACGAAATGTCGCGCCGCGCGTGCTCGCCTCCGTGCTGAGACGAATTGCCGCGCGGGCCGCAGGGCACTGCGGTAGCTTCCTTCGCCGCTGAGCCGGCCGTGGCTGCGTCGGACTGCATCAGGGGCATTTCCTCCGATCCGACCCGGTCGGAGTCCGGAGGCCATCCAACCACGCCGTCGCCGCGCGCGCATGCCGCACGCCCGGCCGCATGCGGCATCGACCGAGGACACCATGAGCCTGCCAGAGCTGATCGACTACGCGCAGTGGAAGAAACTCACCTGGCGGACATTCTCCGTGCGCGCTCCGCAGTTGAAGCTGCTGGATGCGGCGATCAAGGCGTACACGGAGCGTCGCTCGGACGCGTCGCTGAAGGCGGTGCGCACGGCACTCGACGGCTGGAAGCAGTCCAAGGGGCCGGGCGACGCGTGGAAGAAGAGCTCCCGCGACCGGAACGATGCGATCAAGCTGCTCGACGCACAGCTCAGCGGCAAGGGCGATACCGATGTCGCACTCGGGGCGAAGGAATTCATGGCGCCGGCGCTGGTCAACGCGCGGCTGGGCGTGCTGTACCTGTTCGGCAACCTCGACTGCGACGACAGCGTGTTCAAGCTGGTGCTGCATGGCGCCATGGATGTCACCACCTCGACCCTGTCGCTGCCGTCGGTCGACGGCGATGCGGCCAAAACGGCAAGCAAGGTGATCGGCAACGCGCGCATGCCGGTCGGCCTGGTCGCGGAGAAGCTGGAAAGCAAGCTCCGCGAGCAGAGCGGCCGCAAGAAGGTGGTCAGCTCCTCCCAACTGGGCACTGCGGCGAGCCCGCCGCCGACGGACCCGCTGCTGCGGCGGGCATGGGAGTTCATCCGCAGCAAGGTGCAGGACTTCGCCGAGCGCATGTGGAAACTGATCTGCGAGAAGCTCACCGCCCTGCAGAACAAGATCAAGACGATGGCCGCCAATCCCAGCGACGCGCTCCTGGGCACCATGCCCAAGCTGCTGCGCGCCCTGTGCGACCAGCTCGTGGGACAGTTCCTCAAGACCGCGGCCCCCTTCATCAGCGGCGGCCTCGATATCGCAAAGGGCGTCGCCAGCACGCTGGATGCGGGCTACACGAAGTTCCGCGAGTGGCTGGATTCGCGCGACGTGGCGCTGATGGCGGGGCACGCGACGACGATCGTCCAGGCGATCCGCCGCGCGATGTGGTTCAGCGTGGGCGAGGGCCTCTACGACACCCTGAAGGGCACCGCCAAGCTCGCCGTCGATGCCGCGGCGGCGGGTGCGTCGGCACTGATGGGCATCATCATCTCCATCTGCGAGATCGTCGCCAAGACCATCTGGCGCATCGTGGAGGTGCTGCGCATCCGCGGGTTCCTCAGCCAGGCGCAGGCCTACTGGGAGATCCGCAACGAATCCAACGCCCTGCATCACCGGCCGATCGCCTTCAACGCCTGGTTCAAGAGCAATGCGCTCACGCTTCCGGCCCTGTCGGTGCTCGCGCTGAACAGCGGCGTGGTCGGCGACAAGATGCACTTCCTGAAGATGTTCAAGGACGACGATACGGTGATGAGCCAGTCGGCCTTCAATGCCGGCTGCACCTACCTCGACGGCCTCAAGGTCTGGGGTTCCGACTATCTCGAGGACGCCGGCTTCAGCTTCTCGAGCAGGGACAAGGTGGTCGAGGGGCTGCTCAAGCTGACGACGTCGCACAGGGCGAATCCCGGGACGGCGGGCAAGGCCTGGCAGGCGACCCTGGGCTTCCTCGGCGCCTGACCCGGTGCGCGGGTGCCGGGGGCCGGCCGGCGTGTAACGAACGGTTCGGCGAAGGGCTGCTAACCTCCCGCGCGATGTCCTTCACGTCCTTCGCTCCACCTCCGGCCGCGCGCGTCGCGTGGTGCCTGTCCCTCCTGCTCCTGCTCGCCGCTGCGACGGGGCAGGCGCGTGCGAGCGCGTCGGCGCCGACGTGGTCCTTGAGCGTCGGCACGCACGTGCACCACTACCGCAGCGATCCGGACCATCACGAACGCCCGGGCCTGCTCGCCCTGGACTACAGCCCGGCCGGGAGCGAGTGGTTCGTCGGCGGCGCGACCTTCCGCAACTCCTTCCGCCAGCGCAGCGCCTACGCCTACACCGGGCGGCGCTACGCCGCCCAGGAGTCGCCCTTCTACCTGCAGGTGACCGCGGGCCTGCTGGCCGGCTACCGCGGCGAGCACCGCCACAAGATCCCGATGAACTGGCTGGGCGTGGCGCCGGTCGTCATCCCGAGCGTGGGCGTCGAGGTGGACCGCTATCGCGGCGAGCTGATCGTGCTGGGCAACTCGGCGCTGATGCTCGGCTGGGGCGTCGATTTCTAGCGCCGCGGGCGTGAGACGGAGCGTCGGGTGGGGCGCCGCGCGCCGGGCTAGGGTCGCGGGTCATGCAGCCCGCCGCCCGCCTCACCGACCTCCACACCTGCCCGATGGTGACCGGCGTGGTCCCGCACGTGGGCGGGCCCATCGTGTCCCCCGGCGCGCCCACCGTGCTGATCGGCGGACTGCCCGCCGCGCGGGTCACGGACATGGCGACCTGCGTGGGGCCGCCGGACACCATCGTGAAGGGCTCCTCGAAGGTGCTCGTCGTCGGGCTGCCCGCGGCGCGCATGGGCGACTCCACCGCGCACGGCGGGGTGATCGCCATGGGCTGCTTCACCGTGCTCGTCGGAGGGTGAGCCCGCCGCAGAGCCCTGCCGTCGCCGCTGCGAATGCGGCGCGGGTGGGCGATACTGCCCAGCGCGGATGCGTACATGCCCGGGGAGCCATGGACACGCCGACCTTGCCGACGTCGATCACCCGCCTCGCGGCCGCCTGGCGCGAAGGCGCCGGCGGTGCCGGCGACGCGCTCGCGCGCCGGGTCTACCGGGAGCTGCACGCCATCGCCGTGCGCCATCTGCTGAAGGCGGCCGATCCCGGGCTGCAGCCGACCGAGCTGGTCAACGAAGCCTGGATCAGGCTGTCGCGCGGTGGCCGGCGGTTCGAGTCGCGCGACCACTTCTATGCCATCGCCGCGCTGCAGATGCGCCACCTGCTCGTGGACCTCGCCCGCATGCGCGACGCGCAGAAGCGGCAGGGGCGCGCGACCACGCTGACCGTGCAGATCGCCGACGGCGAGCCGCAGCCGGCGGACCTGGTCGTGGTCGCCGAGGCGATCGACCAGCTCGCCGACCTGGATGCCCGCAAGGCGCAGGCGTTCGCGCTGGTGGAGCTGGTCGGCTTCGGGATCGTCGAGGCCGCGCGCATCCTCGCGGTCTCCACCGCCACGCTGGAGCGCGACCTGCGCTTCTCCCGCGTCTGGCTGGCAGCGCGGCTGCGCCCATGCTGAGCGCGGACGACTGGCGCCGCCTCGAGGCGCTGTTCCACCGGGCCTGCGCGTTGCCGCCGTCGGAGCGCGAAGCCTTCGTGCGGGCCGAGGCCGGCGAGGAGCCGGAGCTGCTGCACGAACTGCGGGTCATGCTCGCCGCGGAGTCCGGTGCGACCGAGCGGCTGCGCGCGCCGCTGCGCGATGCGGCGGGAACCCTCGCGCGCATGGAGCGCACGCTTCCGCCGGGCACCCGCCTCGGGCCATGGGCGGTGGAGCGCCTGATCGGTGCCGGCGGAATGGGCCGGGTCTACCTCGGTCATCGCGCCGATGGCCGCTACGACCGCCAGGTCGCGATCAAGGTCATCGCGGCCTCGCTGGCGGATGCGCGGCAGCGCGGGTTCTTCGACTTCGAGTGCCGCCTGCTGGCGCAGATGCAGCACCCGGCCATCGCGCAGATCCACGATGCGGGCACCGACGGGGAGGGGCGTCCGTACCTCGTCATGGAGTACGTCGAGGGCCGGCCCATCGTGGAGTGGTGCGCGCAGCGCGACCTGCCGCTGCGCGCGCGCGTCGAGCTGCTGGTGCGGGTGTGCGAGGGCGTGCAGCACGCGCACCAGAAGGGCGTCATCCACCGCGACCTCAAGCCCAGCAACGTGCTCGTCGGCGAGGTCGACGGCCGCGGGCTGCCCAGGATCATCGACTTCGGCATCGCCATCGAGGTCGACCGCGAGGGCGAGGCGGGCACGTCGGAGCAGGGCGGCACGCCCGGCTACATGAGTCCCGAGCAGGAGCCCGGCGGCGCGGGCGCGGACGCGCGCAGCGACGTGTACTCGCTCGGCGCGCTGCTGCGCGAACTCCTGGTCGGCGACGCCCGTCGCGGCGACGGCGAGGAACCGCCGTCGGCCCGCCTGCGGCGCATGCCGCCGGCAGCCCGCCTCGCCATCGCGCAGCAGTGCGGCTGCACGCCGCGCAGGCTCCTGCGCGCCTTGGACGACGGGCTCGACTGGATCGTGCTCAAGGCCATGCAGCGGGAACGCAGCGCGCGCTACGACGGGGTGTCCTCGCTGCTCGACGACCTGCGCCGCTGGCTCGACGGCCATGTGCCCGTCGCCGCCCCGCGCGACCGCCTGCGCACGCTGCGGCGCTTCGTGGGCCGCCATCGCGGCGCGGTCGCCGCGGCCTGCCTGCTCGCGGCGACGCTGCTCGGCGGGCTGGTCGCTGGGCAGGGCGGCGTCCGAGGCCGAGCGTGCGCGGGCGACCGCCGACTTCCTCGCCTCGCTCCTGCGCAGCGCCGATCCGGACATCGCGGGCGAACTCGACAAGACCCTGCTGCTGCGCGTGCTGGACGACGCGTCTGCACGCGCCGGCGACGAGCTGGGCCGGCACCCGGGCGCGCGCGCGGAGGTGGAGCTGACCATCGGCGTGGCCCTGGTCGGCCTCGGCGAGTACGAGCGCGCGATGCCGCACCTGGAGACCGTCCAGCTGCTGGCCGCGGCGCATCCGCGCCGGCTGGTGAGCGAGGACCTCAAGGCGCGCCAGGTGCTCGGCGAGGCGCTGATCCTCAGCGGCCGCCCCGAGGAGGGCGAGACCGTGCTGCGCGACGCGCTGGCGGCCTCCACCCGGCACGAGGGGCCGCATGCGGTCCTCACCTATGAGCTGCGCTCGCGGCTGGCGCTGGCGCTGCGCGAGCGCGGGCGGATCCACGAGGCGCTGGCCGAGAGCCAGGTCGCCTTCGACGGGCTGGGTGCCCTCGTCGAGCACGACGATCCCTGGCTGATCGACGCCGGTGCGCGCCACGCCATCAACCTGGGCGACGCGGGGCGCTACGACGAGGCCATCGACCTCATCCGCGACCTGATCGCCCGCCGCAGCGCGCGTCTCGGCGAGGACCACGCGCTGACCCTGGCGCTGCGCAACAGCCTCGCCGTGTTCCTCCTCCAGAAGCGCGACTACGCCGCTGCCGAGGTCGAGCTGCGGACGCTGCTGGACGCCAGCATCCGCGTGTTCGGCGAGCAGGCGCGCGCCGTGCTCATCGCGCATTCCAACCTCGCCGGCGCGCTGCGCAAGCAGGGCAAGGTGGCCGAGGCGGGCCCGCACTACCGCATGGCGATGGAAGGCATGATCGCGCGGCACGGTGCGGACTCGGTCTTCGGCATCGTCACCACGGGCAACCACGCCAACTGGCTGCTCGACGACGGGCAGGCCGAGCGCGCCTTCGAGGCGCATACCCGCGCGTTCGAGACCGCGCGGCGGGTGCTGGACGCGCCGCACCCGGTCCTCGCGGAGACCCAGCGGGCGCTGGCCGAGTCGTCGCTGGCCGTCGGTCGGCTCGACGAGGCCCTCGCCCATGCGCGCGACGCGCTGGCGATGCGGCGCGCACTGCACGGCGAGGTCGAGGGCCCGCTGGCGTCGGCGCGCGAGACCCTGGCGCGCGTGGAGGCGGCGCTGGCCGACGGGCGCGACGCCGCGCCTGAGACGCGCTGACGGGTCGCGCACGGCGCGGCGCCCTATCGTCCGTCGCCGACCGCCCGGCCGCGATGCCCGCGCCGGGCACAGCCGGGACGAGGGCGATGAGCGAGACGATCCAGTGGCAGATGCCGGCGACGGGGACGCCGACGGCAGGCAGCGCGCGGGTGGGGCGCTGGCTCGCCCGGGCGCTGCGCGCGCACCGGGCCGGCGCGCTGGACGAGGCGGGCCGCCTGTACCGGCGCGTGCTCGCCGCACGTCCCGGACATCCCGACGCGCTGCACTACCTCGGCGTGCTGGCGCACCAGCGCGGCCATGGCGACGAGGCGCTGGCGCTGATCGGCCGCGCCCTCGCCGCCGATCCGCGCTACGTCGACGCGCACAACAACCTCGGCAACGTGCACAAGGAATCGGGCCGCCTGGAGGAGGCGGAAGCCTGCTACCGGCGGACGCTGGCGATCGCCCCGCACGCCGATGCGATGAGCAATCTGGCCGTGGTGCTGGAGGCGCAGGGCCGGCTCGACGAGGCCTTCGAGGCCTATGGCGCGCTCCTGCGCCACGTGCCGGACCATGCCCGCGGCCACTACCTGCTCGGACTGTTCCTGCGCAACCACGCCCAGGACGAGGCGCACGCGCGCCAGTCCGTCGAGTGCTTCCGGACCGCCTGGCGGCTCGACCAGGGCAGCCTCCGCGTGCTGGAGGCGCTGGGAGTGGGGCTGTACATGCTCGGGCGGCACGACGAGGCGCGCGAGGTCTATGCCGACTGGCTGCGCCGCGAGCCGGACAGTCCCCTGGCGCGCCACATGCTCGCGGCCTGCGGCGGCAGCGCGCCGCCGCCGCGCGCCGCCGACGACTACGTCCGCGAGCTGTTCGACGGCTTCGCCGACAGTTTCGACGAGCAGTTGCTGAAGAACCTCGACTACCGCGCGCCGCAACTGGTCGCCGACGCGCTGGCCGCGCACGTTCCGGCGGCCGGCGCGGCGCTGGAGGTGCTCGACGCAGGCTGCGGCACCGGACTCTGCGGGCCGTTCCTGCGGCCCCTGGCGCGCCGGCTCACCGGCGTCGACCTGTCGCCGGGCATGGTGGAGAAGGCCCGTGCGCGCGGCGGCTACGACACCCTGGTGGTGGACGAGCTGACCGCCTTCCTCGTCGCGCGGCCGGACACCTGGGACGTGATCGTCTCGGCGGACACCCTTGTCTACTTCGGCGAACTCGACGCCGTCGCCGCGGCCGCCTTCGGCGCGCTCCGGCCGGGCGGCTGGCTGGCCTTCACCGTGGAGGCGCTGCCGGCCGACGCCGACCGGGTCGAACTCGGCGTCAGCGGCCGCTACCGGCACGGCCGCGCGCACGTCCGGCGCGCGCTGGCCTCGGCCGGCTTCGAGGTGGTGCGGCTGGATGCGGCGGAGCTGCGGAAGGAGGCGGGCGAGGCCGTGTCCGGGTGGGTGGTGCTCGCCCGGCGCGCCGCGGCTGCGCGTTGAGACGAAATGTCGCCTTGCCCCTCCGTGCGTGTGTGAGCATCCGCGTCGATCAGGGGGACGGCCGTGCGGCGCGCACAGGGGGGGCGCAGGCACGGCCGTGGCGGGGCTGGGCGACCGTGCGACGGCGCCCAGCCCCCATCCTGCCCGGACCCACCGCACCGGCTGACCGACGGAGGCCGCGCATTTCCTGGACCCGACGATGGCGCGCATCTACACGCTGCATTCCGACCTCGGCGACGCGCTGCTCTTCGGCAGCATGCACGCCAGCGAGCGGCTCGGCAGCCTGTTCTCCTACCGCATCACCGCCTACTCGCAGGACGCGCGCCTCGACCTCGCCGGCCTCCTGGGCCGGCCGATGGCGGTGCACATGCGCATGCCCGACGGCTACCAGCGCTGGTTCCACGGGATGGTCGCCGAGATCGGCCAGGACGGCTTCGTCACCCACGACAGGCTGAGCCTCGCGGTCTACGCCATCCGCCTGGTGCCGCGGCCCTGGCTGCTGACGCAGCGCCGGGAGTGCCGGATCTTCAGCGACAAGAGCGTGCCGCAGATCGTCCGCCAGGTGCTGGACGGCATCGGCTACAGCGACGTGCGCCTGAGCCTCGGCGGCGACTACCCGGTGCGCGAGTACTGCGTGCAGTACGGCGAGGACGACTTCAACTTCGTCAGCCGGCTGATGGAGCAGGAAGGGATCTACTACTTCTTCGCGCACGCGCGGGACGCCCACACCATGGTGCTCGCCGACGGCCTTGGCGCCCACGCCAGCACCAGCGGCTACGCGAGCATTCCGTACCTGCCCGTGGCCGACGACGGGCACCGGCTGGCGGAGGCCGTGGGCACGTGGACCGCGGCCTGCGCCGTGCACACCACCACCCACCGCCTGTCGGACTTCGACCCGCTGCGGCCCCGCACCGCGCTGCTGGCGACCGGCGAGTGCGGGCAGGGCAGCGGCCTGCACGGCGTCTCGGGCCTGGAGGCCTACGACTGGCCGGGGACGCATACGGCGCTCGCCGATGGGGAGCGCTATGCGCAGGTGCGCGCGGAGGCGCATGCCGTGGAGCGCGCGCTCTTCCGCGGCGAGGCGACCGCGGCCGGCATCGCCGTGGGCAACCTGTTCGAGCTGCGCGACTTCCCGCGCCGGGAGTGGAACCAGGAATACCTCGTGGTCGCCACCGAGATGCACATGGCGGAGCCGGGCTACGCCTCGGGCGGCGGCGCCGCCGCGCCGGTGCGCTGCGGGATCGAGGCGATCGAGAGCAGGCTGCCGTTCCGCAGCCCCGCGCGCGCGCCGCGGCCGACGATCCCCGGCCTGCAGACCGCCGTGGTGGTCGGCAACGACACCGACGAGGACATTGCGGTCGACGAGTACGGCCGCGTGCGGGTGGCCTTCCACTGGAGCCGCGCATCCAGCGGCAGCCCGCCGCCGTCCTGTCCAGTCCGGGTCGCCTCGGTCTGGGCCGGCAAGCAGTGGGGCGCCCTGCACATCCCGCGCGTGGGCCAGGAGGTGGTGGTGAGCTTCCTGGAGGGCGACCCCGACCGTCCGCTGATCATCGGCAGCGTCTACAACGCCGACCACATGCCGCCCTACGCGCTGCCCGACAACCGCACCCAGAGCGGCATCCGCAGCCGCAGCCTGCTCGGCGCCGCTGTCGACTTCAACGAGATCCGCTTCGAGGACAAGGCCGGCGAGGAGGAGCTGTTCTTCCACGCGCAGAAGGACATGCGCGAGGAGGTCGAGAACGACCACCACGTCGCCGTCGAGCACGACGAGATCGTCGAGATCGGCAACGAGCAGCGGGTCGTGGTGGGCGCCGACCGCACGCACGAGGTGAGGAAGAACGACACCCTCGACGTCGCCGAGAACGGCACCACGACCATCGGCCGCAAGTTCAAGCTCGATGCCGGCCAGGAGATCGAGCTGGTGACGGGCCAGTCGAGCATCGTCATGAAGAGCGACGGCACCATCGACATCAAGGGCCTGAAGATCACCATCGACGGCACGACCAAGGTCATGGTCAAGTCGCAGGAGGTGGTGGTCGATGCGGGCTTCAAGGTCGAGGCCAGCGCCGGCGCGACGATGAAGCTCAGCTCCGGGGGCATGCTCGACGCCAAGGCCAGCGCCAAGCTCGGCCTCAAGGGCGCGCTGCTGGACATGTCCGCCGACGGCATCGCCACGCTCGGCGGCGCCCTGATCAAGATCGGTTGAGGGACGGGCGGATGAACCTCGTCATGCAGGCCTGCCGCGAGATGGACGTCGCGCCGGAGGCGCAGGCCCTGATCCCGCCGGAGGCGACCCCGCAGGCCGCGGTGCGCGCCCTGATCGACGCCGGCCGGCACCAGGCCGCGCTGCAGCTCCTCGCGCGCGTGCTGCCGCGCCGCTACGCGGTGGCCTGGCTGTGCCAGTGCGCGCGCGGCATCGGCCTGTCTGCGGACGACATGGCGGGCGCGGCCCTGGCCGAGCGCTGGGTGCGCGAGCCCGACGAGGCCAACCGCCGCGCCGCCCTCGACTTCGCCGAGGCCGGCGACTACGCCACTGCCGGGGCCTGGGTCGCGGCCGCGGCCGGCTGGGCCGGCGGCAGTCTCGCGCCGCCCGGGCAGCCCGTGGTCGGCCCACCGCCGCACCTCACCGCCTGCGCGGCGGTGGCGGCGATCAACATGATGGCCGCGCAGGACGCCGTTTCCTTCGCAGCGCGCCGCGCCGGGCTGCTGGCCCATGCGCTCGCGCTGCTGGGCGATACCGGCCAGGCCGACTGACCGCGCCGCCCGCGTGGCGCAGCAACGAGGACGATCGATGCCGACACCGCAGACGCTGATTCTCAGGATCGCCAGCCCCCAGGTCGTGCCGGCCGGCATCCGTGCGCATATGGAGTTCGAGGGCCGTGGCGGCAGCATCGGCCGCTCGGAGGACTGCGACTGGGTGCTGGCCTCGCCCGGGGTCTCGCGCACCCACGCCATCGTGCGCTACGTCAACGGCATGTTCTTCGTCGAGGACCGCAGCACCAACGGCATGCTGCTCAACGGCGCGCCGATGACCCGCGGCGAGCCGGCCGCGCTGGGCAACGGCGACCGCCTCCGCCTGGACAGCTTCGACATCGAGGTCGCGGTGCAGGCGGCCGCCGTGCCGCCGCCGGCAGCGGCGCCCGTCGCGGGCGGGCTGCCCGACTTCACCCTGCTGCCCGCGCGCGCGCAGACGCTGCCGCCGCCGGCCGCGCCGGCGCCTGCACCTGCCTTCGCGCAGGCCGCGCCCCTGGTCGACGACCTGCTCGCCGGACTGGGCGGCACCGGGCGGGGCGAGCTCGACCCGCTGCGCCTGCTGGACGAGGCGCCGCGGCCGCCCGCGCCCCCGCCGACGGACGCGCGCGGCTGGAACCACAGCGCCGCCAGCGCCGACCACTTCCAGCCGCCGCGCCCGGCCGCATCGCCCGTGCACCTGCCCGAGGAGTGGGACCTGACCTCCGGCGACTTCGCGCGCGCCGCCGCGTCGCCGCCGGCACCGCCGCAGCAGGCCGCGGCGCTCGCGCCGGCCGCCGCGCGCTCCGCGGCGGCGGATCCCGAGCTGCAGCGCATCTTCGCCATCGTCGTGGACGGGGTGATGGAGGTGCTGCGCGCGCGCGCCGAGATCAAGAACACCTTCCGCCTGCCGGTGACGCTGATCCAGCGTTCCGAGAACAACCCGCTGAAGTTCGCGGCGACGCCCGACGAGGCCATGCAGAAGATCATGGCGCCCGGCGGCGCCGCGTTCCTCTCGGGCGCGGCGGCGTTCGAGGACGCCTTCGACGACATCCGCTGCCACCAGATGGCGATGCTCGCCGGCATGCGCGCGGCCTTCGAGTCGGTGCTCTTCCATTTCAATCCCGACCGCCTCGAGCAGGAGGTCGACGCCAGCGGCAAGCGTTCGATGTTCAGCGGCGGCGGGCGCTACTGGGAGCGCTACCGCGAGAACTTCGCGGCCACCGTGAAGGACCCCGACGAGTGCTTCCGGCGTCTGTTCGGCGACGAGTTCGCCCGTGCCTACGAGGCCCAGCTGGGCCGCCTGAAGTCCGCCCGGCGCGCGCAGGCGCGCTGAGGACGTCCGTCCTGCCGGGCGGGCCCTGAGACGAAATGACGGGCTGGCGCCCCGGGGCGCCCGCAGAATCCCGGCGCATCTACACGCCATCGCGCGCCATCGCAGGCGGGAACGCCGCAGTCGTTCCGCCGCCGGCGGCGCGTGGCCGGCGCACGGCCGGAGCGAGCGAGCAGGGGATGACCCAGAACAACAAGATCGTGTGGAGCGAGGGCCTGTTCCTGCGCCCCCAGCACATGCAGCAGCAGGAACGCTACCTGGAGCGCTTCGTCGGCCTGCGTGCGGACGCGCTGCGGCCGTACCCCTGGGGCCTGTCCGAGCTCGAGTTCGAGCCGGACCTGCTGGCGGTGGGCAAGCTCGGCCTGCGCCGCGCCCGCGGCGTCTTCGCCGACGGCACGCCGTTCTCCATGCCCGACGACGACCCGCTGCCGGCGCCGCTGGAGGTGGACGTCAACTGCCGCGACCAGGTGGTCTACCTGACCCTGCCGCTGCGCTCGCCCTCGCAGCCCGAGAGCGCCTGGCCGGACGCACCGGCCGACCGGCTCTATCGCTTCCGCGTGCGCGAGACCGGCGCCACCGACGCCTCCGGCAGCACCGAGGAGAGCGTGCCGCTGGAAGTCGGCGGCATGAGCGCGCGCCTGCTGCCGCAGTCGCAGCCGCTGGAGGGGCTGACCCGCATCCCCGTCGCCCGCATCGTCGAATGCCGGGCCGACAACCGCGTGCTCCTGGACGACGCCTTCGTGCCCACCGCACTGGCGTGCCAGGCCGCGCCGCGCGTGGCGACCTTCCTGGTCGAGCTGCTCGGCCTGCTGCACCAGCGCGGCGAGGCGCTGGCCAACCGGGTCGCGCTCACCGACCGCGGCGGCGCCGCCGAGATCGCCGACTTCCTGCTGCTGCAGGTCGTCAACCGCTGGCAGCCGGTCGTCGCGCACTGGGCCGCGGCGCCGCTGCTGCATCCGGAAGATCTCTACCGTGCGTTCGCGGCCCTGGCCGGCGAGCTGGCCACCTTCACCGCGCCGGGCAAGCGCCTGCCCGCGCTGCCGCCCTACCGCCACGAGGCGCTGCAGGAGAGCTTCGAGCCGCTGTTCGCGGCTCTGCGCGGCAGCCTGAGCGCGGTGCTCGAACAGACCGCGCTGCCCATTCCGGTGCAGAAGCGCAAGTTCGGCGTGTGGGTGGCGGTGGTGCCCGATCCGGGGCTGGTGGACAGCGCCGCCTTCGTGCTCGCCGCGAAGGCCGAGATGCCCACCGAGGAGCTGCGCAGGCAGTTGCCGCCGCAGGCCAAGATCGGCCCGGTCGAGAAGATCCGCGACCTGGTCAACCTGCAGCTGCCCGGCGTCGGCCTGAACCCGATGGCGGTCGCGCCACGCCAGATCCCGTACCACGCGGGCTACGTCTATTTCGAGTTCGACACGCAGTCGCCGCTGTGGCGCGAGCTGCGCACCTCCGGCGGCATCGCCTTCCACTTCGGGAGCGAATACCCCGGACTCGACCTCCAGTTGTGGGCCATCAGGGGCTGACCCATGAGCACGCGCGGCTACGAACCCGACGACCCGATGCAGGACGCGACCGTGGTGCGCCCGCGCCAGCCTGCCGCCGCGGCACCGCCCGCGCCGCCTGCGCCGCAGCCGGTCGCCTCCGCCGTGCCGCCCGCTCCCGTTCCCGCGCGGGCCGACATCAGCGAGTTCCTCGGTCGCGGCCTCAACCCGCTGGTGCAGGCGGCGAGCCCGCTGCTGCTGCTCGCGGTGCAGCTGCGCCACGCCGCCAGCGCCGCCGACCCCGCGCAGCTGCGCGAGCAGGCCATGCTGCAGGTGCGCAGGTTCGAGGCGCGTGCGACCGAGGGGGGCATCGCGCCGCAGACGGTCGCCGCGGCGCGCTACGTGCTCTGCACGCTGCTCGACGAGGCGGTGCTGAACTCGCCCTGGGGCGAGCACAGCGGCTGGGCGCAGCGGACCCTGCTGGTGACCTTCCACGACGAGTCCTACGGCGGCGCCAAGTTCTTCCTGATCCTCGAACGGCTGTGCGCGGACGTGCCGCGGCACATCGACCTCATCGAGCTCATGTACATCTGCCTGACCCTGGGCTTCGCCGGGCGTTACCAGATCGAGGCCGGCGGACGCGCACGGCTGGCCGACATCCAGGACGACCTCTACCGCCGCATCCGCGCGGAGCGGGGCGCCGCGGCGCAGGTGCTGGCGCCGCACTGGCAGGGCATCGACGACCGGCGCGGCGCGGTGCGCAGCGTGCCGCTGTGGGTCGCGGCCGCGGCCGCGGCCTGCGTCGTGCTCGGCGTGCTGCTGTGGCTGCACACCCGGCTCAACGACCTGTCCGCGCCCATCGCCGCGGACGCCGCCCGCATCGGCCTGGAGACCGCCGTGCCGCCGGGCGACGCGCCGCGCGCCGCGCCCGCGCTGCGCCTGAAGCAACTGCTCGCGGCCCAGGAGCAGGCCGGCCTGCTGAGCGTCGAGGACGAGGCCGCAGGCCGCGAGCGCGTGCGGCTCAACGCGGCGACCATGTTCGCCTCCGCCGGCACCGAGGTCGCCGCCGAGCAGGTCCCGCTGCTGCGTGCCGTCGCCGCCGCGCTCGACCAGCTGCGCGGGCGGGTGATCGTGGTCGGGCACACCGACGACCTGCCGCTGCGTTCGCTGCGCTTCAAGGACAACTACGAGCTCTCCACCGAGCGCGCACGCGCGGTGGCGGAGGCACTGGGGGCGCAGATGACCGATGCGGGCCGCATCGAGGTGGTCGGGGCCGGGCCGTCGCAACCGGTCGCGCTGCCCCCGCACCTGCCGGAGAACCGCATGCGCAACCGGCGCGTCGAGATCCTGTTCCAGCCGGCGGGGGACTGAAGGCCGTGTCGAAGATCGTGACCCTCCTGAAGTCCGGCTGGTTCGTGAGCCTGGTCGGCGTGCTGCTGCTGGCCGTGCTGGTCTGGCTGCTGGGCCCCTACGTCGCCATCGCCGGCCACGTGCCGCTGGCGGGCGTGCCGGCGCGCGCGCTGGCGGTGCTCGGCATGCTCCTGGCCTGGGGCCTGGTCGTGCTGGTCCGGCACCTGCGCCAGCGCGCCCGCGCGCAGCGCATGGGCAGCGAGCTGGCCGCGGACGCGGCCGACGGCGACGCCGCCGCCGGCGATCGCGCGCAGCTCGAAGCGCGCTTCCGCGAGGCCATCCGGCTGCTGCGCCGGCGCCGCGGGCGCGGCAGCCTGCACAGCCTGCCGTGGTACGTGGTGATCGGGCCGCCCGGCTCGGGCAAGAGCACCCTCATCAGGAATTCGGGCCTGCAGTTCCCGCTCGCCGGGCACTTCGGCAAGGAGGCGCTGCGCGGCGTCGGCGGCACCCGCAACTGCGACTGGTGGTTCACCGACGAGGCCGTGTTCCTGGACACCGCCGGGCGCTACACCACGCAGGATTCCGACCGCAACGCCGACGCCGGCGCCTGGGCCGGCTTCCTGAAGCTGCTGCGCCGGCACCGCCGCGGCCGCCCGCTCAACGGCGTGCTCGTGACCATGAGCATGTCGGACCTGCTGCTGCTCGACGACGCAGAGCGCGACCAGCACGTGCAGGTCATCCGTCGCCGCCTCGACGAGCTGGCCGAGCACCTGCGCGTGCGCGTGCCGGTGTATCTGGTGTTCACCAAGTGCGACCTCGTGGCCGGCTTCGGCGAGTTCTTCGACGACCTCAATCCCGAGCAGCGCAGCCAGGTCTGGGGCGTGTCCTTCCCGGTCGCGAAGACCATGGACGGCAGCGCCGCGAAGCAGTTCGGCGACGAGTTCAACCTGCTGCTGGACCGCATCAACTCGCGCCTGATCGACCGCCTGCACGGCGAGCGCGACCGCGGCCGGCGCGCGGCCATCCTGTCGTTCCCGCAGCAGTTCGCGGCGCTCGGCGACGTGGCGCGCGAGTTCACCGAGGAGGTGTTCGCCGGGCACGCCTACGGCCCGCCGCTGCTGCTGCGCGGCGTCTACATGACCTCGGGCACCCAGGAAGGCACGCCCATCGACCGCATGATGGGCGCGGTCGCGCGCACCTTCGGCCTCGACGAGGCGCGCGTGCACGCACCGGGAGCGCAGACCCGCACCTTCTTCGTCGAGCGCCTGCTGCGCGAGGTAGTGTTCCGCGAGTCCGGCTTCGCCGGCACCGAGCCCGCCGCCGAGCGCCGCAAGGCCCTGGCGCGGGCAGCCTGCTTCGCCGGCATCGGCGTGCTGGCGATCGGACTGGTGGCGGCGATGGCCGGCAGCTACATGCGCAACGGGCGCTACCTCGCCGACGTGCAGGCGGCGCTGGCGGCGCGCCCCGACGTGCCCGATCCGTCCACCGCGAGCGGCATGCCGCAGTACTTCGCGCTCTCCCTGCAGCGCCTGGAGGGGCTGCGCGAGGCCATGGAGGTCGCGCAGCGCCACCACGGCGACGTGCCGCTGTCGATGCGTGCCGGCCTCTACCAGGGCGCGGCCGTGGGGCGGCAGCTGCAGGACGCCTACCAGCGCGAGCTCAACGCGCTCGTCGTGCCGGGGCTCGCCGCGCAGTTCCGGCGCGGGATGGCGGCGAACGCGGGCGACCTGCAGGCGCTGTATCTCTATCTCAAGGGCTACCTGATGCTGGGCCAGCCCGCGCACGCCGACGGGGCGCAGCTGCAGGCGCTGGCCGACATCGAGTGGCGGCGGCTGTTCCCGCAGGATCCCGTGCTCCAGGCCGCCATGGCGGGCCACACCGCCTTCCTCGCCGGCGCACCCGGGCGCATCCGCGCGCTGGCGCTCGACGATGCGCAGGTGGAGCAGGCCCGCAGCACGCTGCGCTCCGCCGACATGTCGGCGCTGGTGTACAGCGGCCTGCGCCTGGGCGCGGACGGGGAGGGCGAGCCGATCCGCCTCGACAAGGAGCTCGGCCTGCTGGGCGACGCCTTCGTGCGCCGCAGTGGGACGCCGCTGTCCGAGCCGCTGCCGGCCCTGTACACCCGCCCGGCGTTCGCCGCGCAGGTCGGGGGCGGCATCGAGCGGGCGGTGGAGCGCTTCCTGCAGGACGACTGGGTGCTGGGCGCAGGGCGCAGCGACGCGCTGGCGCGCGCGCGGATCGCGCAGCAGGTCGCCCAGCTCTACGAGCAGGACTACATCCGCGCCTGGGACGACCTGCTTGCCGATCTCCAGGTGAAGCCGGCGGCCGACCTCCAGGAGGCCAGCATCCTCGCCGCCAAGCTGTCCGGCCCGGCCTCGCCGCTGCGCCTGCTGCTCGACCTCGTGCGCGCCAACACCAGCGACATGCTGCGCACGCCCGAGCCGGATGCCGCTGCGCAGGCCGCCGGCGCCGTGGCCGACAAGGCGCGCGCCCAGCTTGCGGCGCGCAACGCGGCGCTCGCGGCGGTCCTGGGCGACGGCGGGCAGGCGCAGGCGCCGCAGCCCGGGCAGGCCATCGCCGAGCACTTCGCCACGCTCAACCTGCTGGGGCAGGGTGCGCCGGGGGCGACGCCGCTCGACCGCACGCTCGCGGTGCTCGACCAGCTCGGCAAGACCCTGCTGACCCTGCGCGAGTTCGAGGCGGGCCAGCCCAACCCGCAGCTGCTCATGGCGCGGCAGGAAGCCGCGCAGCTGCCGCCGCCGGTCTCCGGCTGGGTCGCTTCGTTGACCGGCGCGAGCGAGGCCCTGGTCGCCACCGGCGCGCGCGCTGCGCTCGGCGAGCAGGCGCGCGAGGCGGTCGGTGCGGACTGCGCGGAGTTCATCCGCGGGCGCTACCCGTTCGACCCGACCGCGCAGGCCGAGATCCCGCTGCAGAACTTCGGGGAACTGTTCGGCTACGGCGGCCGCTTCGACACGCTCTACCGGCAGTCGCTCGAACGCCTGATCGACACCACCGGCGGCACCTGGCGCTGGCGGAGCGGCCCCGGCGCGGTGGCCGGTCCCGCCGGCCTGCCCGCGCAGATGCAGCTCGCCGACCGCATCAAGCGCAGCTACTTCCGCGACGGCAACCTGCCCGAGGTCGGCTTCAGCCTGCTGGCGCCGGCGCTGGGCGACGGCCTGGCGAAGGTGGTGGTGGAGATCGACGGCCAGACCTGGGAGGCGGGCGCCGGCGGCGATGCCAGCGCCATGCTGCGCTGGCCCGGCCCCGCGCCGGGGCGCGCCGCCATCGTCGGCTACGACGCGGCGGGCGTCGAGGTCGGGCGCATCGTGCGGCAGGGCGAGTGGGCGCTGTTCCGGCTGCTGCAGGCCGGCGGCCTGCAGCGCGAGTCCGACCTGCGCTTTGTCGCGCGCTTCGACCTCGGTGGCCGCAGCGTGGCCCTGCCGGTGCAGGCCGGCAACCTGCGCCACCCCTTCCTCGACACCAGCGTGCAGCGCTTCCGCTGCGGAGGTGGCGCATGAGCGCGGCCGCGCCCGGCTTCTTCGGCAAGCTGCCGGGTGCCGGCGACTTCGTGCAGCGGCGCATCCCGCCCGCCTTCCTCGACGTGTGGGACCGCGGCTTCTCGCGCGCTGTGGTGGAGAGCCGGGACCGCCTCGGCGCCCGCTGGAACGCGTTCTACGCGGCCAGCCCGGTCTGGCGCTTCCTGCTCTCGCCGGGGCTGCTCGGCGAGGGCGCCTGGGCCGGCGTGCTCGGCCCGGGCTGCGACCGCGTCGGCCGCTGCTTCCCGATGACCATCGGCGTGCGCCTGCCGGGCGGCACCGCGCAGCCGGGCGTGCTGCACGACGGCGGGCGCTGGTTCGTCGCCGCCGAGCGCGTGCTGCGCACCGCGCAGGCCGAGCGCTGGAGCGTCGATGCCTTCGACGCCCAGGTGGCCGCGCTCGCGGTTCCGCCGGACCCGGACACGCCGAGCATCGGCGCCTTCCCGCGCGACCTGGACCCGCGCCGCCGCAACGTGTGGCTGGCGCTGGGCGAGACCGCCTCGCCGCTGCCGGCGACGCTGTGGGCGGCGCTGGCCCCGGCCGGTTGCGCGCTGTGGTGGACGCGCGGGCGCCTGCTGCTCGGCGCGGGCCTGCCGGGCGGGGACGACTACGCGGAATTCCTGGCCCCGGGCGCCGGCGCCACGGACGACACCACCGAGCGCCGCGTGCTGGAGGCGCTGCCGTGAGCGCGGCCGCCTTCCGTTCCTCCGGGCGCACCGAGACGGGCAAGGTCCGGCGCCACAACGAGGACGCGATCCTGGTGCGCGACGAGGTCGGCCTGTGGGTCGTCGCCGACGGCCTCGGCGGACACACCGCAGGCGACTATGCCAGCGGCCTGATCGTGCAGCGCCTCGCGCAGATCCAGCGGCCGCCGGCCCTGTGCGACTTCATCGACGCCATCGACGACGCGCTGGAGGCGGTCAACGACGAGCTCCTGTGCTTCGCCGCCGAACGCAGCGTGGACCTGATCGGCTCCACCGTCGTCGTGCTCGTGCACGACCGCGACTACATGCTGTGCGGCTGGGTCGGCGACAGCCGCGGCTACTGGTTCGGCGACCGCGGCCTGCGCCAGATCACCCGCGACCACGTCCACGGCGTGAAGGACGACGTCACCCAGTTCGGCAACGCGCCCGCGCAGCCGGCACCGCCGCCGGGCGCCCTGACCCGCGCGGTCGGCGCGCAGACGCCGCTGTTCGTGGACTGGGTCGTCACCGCCGCGCAGCCGGGCGCGAAGTTCGTGCTGTGCTCGGACGGCATCAACAAGGAGATCGGCGACGACGAGCTCGATCTCGAATGCGCGCGCGGCCGCGATCCGGAAACCCTGGTGGCGCGCCTGTTCGAGCTCGCGCTCGGCCGCGCCGCCCGCGACAACGTGTCGGCGATCGCCGTCCATCTGCAGGAGTGAGGCGACGTGTACGACAGTGAGACCAGCGTCCTCGGCCTCGTCACCGCCTTCCGCAGCGGCCGGCTGGACCTGCCCGCGGTGCTGGAGGCGCTCTCGCGGCGCGGCCGCGTGCCGGAGGACGAGTACCGCGCCGGCGTCGAGACCCTCTGGAAGATGCGGGAGGAACAGGTGCTGGACGCGCAGACCGTGACCACCCTGGTCACCCGGCTGGATGCGCTGCGCGAGGCGCAGGAGGACGACGCCACCGTGGTCGCCCCGCCGGCGCGCACGCCGGCTCCGGCCGACGACGCCACGGCGATGGCGCTGCCTGCATCGCGCGCGGCCGTCCCGCCGGACGACGACGTCACGCACGTGGTTCCGGCGCCGGTCGTGCCGGGCGACGCCCAGGCCGCCGACGGCACGGGCACCGGTACCGGCACGAGCACCGGCGTCGAGACCTGGCAGCGCATCGCGGACGCCGCCGGCGGCGAGGTGGCGCGGGTCGGCATGCTGCTCAAGGGGCGCTTCCTGCTCGAACGCGAGATCGGCCGCGGCGGGATGGGCGTGGTCTTCCTCGCGCGCGACGAGCGCAAGGTGGAGGCGCGCGACCGCGACCCCTACGTGGCGGTCAAGGTCCTCAACGACGAGTTCCGCCGGCACCCGGACTCGCTGGTCGCGCTGCAGCGCGAGTCGCGGCGCTCGCAGCTGCTGGCGCACGACAACATCGTGCGCGTCTACGACTTCGACAAGGCGGGGACCATCGTCTTCATGACGATGGAGTACATCGACGGTTCCGACCTGCGCACCCTGATCCGCGAGCAGGCCTGGAACGGCATGCCGCTGGCGAAGGCGCGCCCGCTGATCGAGGGCATGGCGCGCGCGCTCGGCCGTGCGCATGCGGCCGGCATCGTCCACTCCGACTTCAAGCCCGGCAACGTCATGGTGACCAGCGCCGGCGTGCCCAAGGTGTTCGACTTCGGCATCGCGCGGGCCGGCAAGCACATGGCCAGCGCCACCGGCGAGCAGACCGTGTTCGACGCCGCCACGCTCGGCGCGCTGACGCCGGCCTACGCCAGCCTGGAGATGATCCAGGGCAAGGAGCCGACGCCCAGCGACGACATCTACGCGCTGGGCTGCTGCTGCTTCGAGCTGCTGACCGGCAGGCACCCGTTCGGCAAGGCGAGCGCCGAGGTCGCCCTGCGCGAGGGGCGCACGCCGCCGCCGGTGCCGGGTCTCACCCGGCGCCAGTACCGCACGCTCTGCGATGCGGTCGCCTTCACCCGCGAACAGCGCCTCGGCGACGTCGAGCAGCTGATCGAGGGCCTGCGCGAGGTCGGCCTGCGCGAGCGCGCGCTGCCCCTGGTGGGCATCGGCGCCGCGGCGCTGGTGCTGCTGGGCGGCGGCGGCTACGGCCTGTCGCGGCACCTGCACGACCGCCAGATCGCCGCCGCCATCGCCGGCTTCGGCGACGACCCCGGCGCGCGCTACGCGGACGAGGCCCAGGCCGCGCGGGCGCTGGCCGGGCTCGACGAGGAGGACCGCCGGCGCATCGTGCTCGACAACGCGGACCTGGTCGAAGGCTTCCTGCTCTCGCGCCTGGACGCGCTGTGGAATCCCGCGGCCGGGCGCCACGACTACGCCGCGGCGCAGGAGGTATTCGCCTTCCGCGACGCGCTGCGCCTGTATTCCCCGGCCCTGGACGCGCGCCGCACGGAGATGGCGCAGCAGCGCAACGCGCTGCTGAACGCGCTGGACAGCGACCTCGGCCGGCGGATCGCCGCGGGCGACCTCTTCGACGGCGCGCACGACAACGCCGCCGCCACCCTGGCGACGGTGCGCGCGGTCGATCCCGGCAGCGCATTGCTGGCGAACCCGGAACTGGAGCTGGCCTACGACGCGGCGGTCGCCGCGGCGGTGGAGGCGGGCGACCTCGACCTGGCGCATGCGCGCCTGGCGCGCGCCGCCGAGGTGTTCCCGGAGTCGCTGCGCCTGCAACTGCGGGCCGGCGAGGTCGAGACGGCGCAGCTCGCGGCGCAGGCGCGCGAGCGCGCACTGTCCGGCGAGCGGCTCGATCCGACCGAGGCGCGCGTGCTGCTCGCCGGGCGTCTCGCCGCGCCCGGCCTCGGCGCGGACTGGCGCGACGAGGTCGCGCGCGCGCTGGAGGCCCTGGAGGCCGGCGCCCCCGCGGACGTCGCGCGGCTGCACCACGACGTCGCCACCGCCATCGCCGCGGCGACGGCGGGCGTGGATTCGGCCGCGCAGCTCGCCCAGGCCACCGCCCTGGTCGACTACGGCCTGGGACTGTCGCCGCAGGCCGCGCCGCTGCTGGCCGAGCGCGAGCGTCTCGCCGCCGTGCGCGCGGGCGTCGAGGCCGAACTGGCCGCGCAGCGCGTGCACGCGGAGGTGGCCGGCCGCACCGAATCCGCGCGCCATGCCGCCGCGGCGGGCGATCTCGACAAGGCGCGCGAGGCGCTCGCGCGCATCCGTGCGCTGCAGCCGGACAACGCCTTCCTCCTGGGCGAGGCGCCGCAACTGCTGTCCGGCACCTACCTGGAACGCGCGGCGCAGCTGGCGGACGAAGGCGGCTTCGCCGAGGCCGAGGCGCTGCTGGCGGACGGCGTCGAGACGCTCGGCAGCCGGCTCGACCTGCGCACGGCGCGGGCGCGCTACGCCATGGCCGCCGCCGTCGCGGGGGAGGACAGCGTACCGGATGCCGCGACGCACGCACGCCTCGTCGAGGAACTCGAAGGGCTCTACCGCAGCGACGCCAGCGGCATGGAGGCCATGGAGGCGCGCATGCGCGAGCGCGGCCAGTTGCCGGACGGCAGCCTGCGCGCCCTGCTGGCACGGCGTGCGCCGGCGCCCGCACAGCCGGCACGGACCGCGCGGCCGAGCGCCGCACCCGAGCCGGCCGCGGTCGCGGACCCCGGGCGGCGGGCGCCCCGGCAGGCGGCGGCCGACGGGGACGACGAGCCCCTGCCGCCGGTTCCCGACGGCCCGGACCCCTGCGGCAACCCGGCGCTCGTGGGCCGCGGACGGTTCTGCTTCGACCAGTTCGGCGACGGGCGCGGCCCCACCCTGGTGGTGGTGCCCGGCGTCGATGGCGGCAAGGCCTACGGCCTGTCGCGGGCGGAGGTGACGGTGGACGACTTCGCGCGCTTCTGCGCCGCCACCGGCCGCTGCACGGTGACCTCGCCGGGCGACCCCGCGCTCGGCGCGCTGCCGGTGCAGAACGTCACCTATGCGCAGGCCAGCGCCTACGCGCGCTGGGCCACGCGCGCCGCCGGCGGCTGGCGCTACCGGCTGCCGACCGAGGCGGAATGGGCGCACGCGGCCGGCGCGGGAAGCGGCTGGCGGCAGGCCGCCGACAGCAACTGCGTCCCGCCGACCGCGAACTCGCACGACAGCCTGGGCGCTCCGGTCTCCGCGCGCGGGCGCGAACCGAACCCGTGGGGCCTCATCAACCTCACCGGGAACGTCTGGGAGTGGGTCGCGGGCGACGGCGGCCCGGTGGTCCGCGGCGGCAGCTTCGCCAGCTACTGGTCGGACTGCACCGTGGACGCGCGCCGGGCGGACGGCGGCGGTGCGCATCGCGACGTGGGCTTCAGGCTCTTGAGGGAACTGAAATGAGCGAACGCGAACAGCGGGCCAACGCCGGCCTTCGCGCGGTGCAGGACGCCTACCAGTCGGGCCGCATCGACCATGCTGAGTTCCGGCGCCGGCGCCGCGCCATCCTGCAGGCGCTGGCCGAGGCGGACGAGGTCACCGCGCGCAGCGCGCTGCCCGGATCGGCGCCGGCGCCGGTGGACGGCGGCGCGGGTGTCGTGCGCGCGGGCGGGCACGATGCCGAACTCCTCACGATGCTCGGGTCGTCGCGCTGGGGTAGCCTTGCGCGCTGGGGGGTGCTGTCGTTGCTTGCTGCCATCGTCGTCGCGCTTCTCGCGCGCTACGGCGTGGCCGATGCGACCGCGGCCGACGCGACGACTGCGACAGGGGGAACGATGACGGAAGCCACGGAGTCCGCGCGCAGCGCTGCGCGCCGATCCTGCACGACAGGAGGGCTGCCGCCATGCGCCTGAGCCCGCTTGCGCTGTTCGTCGCGGCCTGCCTTCCCTGCGCGGCCGTGGCCCAGTCCGGCGGCGTGGCGCTCCCCAGCGTCGCCGAGCGCGGCTACGTGGCCGATCCGACGATCGAGGTCCGCGGTTTCCGGGTGCTCCAGGTCGGCGAGCACCCGGACAGCGGGATCACGGCGGAGACCATGCAGGCCCTGGCCGACGCGCGCTTCGCCGCGCTCGCCGGCGGGCAGCCACGGGCGACGTTGAGCTTCGACCAGTTGCAGGAGGTCGCCGCCGCCATCACCGCGGCCTACCGCGATGCCGGTTTCATCGTCAGCACCGCCTACCTGCCGGAGCAGACCGTCGAGGACGGCATCGTCGAGATCCACGTGCTCGAAGGCAGGGTGGGGCGGGTCGTGGTCCAGGGCGCCGGGCGCTACCGGCCGGGGACCATCGCCGCGCCGCTGGAGCGGTTGCAGGGCCGCATCCTGTCGGAGCGCGAACTGAAGGACGCGCTGCTGTACGCGCGCGACCTGCCGGGCGTGTCGGTGTCCTCGGTGCTCCAGCCGGGCGAGGCCGTGGGCGAGACCGACATCGTGGTGGTCGCGCGCGAGGCGGACCGCCCGGTGACGGTGAGCGTCGGCGCCAACAATTACGGGACCGACCTCACCGGCCGCTACCGCGCGCAGCTCGGCCTTGCCTGGACGAGCCCGCTGGGCATCGGCGACGCGTTCAACCTGAGCTACGCGCACGCCTTCGATCCGAGCCAGAGCCGGCTCGGCGCGCTGTCCTACAGCGTGCCGGTCCGCCCGGGGAGCGGCGTCAGCGGCATCCTCGGCTACAGCCGCAGCGAGCTGCAGGTCCGTTCCGGCAGCTTCGGGGCGCTCGGCATCACCGGCCCCACCTCGATCGCCTACGCCGGCGGCGACTGGAAGTTCGTCAACCGCGACGACCTGCAGATGCAGACCTCGCTGCGCTACATCCGCGAGCGTTCGCGGCTGTCGGCGCTGGGCTTCGCCCTGTCCGACCAGGAGTTCGACGTGGTCGAGGCCGGCTTCACCCTGCGCCGGATCGACACCCGCTGGCGCGGGGTCGATCTCCTGCAGACCAGCCTGCGCCGTGCGGTGCAGGACCGCTCGCTGGACCCCGACCTCATCACCCCGGAGCGGGAGAGCGACTTCCTCGTCGCCCGCGCGTCCTATGCGCGCATGCAGTACCTCAGCCGCACCCAGCGCCTGCTGCTGCGGCTCGGCGGCCAGTACAGCCGGGATCCCCTGGTGCCGATGGAGCAGTTCTCGGTCGGCGGGCCCGACAGCGTGCGCGCCTTCGGCGTGTCCGAGGGGCTGGGCGACCGCGGCTACCACGCTGCGTTCGAGTACCACGTGGACGCCCCCGGCTTCGCCGGGAAGACCTCGCCCTTCGGCGGTCGGCCGTGGCGCGAACTGCTGGAGTTCGAGCTGTTCGTCGACCACGCGCGGGTGCTGCCGGCCGCCGGTGTCCGCGGCGACGCGCTGACCCTCCAGGGCGCGGGCGCGGGCCTGACCTTCCGCCTGCCCGACGCCTACGGTTTCGAGTTCCGCCTTGCCGCCGCCACGCCCGTCGGCGGCACCCGGTCCCCGGACGGCGACGACCTCCGGGTCTGGGCCCGCCTCGGCATGACCTTCTAGGGAGAAGCCATGAACCGCATCTACAGCCTCGTCTTCAATCGCGCGCTGGGCCAGTTGCAGGTGGCGTCCGAACTCGGCGGCCGCAGCCACGGCGGTGCGGGACATTCGACCCGGGGGCCGCGGCCGGCGCTCACCTGCCTGGCGCTGTCGCTCGCGCTGGCGTGGCTGCCCGCGGGCGCGCAGGCGCAGGCGGCGCCCGCCCCGGGGCAGTTGCCGACGGGGCCGAACGTCATCCAGGGCGCCAACGCGCCCACCATCGACGGCCTGCGGATGACGATCGAGCAGACGGATGCGCGCGCGCTGATCCGGTGGGACAGCTTCGACATCGGCGCCGACGCCGCGGTGCATTTCCAGCAGGGCCTCGGCCAGGCCGTGCTGAACCAGATCGGCGGCGGCGACGCGAGCCAGATCTTCGGGCAGCTGACCGGCGACGGCCGGGTGTTCCTGATCAACCCCAACGGCATCGTCTTCGGTGCAGAGGCGCAGGTGAACGTGGGTTCGCTGGTCGCCTCCGGCCTGGCAATGACCACCAGCGAACAGGACTTCCTCGGTGGCGCCGACGAGCTCCACTTCGCCGCCGGGGGGGCGGGCGTCGTCGTCAATCGCGGCGATATCCGCGGCACCGACGCGTCGGGGCAGGGCAACGTCGCCCTCCTCGGCAGGGCGGTGCACAACGAAGGCGACATCGGCGGGACCCTGACGATGATCGACCTCGTCGCTGCCGACGCCGCCACCCTGTCCGCCGGAGGGGTGTACGAGTTCACCCCCACCGCCGCCGTGGCCGGGGCCGGGGCCGCCCTCGTCACCAACAGCGGCACGCTCGAGTCGCAGGGAGGGCGGATCACCCTGGCTGCATCGGCCGACCCGTTCGGCGGCGTCCTGATCAACAGCAGCGGGATCATCAGCGCGGCCGGCTTCGTGGAAGGGGAAAGCGGAGCGGTCCGGCTCCGCGCGGCCGGCGGAGGGATCGAGGTGTCCGGCACGGTCACGGCCACCGGAAATACGCTGACGATCGATGCCGGCAGGGATGCCGTCGCACTGACCAACAGTGAGAACAGGCTCGACGGCGCCCGCGTCAACGTCACCGCCGGCGCGACCGAGATCGCGACCCAGGGCGACCTGAACCTGTACATGGTGGACACGCTCGACCTGACCGTGAACAGCGGCGGTGCGCTCAACCTCGGGCGGGGCACGATCGGCGGGGTCGTGAACGCCAGGAGCGGCGGCCCGATCACGCGGAGCTTCGAGGCGCCGCTGACGCTCGGGCGCAGCGGCGCACTCAGCACGCTGGACGCCGGCGGCCACGACATCCTGCTCGCCGACGAGCGTGGAGGCACCCTCTTCATGGGGAACTTCGACGTCACCGGCGCCGACGTCTACCTCGAGAGTACCGGCGCGATGATGTTGAACCGCATCTCGACGGACTCCCTCTACGCGATCGGCACCCATGGTGTGATGCTCGGAACTGGAACGGTCGATGGGAGCCTGACGGTCCACAGCTACGGTGGCGTGGTCGGGCAGGTCGGCGGCGGACTCACGGTGGCCGGGCCAACCGCCATCACCGCGGTCGGTGCAGTCACCCTCGCCGACGCCGGCAACGATTTCCAGGGGGAGGTGAGGCTCACCGGCAGAGATGTCCATATCGTCGACAGGAACGGCCTCGACCTGCAGGCCGTCACCGCCTCGGGCGACTTCACCGTCAGCAGCAACGGCGTCCTGAACCTCGGCGCGGGCCGGATCGACGGCAGCCTCACCGCGACCAGCAACGGTCATGCCATCGGGCAGCGGGGCGGACTGACGGTGGCCGGCGCGGCGACCATCGACGCGGGAGCGGCGGACATCGCACTGGACGCGGCCAACGATTTCCGGGGGGCGGTCGCGCTGACCGGCGGCGCGGTCCGGGTCCGCGACATCAACGATCTCGATATCCGTGCGCTGGTCGGCGGGACCGGCGGGTTGGACCTCCAGGCCGGCGGCAATCTCCTCCTGCCGACCGGCGACATCGATACCGGCAGCGCCGACCTGCGGCTCGTGGCGGGCGGAACGCTCGGCACGCCCGGTGCCTTGCATGGCGCCAACGTGACGCTGCACGGCGGCACCGGGCTCGACCTGGATCACGACGTGACGGCCACCAGCGGGCTTTCCCTGGGCGGCGGCGTCGGCGCCATCCAGCAGAACGCCGGCCGGATCGCCGCGGTGCGGCTCGACGTCGAGGGCGGCAGCGCCCGTTTGGATGCGGCCGGCAATGCCGTCGGCGCACTGGGCGACGTGGACGTGGCCGGCGCCTTCGCACTGCGCAACGCGCAGGCGATCCAACAGGCCGCGGGGACCACGGTGAAGGTCGGCGGTGCGGCGTCCTTCGACGCGGGCGGCCAGGACATCGTCCTGGCCAACGCCGGCAACGATTTCGGCGGCCCCGTGAGCCTGACCGGCAGTGACG
>NZ_JBHSGG010000051.1:0-47280 GCF_042654365.1 Coralloluteibacterium thermophilum
CGCGATCCGCGAGGGCGGCCGCACCGTCGGCGCCGGCGTCGTCGCCAAGGTCATCGAGTAACAGCAACACGAAGTACGGCGCGCCGGAACGCGGCGCGCCGTTTCAAACCGCTCTTTAGGAAAACACGGCAATGGCGGACCAGAAGATTCGGATTCGGCTCAAGGCGTTCGATCATCGTTTGATCGACCGTTCGGCGAGCGAGATCGTGGAGACGGCGAAGCGGACCGGCGCGCAGGTGCGCGGCCCGATCCCGCTGCCGACCAAGATCGAGCGCTACACCATCCTGGTGTCCCCGCACGTCGACAAGGACGCGCGCGACCAGTACGAGACCCGTACGCACAAGCGCGTGCTCGACATCGTCGACCCGAACGACAAGACCGTCGACGCGCTGATGAAGCTCGAGCTCGCGGCCGGCGTCGACGTCCAGATCAAGCTGACCTGAGGCGACGACCATGAGCAAGAAAGTAATCGGAATCGTGGGCCGCAAGGCCGGCATGAGCCGCCTCTTCACCGAAGAGGGCGTCTCCATCCCGGTGACCCTCATCGAGGCGAGCCCGAACCGCATCACCCAGATCAAGACCGTCGAGACCGACGGCTACTCCGCCATCCAGGTGACCGCCGGCAGCAAGCGCGCCGCGCTGGTCAACAAGCCGGAGACCGGCCACTTCGCCAAGGCGAAGGTGGAAGCGGGTCGCGGCCTGTGGGAGTTCCGCGTGGCCGACGACGCCGTCGCCGGCTTCGAGGTCGGCGGCGAGATCAAGGCGGACATCTTCAGCGAAGGCCAGGTGGTCGATGTCCAGGGCGTGACCAAGGGCAAGGGCTTCCAGGGCACGATCAAGCGGCACAACTTCCGCATGGGTGACGCCACCCACGGTAACTCGCTGTCGCACCGTGCGCCGGGCTCGATCGGCCAGCGCCAGACCCCGGGCCGCGTGTTCCCGGGCAAGAAGATGTCGGGTCACATGGGTGCGGAGACGCAGACCGCAGTCAACGTGACCGTAGTGAAGGTGGACCTGGAGCGCGGCCTGATCGCGGTCAAGGGTTCGGTGCCGGGCGCTCCGGGCGGCGACGTGATCGTCCGTCCCGCGAGCAAGGCGTAAGGAGTTAGATAATGGATCTCGCCGTCATCGGTAGTGACCAGACGCTGTCGGTTTCCGACGCCGTCTTCGGTCGCGAATTCAGCGAGGACCTTGTGCACCAGGTGGTGGTTGCGTATCGCAACGCCGGCCGCTCGGGCACCAAGGCGCAGAAGTCGCGGTCGGACCTGTCCGGCACCACCAAGAAGTTCAAGAAGCAGAAGGGCGGTGGCGCCCGTCACGGTGACTACCGCGCCCCGATCTTCGTGGGCGGTGGTCGCGCGTTCGCCGCGCGTCCGCGCAGCTTCGCGCAGAAGGTCAACCGCAAGATGTACCGCGCCGCGATCGCGGCGATCCTGTCCGAGCTCGCTCGCCAGGACCGCCTGAAGATCGTGGAGACCTTCACCGTCGAGGCTCCCAAGACCAAGCAGTTCCTCGCCAAGCTCGCGGAGCTCCAGGTGAGCCGGCCGCTGATCGTGACCGAGGAGGCCAACGAGGCCCTGTACCTCGCCGCGCGCAACGTGCCGTACGCCGAGGTGCGCGACGTGCAGGGCCTGGATCCGGTCGCCCTGGTCGGCGCGGAGTACGTGGTCATCACGACCGACGCCGTCAAGAAGATCGAGGAGTGGCTGGCATGAGCAACATCAAGCTTCTCAGCGTCATCCGTGCGCCGCGCGTGTCCGAGAAGACCGCGCGCCTGCAGGAGCTGAGCAACCAGTATGCGTTCGAAGTCGCGACCACCGCGACCAAGACCGACATCAAGCAGGCCGTCGAGGCGCTGTTCGAGGTCAAGGTCGAGTCGGTCAACGTGGTGAACGTGAAGGGCAAGAGCAAGTCCTTCCGCTTCCGCGAAGGTCGCCGCAGCGACACCCGCAAGGCATACGTGCGTCTGGCCGAGGGCCAGAGCATCGACGTGATGGCCAAGGCCTGAGGTAGAGACCCATGCCACTGATGACATTCAAGCCGACCTCGGCAGGGCGCCGCTCCGCAGTACGCGTCGTCACCCCGGGGCTGCACAAGGGACGGCCGCACGAAGCGCTGGTCGAGAAGCAGAGCCGTTCGGGTGGCCGCAACCACCACGGCCGCATCACCACGCGCCACGTCGGCGGCGGTCACAAGCAGCACTACCGCATCATCGACTTCAAGCGCGACAAGATCGGCATCCCGGCGCGCGTCGAGCGCATCGAGTACGATCCCAACCGCACCGCGCACATCGCGCTGCTGTGCTACGTCGATGGCGAGCGCCGCTACATCATCGCGCCCAAGGGCCTGGCCCAGGGCGACCAGGTGATCGCCGGCCGCGAGGCGCCGATCAAGGTCGGCAACGCGCTGCCGCTGCGCAACATCCCGGTCGGCTCCACGGTGCACTGCATCGAGATGAAGCCGGGCAAGGGCGCGCAGCTCGCCCGCGCCGCCGGCGCCTCCGTGCAGCTGGTCGCCCGCGACCAGGGCTACGCGACGCTCCGCCTGCGTTCGGGCGAGATGCGCCGCGTGCCGGCCGAGTGCACCGCGACCGTCGGCGAGGTCAGCAACTCCGAGCACAGCCTCGAGAAGCTGGGCAAGGCCGGCGCCAAGCGCTGGCGCGGCGTGCGCCCGACCGTCCGTGGCGCTGCCATGAACCCGGTCGACCACCCGCACGGTGGTGGTGAGGCCAAGGCCGGGCAGGGCAACCCGCACCCGGTCACCCCGTGGGGCGTGCCGACCAAGGGTTACAAGACGCGCAAGAACAAGCGCACCGACAAGTTCATCGTGCGCGACCGTAGGGGCTGATAGACCATGGCACGTTCTCTCAAGAAGGGTCCCTTCGTGGACCACCACCTGCAGAGCAAGGTGGAGGCGGCCATGGCCGCCAACAGCAAGAAGCCGATCAAGACCTGGTCGCGCCGTTCGATGATCCTGCCGGAGATGGTCGGTCTCACGATCGCCATCCACAACGGCCGGGCTCACGTTCCGGTGCTGGTCAACGAGAACATGGTCGGCCACAAGCTCGGCGAATTCGCGGTGACCCGGACGTTCAAGGGTCATGGCGGCGACCGTAAGGGCAAGTAAGGAGCCGATCATGACGACTGAAGCCAAAGAGAAGGCCGACGCCCGCAAGGCCGCACGCGAAGAGCGCAAGGCCGCGCGCAAGGAAATCACCAAGCGCCAGAGCTCGCTGCGCACCGCGCGCATCTCGCCGCAGAAGGCCCGCCTGGTCGCCGACCAGGTGCGCGGCCTGCCGGTCTCGCGCGCCCTCGACCTGCTGAAGTTCAGCGACAAGAAGGCCGCCCACCTGATCTACAAGGTCCTGTGGTCCGCCGTCTCGAACGCCGAGAACAACGCGGGCGACGACGCCGACGAGCTCAAGGTGGCGACCATCACCGTCGACGAGGGCCCGGTCCTCAAGCGGTTCATGGCGCGCGCGAAGGGCCGCGGCACCCGCATCCTGAAGCGCACCAGCCACATCACCGTGGTCGTGGGCGCTGGTCGCTAAGCCGAGGAAGGAAGACTCATGGGTCACAAAGTTCATCCGACCGGAATCCGCCTCGGCATCGCCAAGGACTGGAATTCCAAGTGGTACGCCAACAAGCGCGACTTCGCGACGTATCTCGCCGCCGACCTGAAGGTCCGCGAGATGCTCCGCAAGAAGCTCGCCCAGGCCGGGATCTCCAAGATCCTGATCGAGCGTCCCGCCAACAACGCACGCGTCACGATCCACACCGCCCGCCCGGGCGTCGTGATCGGCAAGCGCGGCGAGGACATCGAGAAGCTCCGCAGGGAGGTCTCGCAGCTGATGGGCGTTCCGGCGCACATCAACGTCGCCGAGGTCCGCAAGCCTGAACTGGACGCGCAGCTCGTCGCCGAGTCCATCGCACAGCAGCTGGAAAGGCGTATCATGTTCCGCCGCGCGATGAAGCGCGCCGTGGGCAACGCGATCCGCCTGGGCGCCCTCGGCATCAAGGTGAACGTCGCCGGTCGCCTCAACGGCGCCGAGATCGCGCGTTCGGAGTGGTACCGCGAGGGCCGCGTGCCGCTCCATACCCTCCGCGCGGACATCGACTACGGCTTCGCCGAGGCGAAGACCACGTACGGAATCATTGGCGTCAAGACCTGGATCTACAAGGGTGAAGTGTTCGACTACACCCAGGTCGCCCAGGAGAAGACCGAAGAGCGCAGCGAGCGTGCACCGCGTGGTTCGCGGCCGCCGCGCGAGGCGAGGGACTAAGTCATGCTGCAACCCAAGCGAACCAAATACCGCAAGGTCTTCAAGGGTCGTAACCAGGGCCTGAGCTGGAACGGCGCCGCCGTCAGCTTCGGCGAGTTCGGCCTGAAGGCGACCGAGCACGGCGCGCTGACCGCGCGCCAGATCGAGGCCGCGCGCCGCACCATCAGCCGCTACGTCAAGCGCGGCGGCAAGCTGTGGATCCGCGTGTTCCCCGACAAGCCGATCACCAAGAAGCCGATCGAAGTCCGCATGGGCTCGGGCAAGGGCAACGTCGAGTACTGGGTCGCCCCGATCCAGCCCGGCCGCGTCATCTACGAGATGGAAGGCGTCTCGGAAGAGGCCGCGCGCGAGGCGTTCCGCCTGGCCGCAGCCAAGCTCTCGGTCAAGACCACTTTCGTGACCCGTACGGTGCGCTGATGGAACTCGCAGACCTCCGCAAGAAGACGCCGGCCGAGCTCAAGAGCCACCTGCTGGACCTGCACAGGGAGCAGTTCTCCCTGCGCATGCAGAAGGCGACCGGCCAGCTCGCCAAGACGCACGACATCCGCCGGGTGCGCCGCGAGATCGCGCGCGTGAACACCCTGCTGGGTGCCCAGAAGTAAGGACCCCGCCATGACCGACAACAATACAGAGAAGGCGCTGCGCACGGTCGAAGGACGCGTGGTCAGCAACAAGATGGACAAGACCGTGACCGTCCTGGTCGAGCGCCAGGTCAAGCACGCGCTGTACGGCAAGTACATCCGTCGCTCGACCAAGCTCCACGCGCACGACGCCGACAACAGCTGCAACGAGGGCGACGTGGTCCGGGTGACCGAGATCGCGCCCATGTCCAAGACCAAGAACTGGCGCGTCGTCGAGATCGTCGCCCGCGCTGCCGAGTAAGGAGGACGCAACCATGATCCAGATGCAGTCCTACCTGCAGGCCGCCGACAACTCCGGCGCGCGTGAGCTGATGTGCATCAAGGTGCTCGGCGGCTCCAAGCGCCGCTACGCCCACATCGGCGACATCATCAAGGTGTCCGTCAAGGACGCGATCCCGCGCGGCAAGGTCAAGAAGGGCGAGGTCTACGACGCCGTCGTGGTGCGCACCCGCAAGGGCGTGCGTCGCGCGGACGGTTCGCTGATCCGCTTCGACGGCAACGCCGCGGTGATCCTGAACAACAAGCACGAGCCGATCGGCACGCGCATCTTCGGACCGGTGACGCGCGAGCTGCGCTCCGAGAAGTTCATGAAGATCGTGTCGCTCGCGCCCGAAGTGCTCTAAGGCGGAGAGGAGTCCGAACATGAACCGTATCCGCAAGGGCGACCAGGTGATCGTGATCGCCGGCGCCGACAAGGGCAAGACCGGCGAAGTGCTGCGCGTGATCGGCGACAAGGTCGTCGTGCAGAACGTGCGCATCGTCAAGCGCCACACCCGTGCCAACCCGCAGCTCAACCAGCCGGGCGGCATCGTGGAGCGCGAGGCGCCGATCCACGCGTCGAACGTGATGCTGCTGAACCCCGCCACCGGCAAGGGCGAGCGCATCGGCTACAAGGTGCTCGAGGATGGACGCAAAGTGCGTGTGTTCCGCTCGAGCGGTGAGGCCATCGAGGGCTGAGGCCCTCTTGAGGAAATGCAGCAATGACACGGCTTGAAAAGATCTACCGGGAAGAAGTGGTGCCGAAGCTCACCGAGAAGTTCGGCTACACCAACCCGATGCAGGTGCCCCGCCTGACCAAGATCACGCTCAACATGGGCGTGGGCGAGGCGGTGGGCAACAAGAAGGTGCTCGAGAACGCCGTCGCCGACATGGCGAAGATCTCGGGTCAGAAGCCGGTCGTGACGCATGCGCGCGTTTCGGTTGCCAGCTTCAAGATCCGCGACGGCTGGCCGATCGGCTGCAAGGTGACCCTGCGCCGCGCCCACATGTACGAGTTCCTGGACCGCCTGATCAGCGTCTCGCTGCCGCGCGTCCGCGACTTCCGTGGCGTGTCGGCGCGTTCGTTCGACGGTCGCGGCAACTTCAACATGGGCGTCAAGGAGCAGATCATCTTCCCGGAGATCGACTTCGACCAGATCGACGCCGTCCGCGGCATGGACATCGCGATTGGCACCACCGCCAAGACCGATGCCGAAGGTCGCGCCCTGCTGGAAGCGTTCCGCTTCCCGTTCCGCAACTGATCCGCGAGGAAGCGACATGGCAAAGGTTTCGATGGTGAATCGCGAGAAGAAGCGCGAGAAGCTGGTCAAGCAGCACGGCGAGAAGCGCATCGCGCTGAAGAAGATCATCGCGAGCGAGACGGCCTCCTACGAGGAGAAGCTCGCCGCGTCGGTCAAGCTCCAGAAGCTCCCGCGCGACTCGAGCCCGGCCCGTCAGCGCAACCGCTGCGAGCTCTCGGGCCGCGCGCGCGGCGTCTACCGCAAGTTCGGCCTCGGCCGCAACATGCTGCGCAAGGCCACGATGAACGGCGACGTTCCGGGCCAGCGAAAGGCGAGCTGGTAACGCGTCAGCGGAAAACGTTGTAGAATAGCCGGCTGCCCGCGCGAACACGCGGGCATCCGGCGTTTGCGTCACCCACAACTCGAATTTCGCGGAATTTTCTGCGGATATCGGTGCTACGAGGAATTTTCATGAGCATGACTGATCCCATCGCCGACATGCTGGTCCGCATCAAGAATGCGGCCGCGGTCGGCAAGCCCGGCGTCAAGATGCCCGGCTCCAAGATCAAGGCGGCGATCGCCAAGGTCCTGAAGGACGAGGGCTATATCTCCGACGCGCGCACCGTCGAGGTCGACGGCAAGCCGGAACTCCAGATCGTCCTGAAGTACTACGAGGGCAAGCCGGTCATCGAGAAGCTGCAGCGCGTCTCGCGGTCGGGCCTGCGCCAGTACCGCGGCAAGGACGACCTGCCGAAGATCCTCAACGGTCTCGGCGTCGCCATCATCTCCACCTCGAAGGGCATCATGACCGACGCCCAGGCCCGCGCGGCCGGCGTGGGTGGTGAAGTCATCTGCCTCGTGGCGTAAGGAGAGAACCCATGTCCCGAGTCGCCAAGAAGCCGATCAACCTGCCCAAGGGTGTGGACGTCACGGTCACCGAGACCGAGGTGTCGACCAAGGGCACCAAGGGCACCCTCAGCATCAAGCGTCCCGCCGGCGTCGACTTCAAGGTCGAGAACGGCGTGCTGACCCTGCACCCGCAGTCGGACGAGCACGTCGCGATCACCGGCACCCTCCGCGCGATCCTGTCCAACATGGTCACCGGCGTGTCCGAGGGCTTCACCCGCAAGCTCGAGCTGGTCGGCGTCGGTTACCGCGCCGCCATGCAGGGCTCGGACCTGAACCTGTCGCTGGGGTTCTCGCACCCGGTGCTGTTCAAGGCCCCGGAGGGGATCACCATCACGACGCCGAGCCAGACCGAGATCCTGGTCAGCGGCGCCGACAAGCAGCGCGTGGGCGAAGTCGCTGCGAAGATCCGCGGTTTCCGTCCGCCGGAGCCCTACAAGGGCAAGGGCGTGCGGTACAGCGGCGAGAACATCATCCGTAAGGAAGCCAAGAAGGCGTAAGGCGGAGTCCTCCGCCGGGGACCGGCCCTCCGCGGCCGGACCCGAGCGGGGATACCAACCCACCTTCAGCTTCCGGAGCACAAGACCATGCAGAAGAAGATTGCCCGCCTCCGTCGTGCCAAGTCGACGCGTTCGCACATCCGCGTCCTCGGCGTGCCGCGCCTGTCGGTGCTGCGCACCGGCCAGCACCTCTACGCCCAGCTCTTCACGGCCGACGGGTCGAAGGTGCTCGCGTCGGCCTCGACCGTCCAGAAGGACGTGGCCGAGGGCCTCAAGAGCAGCAAGAACATCGAGGCCGCCGCCAAGGTCGGCCGCACCATCGCCGAGCGTGCGAAGGCCGCCGGTGTGGAGAAGGTCGCGTTCGACCGCTCCGGCTACCGCTACCATGGGCGCATCAAGGCCCTGGCGGACGCCGCGCGCGAGGGCGGCCTGCAGTTCTGATGTCCCAGCGGCCCCGGCGCGTGTCGGGGCCGTGCTTTCCGATCCACCACAACGATAAGCGGCCGCAGTGCCGTAATTCTTCCAGGACACAACTATGGCAAACGAACGCGAATCCCGCGGCCGTGATCGTGATCGCAACCGCGAGGAAGTCGATGACGGCATGGTCGAGAAGCTGGTCGCCGTCAACCGCGTCTCCAAGACGGTCAAGGGCGGTCGCCAGTTCACCTTCACCGCGCTGACCGTGGTCGGCGACGGTTCCGGCAAGGTCGGCTTCGGCTACGGCAAGGCGCGCGAAGTGCCGGTCGCCATCCAGAAGTCGATGGAGATCGCCCGCCGCAACATGGCTGCGGTCGACCTCAACAACGGTACCCTGTGGCACCCAGTCAAGGCCGGCCACGGCGCCGCGCGCGTGTACATGCAGCCGGCCTCCGAAGGTACCGGCGTCATCGCCGGCGGCGCGATGCGCGCCGTGCTCGAGGCGGTGGGCGTGAAGAACGTGCTGGCCAAGGCGGTCGGCTCGCGCAATCCGATCAACCTGGTGCGCGCCACGGTCAAGGGTCTGCAGGCGATGCAGTCGCCGGAGCGGATCGCGGCCAAGCGCGGCAAGACCGTCGAGGAGATCCTCCATGGCTGATACCAAGACCGCATCGACCGGCACCGTGAAGGTGCGCCTGGTCAAGGGCCTGCGCGGCACGCAGGCGCGTCACCGCCTGTCGGTGAAGGCGCTGGGCCTCAACAAGCTCAACGACGTGCGCGAACTGAAGGATTCCCCGCAGGTGCGCGGCCTGATCAACCAGGTGCAGTACCTGGTCCGGGTCGAGCAGTAAGGGCAGGAGAGAAATCATGCGTCTCAACACACTCAAGCCCGCCGAGGGCGCCCGCGAGGACGCCCGCCGCGTCGGTCGCGGCATCGGCTCGGGCCTCGGCAAGACCTGTGGCCGCGGCCACAAGGGCTCGTACGCGCGCACCGGCAAGGGCAAGATCAAGCCGGGCTTCGAGGGCGGCCAGATGCCGCTGCAGCGTCGCCTGCCGAAGGTCGGCTTCCGCTCCAAGCTGAAGGCCGACACCGCCGAGGTGCTGCTGTACAAGCTCGCGCTGGTCGAGGGCGACACCATCGACTTCGCCGCCCTCCGCGCCGCCAAGCTGGTCCCCGCGACCGCGAAGCGCGCCAAGGTGGTGAACAAGGGCGAGATCGACCGCAAGATCGTCCTGAAGGGCGTGGCGGCGACTGCAGGCGCCAGGGCCGCCATCGAGGCGGCCGGCGGAAGCGTGGAGTAAGAGCCAGTGGCACAAGCACCCACCGCCGGAATGATGGGCGGGCTCGGCAAGTTCACCGAGCTCCGTCAGCGCCTCTTGTTCGTCCTGGGCGCCCTGATCGTCTACCGCCTCGGCACCTATATCCCGGTGCCCGGCGTGGACCCGGCGGCGATGGTGTCCCTGATGCAGCAGCAGCAGGGCATCGTGCAGATGTTCAACATGTTCTCCGGCGGCGCGCTGGAGCGGTTGAGCGTGTTCGCGCTGAACGTGATGCCGTACATCTCGGCGTCGATCATCGTGCAGCTGTGCTCGCACATCTTCCCCAGCCTCCAGGCGCTGAGGAAGGAAGGCGAGAGCGGGCGCCGCAAGATCACCCAGTACACGCGCTACGGCACGGTGCTGCTGGCGGTGTTCCAGGCGATCGGCATCTCGATCGCGCTGCAGGGGCAGGTGGGCCCGGCCGGTCCGGTCGTGTTCAACCCGGGCCCGGGCTTCGTGATGACCGCAGTCATCGCGCTGACGGCGGGCACGCTGTTCCTGATGTGGCTGGGCGAGCAGGTCACCGAGCGCGGCGTCGGCAACGGCATCTCGCTGATCATCTTCGCCGGCATCGTGGCGGGACTGCCCGGTGCGGTGGTGAGCACGCTGCAGCAGGTGTCGAACGGCGAGATCAGCGGCTTCGCGGTGATCGTGATCGTCGCCCTGGTCGCGGCGGTGACCTACTTCGTGGTGTTCGTCGAGCGCGGCCAGCGCCGGATCACCGTGAACTACGCGCGACGCCAGGGTGGCCGCCAGGCCTACATGAACCAGTCGTCGCACCTGCCGCTCAAGCTGAACATGGCAGGCGTGATCCCGGCGATCTTCGCCTCCAGCCTGATCATGTTCCCGGCCACGGTCGCGACCTGGTTCGGCCAGGGCACGTCGGCAGGCTGGCTGCAGGACCTGGCGCAGACGCTGGGCCCGGGCGAGCCGCTGCACATGGTGCTGTACGGCGGCCTGATCGCGGGCTTCGCGTTCTTCTACACGGCGCTGGTCTTCAACTCGCAGGAGACCGCCGACAACCTCAAGAAGTCGGGAGCGCTGATTCCGGGCATCCGTCCGGGCAAGGCGACCGCGGAGTACATCGACGGCGTCCTGACCCGCCTCACGGCGTGGGGCGCGCTCTACCTGGTTGCGGTCTGCCTGCTGCCGGAGTTCATGCGGCTGTTCTGGAACGTCCCGTTCTACTTCGGCGGCACCTCGCTGCTGATCGTCGTGGTGGTGGTCATGGACTTCATCGCGCAGGTCCAGGCGCATCTCATGTCCCACCAGTACGACAGCCTTCTCAAGAAGGCGAACCTCAAGGGCGGCCCGCGCGGCGTTCCGCGCGGCTGACCTGCGGTAATCCAGGCCGCCTTCCCGTTCTCCGGGAAGGGGCATTCGATGGGCGGTTCGCGCGGCGGCTTCGCGCGCGGATAGGTCCGGGGTAGGTCCTGCGCTGGAGTAGCGCGGGCCGGCGGAGGAGGGCGGTACGCCTCTCCCGCCGATATCCCGGCCCGGCGCCGGAGCATGGGCACACTCCCCATGCCGGGCTTCGCGGGCCTTCACGGCCGCGGGGCTTCCAGACAACACGAAGCCTTGCTATCATTTCGAGTTCACTGCGCCGGCGTGCCCGGCGAATCAGCGTTGGAGATCGCGTAATGGCGCGTATTGCGGGTGTCAATCTCCCCGTCCAGAAGCATGTCTGGGTGGGGCTCCAGAGCATCTACGGCATTGGCCGTACTCGCTCCAAGCAGGTCTGCGAGGCGGTGGGGGTCAACCCGGCCACCAAGATCCGCGACCTGACCGAGGCGGAAGTCGAGCGCATCCGCGCCGAGATCGCCAAGTTCGTGGTCGAGGGCGACCTGCGTCGCGAGGTCGGCATGTCGATCAAGCGTCTCATGGACCTCAGCTGCTACCGCGGCCTGCGCCACCGTCGCGGCCTGCCCATGCGCGGTCAGCGCACCCGTACCAACGCCCGCACCCGCAAGGGACCGCGCAAGGCGATCAAGAAATAAGGGTTTGATCCATGGCTAAGCCGACTGCTGGCAAGACCAAGAAGAAGATCAAGCGCGTCGTCACCGACGGCATCGCTCACGTCCAGGCTTCTTTCAACAACACCATCGTCACCATCACCGACCGCCAGGGCAATGCGCTGTCCTGGGCCACCTCCGGTGGTGCGGGCTTCCGTGGCTCGCGCAAGTCGACCCCGTTCGCGGCCCAGGTCGCCGCCGAGCGTGCCGGTCGCGCCGCGCTCGACTACGGGCTGAAGACGCTCGAAGTGCGCATCAAGGGCCCGGGCCCGGGCCGCGAGTCCGCCGTCCGTTCGCTCAACAACGTCGGTTACAAGGTGACCAACATCATCGACGTGACCCCGATCCCGCACAACGGCTGCCGGCCGCCCAAGAAGCGCCGCGTCTGAGGAGCTGAACAGAAATGGCTCGTTATATTGGTCCCACCTGCAAACTCGCGCGCCGCGAAGGCGCCGACCTCGGTCTGAAGAGCCCGTCGCGCGCGATCGACTCCAAGTGCAAGCTGGAGCAGAAGCCCGGCCAGCACGGCCCGAACGTGCGCCGCGGCAAGCTCTCCGACTACGCCACCCAGCTTCGTGAGAAGCAGAAGGTCAAGCGTATCTACGGCCTGCTGGAGCGTCAGTTCCGCAACTACTACAAGAAGGCGTCCTCGAAGAAGGGCAACACCGGCGAGTCGCTGCTGCAGCTGCTGGAAACCCGCCTCGACAACGTCGTCTACCGCATGGGCTTCGCCGTGACCCGCCCGCAGGCGCGTCAGCTGGTCTCCCACCGCGGCGTCCAGGTCAACGGCAAGACCGTGAACCTGCCGTCGTACCAGGTGAAGGCGGGCGACCAGATCGTCCTCACCGAGCGTGCGCAGCGCCAGCTCCGCGTCAAGGAGTCGGTGACCGTCGCGCAGCAGATGGACCTGGTGCCGGGCTGGATCGAGGTCGACGGCAACAAGTTCACCGGCGTGTTCAAGTCGGTTCCCGAGCGCTCCGATCTGCCTTCCGACATCAACGAGGCACTGATCGTCGAGCTGTACTCGAAGTAATCCGGCTGGGCCGGCCCGGGTCTCCCGGGCCGTGCCGGATCGATACATTCAGGAGATACGCTGACCATGTCGGTATCCGCAAATCAGGTCCTGCGTCCGCGCGGACCCCAGATCGAACGCACCGCGCCGAACCGCGCGAAGGTCGTGATCGAGCCGCTCGAGCGCGGCTACGGCCACACCCTCGGCAATGCGCTGCGTCGCGTTCTGCTGTCGTCGATCCCCGGCTTCGCGATCACCGAAGTCGAGATCGATGGCGTGCTGCACGAGTACACCACGGTCGAAGGCCTGCAGGAAGACGTCATCGAGGTGCTGCTCAACCTCAAGGACGTGGCCATCCGCATGCACAACGTCGAGCAGTCGACCCTGACCCTGAGCAAGCAGGGCCCGGGCACCGTGACCGCCGGCGACATCAAGACCGACCACAACGTCGAGATCCTCAATCCGGACCACGTGATCTGCCACCTGACCAAGGACACGGCGATCAACATGCGTCTGAAGATCGAGCGCGGCTTCGGCTACCAGCCGGCGACCGTGCGTCGCCAGCCGGACGAGGAGACCCGCGCCATCGGTCGCCTGATGCTGGACGCGAGCTTCAGCCCGGTCCGTCGCGTCGCCTACGCCGTCGAGGCCGCGCGCGTCGAGCAGCGCACCGACCTGGACAAGCTGGTCCTGGACATCGAGACCAACGGCACCATCGACGCCGAGGAGGCCGTGCGCACCGCCGCCGACATCCTCACCGACCAGCTCTCGGTGTTCGGCGACTTCACCCAGCGCGACCGCGGCCCGGCCAAGACCCAGACCGCAGGCGTCGACCCGGTGCTGCTGCGTCCGATCGACGATCTCGAGCTGACGGTGCGCTCGGCCAACTGCCTGAAGGCCGAGAACATCTACTACATCGGCGATCTCATCCAGAAGACCGAGGTCGAGCTGCTCAAGACCCCGAACCTGGGCAAGAAGTCGCTCACCGAGATCAAGGAAGTGCTGGCGCAGCGCGGGCTTTCGCTCGGCATGCGCCTGGAGAACTGGCCGCCGGCCGGGCTCCAGCAGGGCATGATGGGCTAACACGTACTCGGATCCCTCCGCGAAAGCCCGGCCAGCATGGCCGGGGGTCCAAAATCAGGAATCACGACCATGCGTCACCGTAAAGCCGGCCGTAAGTTCAGCCGCACCAGCGCCCACCGCGAAGCCATGTTCCGCAACATGGCGGCGTCGCTGTTCAAGCACGAGCTGATCAAGACCACGCTCCCGAAGGCCAAGGAGCTGCGCCGCATCGCCGAGCCGCTGATCACCCTCTCCAAGGTCGACGGCGTCGCCAACCGCCGCCTCGCCTTCGCGCGCCTGCGCGACAAGGAAGCGGTGGGCAAGCTGTTCGTCGAGCTGGGCCCGCGTTACCAGGGTCGCCCCGGCGGCTACCTGCGTCTGCTCAAGTGCGGCTTCCGCGACGGCGACAACGCGCCGCTCGCCTACGTCGAGCTGGTCGACCGCCCGCAGCGGGCGGCGGCTGCCGAGGCCGAGTAAGCCGTAGCGCGAACGCGTACACGAAGCGCCCCGGGTTCCGGGGCGTTTTCGTTTCCGGGCATGGAACCAACGCGCGGGTCCAGGGGTCCGACTCCGGGGTCGGGCGCAGGGCGCCGCACTGCAACGAGGGGACGATGGGCGTGAATCCGCTGGCGTGGTCGTTTCGGACGCTGTTCGGGCTGGGCGCGCTGGCGTGCGCGGGCCTGCTCGCCTTCGCGCTGTACCTGCAGTACTGGCATTACCTCGACCCCTGCCCGCTGTGCATCTTCCAGCGGATCGCCTTCATCGCGCTCGGCCTGGTGTTCCTCGTCGGCGCGCTGCACGGCCCCCGCGGTCGCGTCGGCCGGAGCGTCTACGGCGCGCTCGCCCTGCTCGCGGCGGGCGGCGGAGCGGCGGTCGCGGCGCGGCACGTCTGGCTGCAGTCGCTGCCCCCGGACGAGGTGCCCGCCTGTTCGAGCATGGGCCTGGACTACATGGTCGGCACCCTGCCGCTGGGCGAGGTGGTGCGGCGCGTCTTCAGCGGCTCGGGCGAATGCGCGGTGATCGACTGGAGCTTCCTCGGCCTGTCGATGCCGGCCTGGACGCTGCTGTGGTTCGTCGCCCTGGCGGCCGTTGCGCTGGCGGCGGCGCTGCGTCGCGGCTGAGGCGGGCGCACCCGCGCCGCAGGCGTGGCATGATGCGGTGATGCGCCGCAATACGACCCGCCTCCGCGACTCCTCCGACGCGCCCGTGAGCGCGGTGACCCTTCCCGAGGGCTGGTCCCCGGGCTCCTGGCGGAACCGCCAGGCGCTGCAGCAGCCGGTGTATCCCGATCCGGCCGCGCTCGAGGCGGCGCTCGTCGAGCTCAGCCGCCTGCCCCCCCTGGTCACCTCGTGGGAGATCCTCGCCCTGCGCCGGCAGCTCGCCGAGGCGCAGGAGGGTCGGGCCTTCCTGCTGCAGGGCGGCGACTGTGCGGAGAGCTTCGCGGAGTGCGACTCGGAGACCGTCTCCAGCCGCCTGAAGGTGCTGCTGCAGATGAGCGTGGTGCTGGTGCACGGCCTGCGGCGTCCGGTCGTGCGCGTGGGCCGGTTCGCCGGCCAGTACGCCAAGCCGCGCTCGGCCGATACCGAGACGCGCGACGGCGTCACCCTGCCGACCTACCGGGGCGATTTCATCAACGCCCCGGAGTTCGACGCCGCCGCGCGCATCCCCGACCCGCGCCGGATGATCCGCGGGCATGCGCGCTCGGCGATGACGATGAACTTCATCCGCGCGCTGATCGACGGCGGGTTCGCCGATCTCCACCACCCGGAATACTGGAACCTCGGCTGGGTCGGGCATTCCCCGCTCGCCGACGAATACCAGCGGGTCGTCTCCGGCATCGGCGACGCGCTGCGCTTCATGGAGACGCTGTCCGGCACCGAGGTGCACAACATCGACCGCGTCGATTTCTACACCTCGCACGAAGCGCTGCTGCTGCCCTATGAGGAGGCCCTGACCCGCCAGGTCCCGCGCCAGTGGGGCTGGTTCAACCTGTCGACCCACTTCCCGTGGATCGGCGTGCGCACGGCCGCGCTCGACGGCGCCCACGTGGAGTACCTGCGCGGGCTGCGCAATCCGATCGCGATGAAGGTCGGTCCCGACACCACGCCGGACATGCTGCTGCGGCTGATCGATACGCTCGATCCGGACCAGGAGCCGGGCAGGCTGGCGCTGATCCACCGCATGGGCGCCGGGCGCATCGCCGAGCGCCTGCCGCCGTTGCTCGACGCCGTGGCGCGCGAGGGGCGGCGCGTGCTCTGGGTCTGCGACCCGATGCACGGCAACACCGAGAACGCCGCCTCGGGCTACAAGACGCGGCGGTTCTCCAACATCCGCAGCGAGCTGGAACAGGCCTTCGACGCGCATCAGGCCGCGGGCACGCGGCTGGGCGGCGTGCATCTCGAGCTCACCGGCGACGACGTGACCGAGTGCACCGGCGGCGCGCGCGACCTCACCGACGCCGACCTCGCGCGCGCCTACCGCTCGCACGTGGATCCGCGGCTCAACTACGAGCAGTCGCTCGAGATCGCGATGCTCATCGTGCGCAAGCACCAGCAACTGGCGGCCGCGCAGAGCCTGGGCTGACGCGCCCGGCGGGGTCGACCCGCCGTTTACGCGACCTCCAGCAGCATGGGCTGCCCCGAGGCGCTGGAGGCGAGCATGCCGGAGATCGACTGGAGCACCCTGTTCGCGGCCGCCTGGCCGCTGTTCGTGGCCCTGCTCATCGGTTTCCTGGTCAGGCGCCTGCTGCTGTCGATCGCCCGGCGCGCGGGCCACCTGCGCAAGACCTGGGCGCTCATCGTCGCCGCGATTACCGTCCCGGCCGCATGGGCGTTGCCGCTGGTGTTCCTGAGCCAGGCGGTGGTGGCCACGCCGCTGCCCGAGGCGTGGATCGCGCGCATCCAGCACCTCCTCGCCGTCGGCGTGCTCGCCTGCGTGACCTGGGCCATCGTCCGCGCCATCGGCGCGCTCGAGACGATGGTGCTGCTCAGGAACCGGGTCGACGTGGTCGACAACCTGCAGGCGCGCAGGGTGCACACCCAGGCCCGGGTGCTCAGCCGCAGCATCCAGACCGCCGTGATCGTGCTGGGCGTCGCGGTCATCCTCATGACCTTCCCCGCGATCCGCCAGGTGGGCCAGGCGATGCTGGCCTCGGCGGGTCTCGCCGGCATCGTGGTCGGCTTCGCCGCGCGGCCGGTGTTCGGCAATCTCATCGCCGGCCTGCAGATCGCCCTCACCCAGCCCATCCGCCTGGACGACGTGGTGATCGTCGACGGCGAGTGGGGGCGCATCGACGAGATCACCAGCGCCTACGTGGTCGTCCGCATCTGGGACGAGCGACGCCTGATCGTGCCGTTGCAGTGGTTCATCGAGAACCCGTTCCAGAACTGGACGCGCAGCAGCGCACAGCTGCTCGGCACGGCCTTCCTCTGGCTCGACTACCGGACGCCGATGGACGCGGTCCGCGACGAGCTGCGGCGCATCTGCGAGAGCGACGCGCGCTGGGACGGCCGCGTCTGCGTGGCGCAGGTGACCGAGACCGACAAGCACACCATGGAGGTGCGCCTGCTGGTCAGCGCGCGCAACTCCGGGGACGCCTTCGACCTCCGCTGCGCGGTGCGCGAGCGCATGATCGACTTCCTCCGGCGCAACCATCCCGAGGCGCTGCCGCGGCTGCGCGCCGACGTCGTCGGCGGCGAGGAAGGGCGCGACCGGGAGGCGCCGGCATCGCAGGAGCCCCCGCAGCGGAAGCCGACCGAGGCGGAGACCCGCTCGCCCGCGCCGGAGGACGTGAACCCGCACGAGCAGGCGGAGCGGCGCGAGCAGCTGCGCCGTTCGAAGGCGGGCGAGCCCCAGGCGGCGGGCCGCGCCACGTCCGCGCGCGATCCATGAACGCGAAACGCCTGCGTCCGGGGACGCAGGCGTTCCGGGCGACGCGGACGGTGCGCCTCAGGCGGCGCGGCTGGCGCGCTTGCGGTCGTTCTCGGTGCGGTGCTTCTTGCGGAGGCGGATCTGCATCGGCGTGATCTCGACCAGCTCGTCGTCGTCGATGAACTCCAGCGCCTGCTCGAGCGACATCTTGATCGGCGGGATCAGCCCCTCGTCCGCGTCCTTGCCGGCGGCGCGGAAGTTGGTGAGCTGCTTGCCGCGCAGCGCGTTGACGGTGAGGTCGTTGTCCTTGGAGTGGATGCCGACGATCTGGCCCTCGTAGATCTCCTCGCCCGGCTCGATCAGCAGGCGGCCGCGCTCCTGCATCGCCATCTGCGCGTAGGCCGGCGAGGGGCCGGTGCCGTTGGAGATGAGCACGCCGTTCTGGCGCTGACCGATCGTGCCCTCCGCCTTCGGGCCGTAGTGGTCGAAGACGTGGAACAGCAGGCCGGTGCCGGCGGTCAGGGTGCGGAACTCGGTCTGGAAGCCGATCAGGCCGCGCGCCGGGATGATGAAGTCGAGGCGCACGCGGCCCTTGCCGTCGGGCTCCATGTTCTGGAGCAGGGCGCGGCGCTCGCCGAGGCGCTGCATCACGCCGCCCTGGTACTGCTCCTCCAGGTCGACCACGAGCGACTCGTAGGGCTCCATGAGCTGGCCGTCGATCTCCTTGATGATGACCTCGGGACGCGACACGGCCAGCTCGTAGCCCTCGCGGCGCATGGTCTCGATCAGGATCGACAGGTGCAGCTCGCCACGGCCGGAGACGCGGAACTTGTCGGCGTCCTCGGTGTCCTCGACCTTGAGCGCGACGTTGTGCTGGGTCTCGCGGGTCAGGCGGTCGCGCAGCTGGCGGCTGGTGAGGAACTTGCCGCCGCTGCGCTCCTTGACGCCGGCGAACGGCGAATCGTTGACCTGGAAGGTCATGGAGATGGTCGGCTCGTCGACGGTGAGGACCGGCAGCTGCTCGACGCCGTCCGGCGCGCACACCGTCTCCGAGATGCCCAGCTTCTCGATGCCCGAGATCGCGATGATGTCGCCCGCCTGCGCCTCGGCCACCTCGTGGCGCTCCAGGCCGTGGAAGCCCAGCACCTGCAGCACCTTGCCGCTGCGGGTCTTGCCCTCGCGGTCGATGATGGTGACCTGCTGGTTGGTCCTGATCCTGCCGCGCTGGACGCGGCCCACGCCGATGATGCCGACGTAGTTGTTGTAGTCCAGCGAGGTGATGCGCATCTGGAAGGGACCTTCGAGGTCGACCGGCGGCGGCGCGACCTTGTCCACGATGGCCTGGAACAGCGGCGTCATGTCGCCCGAACGCACGGTCTCGTCGAGCCCGGCGAAGCCCTGCAGGCCCGAGGCGTAGACCACCGGGAAGTCGAGCTGCTCGTCGGTGGCGCCGAGGCGGTCGAACAGGTCGAAGGTCTGGTCCAGCACCCAGCTCGGGCGCGCGCCGGGGCGGTCCACCTTGTTGATGACCACGATCGGCTTGAAGCCCATCGCGAAGGCCTTCTGGGTCACGAAGCGGGTCTGCGGCATCGGCCCGTCCATCGCGTCGACCAGGATCAGCACCGAGTCGACCATCGACAGCACGCGCTCGACCTCGCCGCCGAAGTCGGCATGGCCGGGCGTGTCGACGATGTTGATGCGGTATTCCTGCCCGTCGGGCGCGGTCCAGCGGATCGCGGTGTTCTTGGACAGGATGGTGATGCCGCGCTCCTTCTCCAGGTCGTTGGAGTCCATGACCCGGTCGGCCACGACGGCGCGTTCGGCGAAGGTCCCCGACTGCTTCAGGAGCTGGTCGACGAGGGTGGTCTTGCCGTGGTCGACGTGCGCGACGATGGCGATGTTGCGGAGGTTCTGGACGGACATGAAGGTCGGGCTCGCGGCACGCCTGCTCGCAGGCGCGCGACTGGGGGAAGGGAAACCGCCGAGTATACCGGAGCCCCGCGACCGCCGTCGGACAGCGTTCACCCTGCGGCGGGGGAGTTGTCTGGCGCCGCGGGCGCCCCCACATGTGCGCGCACAACCCCCACGAAAGGCCACCCATGTCCGATCTGATCGCCACCTTCGCCACCGAGCGCGGCCCCATCCGCGTGCGCCTGTTCCCCGACAAGGCGCCCGTCACCGTCGCCAGCTTCGTGAACCTCGTCCGCCGCGGCTTCTACGACGGCCTGAAGTTCCACCGCGTCATCGCCGACTTCATGATCCAGGGCGGCTGCCCCGAGGGGTCGGGTCGCGGCGGTCCCGGCTACCGCTTCGAGGACGAGGCCGACAACGGCCTGCGCCACGACGGCCCGGGCGTGCTCTCGATGGCCAACGCCGGCCCGAACACCAACGGCAGCCAGTTCTTCATCACCCACGTCGCCACGCCGTGGCTCGACGGCAAGCACACCGTGTTCGGCAAGATCGTCGGCGAGCCCGACCAGAAGGTCGTCAACGCGGTGCAGGGCGGCGACGTCATCGACAAGGTGACGATCGAGGGCGACGTGGACGCCGTGCTGGCCGCGAAGCAGGACCGCGTGGCCGAGTGGAACCGCGTGCTCGACGCCTGATCGCGCACGCCCGGCGCCGGCCCCCCGGCGCCGTCGGCGGCGGCGCTGCGGGCGGGACCTGCGTGCTACCATTCCGCGGCTGTTCGCCGCGTTTTCACCCACTACGTCGAGAGGTTGTCCGGATGCCGCAGCTCGCCCAGCGCGTCGGTCGCGCCAAGCCCAGCGCGATCATGGTCGTCGCCGAGAAGGCCAAGCAGCTCAAGGCGGAAGGGCGCGACATCATCAGCTTCTCGATCGGCGTGCCCAACTTCCTGCCGGGGCCGCACGTCTACGAGGCGGTCCGCCAGGCGCTGGACCACGACTCCGGCCAGTACGGCAGCAACCGCGGCGATCCGGCCGTGCTCGACGCCTTCCTGAAGCACATGCTGCCGCTGGGCCTGGACGGCTACACCCGCGAGAACGTGGTGGTGACGGTCGGCGCCAAGCACGCGCTCTACAACCTCGCCGAGGCGCTGCTGGACGAGGGCGACGAGATCGTCTTCCCGACCCCGTACTGGACCAGCTACCTCGACATCGCCGAGATCGTCGGCGCGAAGGTGACCGCGCTGCCGTGCCCGCCGGAGCAGGACTACAAGCTCACTCCGGCGCAGCTGGATGCCGCGCTGCAGTCGAAGCCGCGGCTGTTCCTGTTCAACAACCCCTCGAACCCGACCGGCATGGTCTACACCCGCGCCGAGATCGAGGCGCTGGCCGACGTGCTGGCGAAGCATCCGGACACCTGGGTCGTCACCGACGACATCTACAACCGCATGGTGTTCGACGGCATCGGCTACCACAACTTCGTGCACGCGCGCCCCGAGCTGCGCGACCGGGTGATCTTCGCCGACTCCCTGTCCAAGACCTACGGCATGCCCGGCTGGCGCGTCGGCTTCCTGGCCGGCCCGGTGGACGCCATCCGTGCGGTGGTGACCCTGAACTCCAACGCCATCACCAACGTGCCGGAGATCGTGAACGCCGCCGCCGTGGCCGCGCTGACCGGCCCGCAGGACGTGCCGGACGCCAAGTGCCGGGAATTCCAGGCCAAGCGCGACCAGGTGATGGCGGTGATGGAGTCCATCCCCGGCCTCGTCTGCCCGCGGCCGCAGGGCGCCTTCTACGTGTTCCCGGACGTGTCCTTCGCCTTCGGCAAGTCGCACCACGGCCGGCGGATCGAGAACGACGTGGACCTGTGCGACGCGCTGCTCGACGCCAAGGGCGTGGCCTGCGTGCCGGGTTCGGCCTTCGGCGAGCCGCGCGCGCTGCGCATCAGCTACACCTGCCCGACGCCGCAGCTGGCGCCCGGCCTCGAGCGCTTCCGCGAGTTCTTCGCCGAGCTCGCCTGAGCCGCACCGGCCCCTGCAGCGCCGGCTGCCGCCCCCGATACCCGTTCGACCAGGAGAATCCTCGATGAAGACCCCCGTACGCGTCGCCGTGACCGGCGCAGCCGGCCAGATCGGCTACTCCCTGCTGTTCCGCATCGCCTCGGGCGAGATGCTGGGCAAGGACCAGCCGGTCATCCTGCAGCTGCTCGAGCTGCCGATGGAGAAGGCGCAGGCCGCGCTCAAGGGCGTGATCATGGAGCTCGAGGACTGCGCGTTCCCGCTGCTCGCCGGCGTGGTCGGCACCGACGATCCGGAGGTCGCGTTCAAGGACGCCGACATCGCCCTGCTCGTCGGCGCGCGCCCGCGCGGCCCGGGCATGGAGCGCAAGGACCTGCTGCTCGAGAACGCCAAGATCTTCACCGCCCAGGGCGCCGCGCTGAACAAGGTCGCTTCGCGCGACGTCAAGGTGCTGGTGGTCGGCAACCCCGCCAACACCAACGCCTACATCGCGATGAAGTCCGCCCCCGACCTGCCGGCGAAGAACTTCACCGCCATGCTGCGCCTCGACCACAACCGCGCCCTCAGCCAGCTGGCGGAGAAGGCCGGGGTGCCGGTCGGCGACATCGAGGGCCTGGTGGTGTGGGGCAACCACAGCCCGACCATGTACCCCGACTACCGCTTCGCCACCGCCGGCGGCCGGAAGCTCAAGGAGCTCGTCAACGACGAGACCTGGAACCGCGAGACCTTCATCCCCAAGGTCGGCAAGCGCGGCGCCGCCATCATCGAGGCGCGCGGCCTGTCCTCGGCCGCCTCCGCGGCCAACGCCGCCATCGACCACATCCGCGACTGGGTGCTGGGCTCCAACGGCAAGTGGGTCACGATGGGCGTGCCGTCGGACGGCAGCTACGGCATCCCCGAGGGCGTCATCTACGGCGTGCCGGTGATCACCCAGGACGGCGAGTACACGGTGGTCAAGGACGTCGAGATCGACGAGTACAGCCGCCAGATGATGGACAGGACCCTCGCCGAGCTCGAGGAGGAGCGCAGCGGCGTGGCGCACCTGCTGGGCTGAGTCCGCGGTCGCGCGGCGCTTCGCGAAGGGCGGCTCCGGCCGCCCTTCGTCGTTTCCGCGTGCGGGCCGTACCGCTTCGACCAAGGTCGAAGGCCGCTCGCCCCGCGGCGGTCGTAGCCTAGGCCCATCGTTTCCCCCGGACGACAGGCATGACGCAGCAGGGCCAGACGTACGAAGAAGTCTACCGGTACTCCATCGAGCAGCCGGAAGCGTTCTGGGCGGAGCAGGCGAGGGCGATCGACTGGCAGCGGCCGCCGGAACGCATCCTCGACTATTCGCATCCGCCGTTCCGCCGCTGGTTCGTGGGCGGCACCACCAACCTCTGCCACAACGCGGTGGACCGGCACCTGGCCGCACGCGCCGACCAGCTCGCACTGGTGGCGGTGTCCACCGAGACCGGCCTCACCCGAGAACTCACCTACCGCCAGCTCCATCGCGAGGTGAACGCCGCCGCGGCGGTGCTGAAGTCGCTCGACGTCGGGCGCGGGGACCGGGTCGTGGTCTACATGCCGAACATCGCCGAGGCGGTGGTGGTGATGCTCGCCTGCGCGCGCATCGGCGCCATCCACTCCGTGGTGTTCGGCGGCTTCGCCGCGCACAACCTGGCCCTGCGCATCGACGACGCCAGGCCGAAGCTGCTGGTCTGCGCCGACGCGGGCATGCGCGGCGGCAAGGTCGTGCGCTACAAGCCGCTGGTGGACGCCGCGCTCGAGGAGGCCGCGCACCCGCCGCCGCACGTCCTCGTCGTCGGCCGCGGCCTGGATCCGGACCTGCGCCGGGTCGACGGGCGCGACCTCGACTACGCCGAACTCGTCGGCCGCCACGCGGATGCGGACGTGCCGGTGGAGTGGCTCGAATCCAACGCGCCGAGCTACCTGCTCTACACCTCCGGCACCACCGGCAAGCCCAAGGGCGTGCAGCGCGACGTCGGCGGCTACGCGGTGGCCATGGCGCTGTCGATGCGTACCGTCTACGACGTCGGCCCGGGGCAGGTGATGTTCTCCACCTCGGACGTGGGCTGGGCCGTCGGGCACAGCTACAACGTCTACGGACCGCTGATCGTGGGTGCGACCTCGCTGCTGTACGAAGGGCTGCCGACCAGTCCCGACGCGGGCATCTGGTGGTCGCTGTGCGAGAAGTACGGCGTGCGCACCATGTTCTCCTCGCCCACCGGCGTGCGCGTGCTGAAGAAGCACGACCCTGCCTTCCTCCGGAAGTACGACCTGTCGGCGCTGAAGTGGCTGTTCCTCGCCGGCGAGCCCCTGGACGAGCCCACCGCGCGCTGGATCAACGAGGGCCTGGGCAAGCCGGTCATCGACAACTACTGGCAGACCGAGACCGGCTGGCCGGTGCTGTGCCTGCTGCCGGGACTGGACCTCAAGCCCGGCAAGTTCGGCTCGCCCGGCCTCCCGAACCTGGGCTACCGGCTGCGCGTCATCGACGAGACCACGGGGCAGGACGCCGCGCCGGACCAGAAGGGCGTGCTGGTGATCCAGCCGCCGCTGCCGCCGGGCTGCCTGTCCACGGTGTGGAACGACGACAAGCGCTTCCTGTCGAGCTACTTCAGCCACTTCAAGGAACTGCTGTACAGCTCGCTCGACTGGGCGGTGCGGGACGCGGACGGCTACACCTTCATCCTCGGCCGGACCGACGACGTCATCAACGTGGCGGGGCACCGGCTCGGGACCCGCGAGATCGAAGAGGTGGTCTCGGGGCATCCCGCGGTGGCCGAGGCCGCGGTGATCGGCTGCGCCGACGAACTCAAGGGACAGGTGCCCGTCGTCTTCGCCACCCTGCGCGCCGCGGGCGACAACGCGGCGCGCGCCGAGGCCGCGCGCGGCATGAGCGCGCGCGTGGTCGAGCAGCTCGGCGCCGTCGCGCGGCCGGCGCGCGTCTACATCGTCGGTGCGCTGCCGAAGACCCGCTCCGGCAAGCTGCTGCGGCGTTCGCTGGCGGCGATCAGCGAACGCCGCGACCCCGGCGACCTGTCCACGCTCGACGATCCCAACGCGCTGGAGGAGATCAAGCGCGCGCTGGTGCGGGGGCCGGACTTCGGAGGCTAGGGGCGCCCGCGCTGCGGCGGCCGCGCCGCCGCCTGCCGCGCGGCGCGATTCTGTGCCGCAGCACGACCGCCATCGACCGCGCTGCTAGAATCCTCGGGATATCCGCGCCGCGCATCGTGCGCCGGCGCCGTCCCCGTTCGCCGGGTCCGGACGCCACTCGCGGCGGCCGCCGGCGGCCAGTCCCAGGAGTCGCGCAATGTCGCAGACGCAGTCCCCGGGCGCGGCCTTCCGCGCCGCGCTCGTCGAAGAATCCCCCCTGCAGGTCGTCGGCGCGATCAACGCCAACCACGCCCTGCTGGCCAAGCGCGCGGGCTACCGCGCCATCTACCTGTCGGGCGGCGGCGTGGCCGCAGGCTCGCTGGGCCTGCCCGATCTCGGCATCAACACGCTCGACGACGTGCTCGTCGACGTGCGTCGCATCACCGACGTGTGCAACCTGCCGCTGATGGTCGACATCGACACCGGCTTCGGCCCCAGCGCCTTCAACATCGCGCGGACGGTGAAGTCGCTGATCAAGGCCGGCGCGGCCGCCTGCCACATCGAGGACCAGGTCGGCGCCAAGCGCTGCGGCCACCGGCCCGGCAAGGAGATCGTCACCGCGGACGAGATGGTCGACCGCGTCAAGGCGGCGGTGGACGCCAAGACCGATCCCGACTTCTTCCTGATCGCGCGCACCGACGCCATCGCCGTCGATGGCGTGGACGCGGCGCTGGAGCGCGCGCAGCGCTGCGTCGAGGCGGGCGCCGACGGCATCTTCGCCGAGGCCGCCTACGACCTCGAGACCTACAGGCGCTTCGTGGAGACGCTGAAGGTGCCGGTGCTGGCCAACATCACCGAGTTCGGCAAGACCCCGCTGTTCACCCGCGACGAGCTGGCCTCGGTGGGCGTGGCGATCCAGCTGTATCCCCTGTCCGCGTTCCGCGCGATGAACAGGGCCGCGGAGAACGTCTACGCGGCCATCCGCCGCGACGGCCACCAGAAAGCCGTGCTGGACACCATGCAGACCCGCGAGGAGCTCTACGACCGCATCGGCTACCACGCCTTCGAGCAGCACCTCGACGCGCTCTACGCCAGGAAGCGCGGCTGACGCGCCCCCCGCCGCGCCCGTCGCGGCCACGCCGCGCCCCCGGCGCGGACACCCCACGCTCAAACAGGAGACGCTCCATGTCCGAAACCCCGGCCCCGACCTTCAAGCCGAAGAAGTCGGTCGCGCTGAGCGGCACCGCCGCCGGCAATACCGCGCTGTGCACCGTCGGCCGCAGCGGCAACGACCTGCACTACCGCGGCTACGACATCCTCGACCTGGCCACCACCAGCGAGTTCGAGGAGATCGCCTACCTGCTGGTGCACGGCAAGCTGCCGAACCGCGCGGAGCTGGCCGGCTACAAGGCCAAGCTGAAGGCGCTGCGCGGCGTGCCGGCGGCGGTGAAGGCCGCGCTGGAGCAGTTGCCGCCCTCGGCCCACCCGATGGACGTGATGCGCACCGGCGTGTCCGTGCTCGGCTGCATCGCGCCGGAGAAGGACGACCACAACCACCCGGGCGCGCGCGACATCGCCGACAAGCTGATGGCTTCGCTGGGCTCGATGCTGCTGTACTGGTACCACTACAGCCACAACGGCCGGCGCATCGAGGTGGAGACCGACGACGACTCCATCGGCGGCCACTTCCTGCACCTGCTGCACGGCGAGGCGCCGCGCGAGAGCTGGGTGCGCGCGATGCACACCAGCCTGATCCTCTACGCCGAGCACGAGTTCAACGCCTCGACCTTCACCGCGCGCGTGATCGCGGGCACCGGCAGCGACATGCACTCCTGCATCGCCGGCGCGATCGGCGCGCTGCGCGGCCCCAAGCACGGCGGCGCCAACGAGGTCGCCTTCGAGGTGCAGAAGCGCTACGAGACGCCCGACGAGGCCGAGGCCGACATCAAGGCGCGGGTCGAGCGCAAGGAAGTCGTCATCGGCTTCGGGCATCCGGTCTACACGGTGTCCGATCCGCGCAACAAGGTCATCAAGGAAGTGGCGCGGCAGCTCTCGGCCGAGCAGGAGAGCATGAAGATGTACGACATCGCCGAGCGCCTGGAGTCGGTGATGTGGGACATCAAGAAGATGTTCCCCAACCTCGACTGGTTCAGCGCCGTGAGCTACCACATGATGGGCGTGCCGACGGCCATGTTCACGCCGCTGTTCGTGATCGCCCGCACCGCCGGCTGGAGCGCTCACGTCATCGAGCAGCGCATCGACGGCAAGATCATCCGTCCGAGCGCGAACTACACCGGTCCCGAGGACCGCGAGTTCGTGCCGATCGACCGCCGCTGATCGTCGTGCCGGAACGGGAAGGCCGCGCGGATGCGCGGCCTTCTTCGTGATGGGGTGGGTGCGTAGGGCGGACCGGGACGCAGTCGCGCCCGGCCACGGGACGCGGCTGCTACAGGCGCAGGACCCGGTAGAAGGCGTGGTCGCCGATGGTCTTCACCTTCGGCGCGTTGGCCCAGGCCGGGTTCGCGTACAGCGCGGCGAAATGGCTGGCACCCGGCACCACCTCGTTGCGCTCGCCGGGAGGCAGCGCCCACTGCTGCTGGACGTCCAGCGCCACCTCCGCGGATGCGGTCCAGGCCTGCACGTTCTTCAGGCGGTGGCCGGGATGGACGATGGACGGCGCGAACTGGCCGCGCGCGGTGACGACCTCGCAGACGCTGTCGCCCCAGCGGCCGCTGTCGAGGCGGCGGAGGGCGACCTCCGCGACGGCACGCTGTCCCTCGATGGACTGGTTGCGCGCCTCGAGGTAGATCGTCGTCGTCAGGCACAGCGGGTCGGCGACCGGCTGTGGAAGGATCTGCGCGAGCCAGAGGATCAGGCTCAACTTCATGGCGTTCTCCTTGCTCCGTTGCGCGGTCCACCCGCGCCCCGCTGAACAGGGAACGCGTTTTGCCGTGGAAGACCCGCCTGGCGTGATGGGGAAGCACGGCTCCATGCCGTTTCATGTTCCGCAAGACTTTGATTCGGAACATAAAAAACCCGCGAGGCCATGTGCCGCGGGTCTGCAGTGGCGCGCACCTTATCCGCGCAAAACGCAACGTCAGGTGAACGGCCCGTTCGCGGGCCGCTCACAATGCACGATTGTCTGCTAGGCCGCAGCCGCGCAAAAAACGTGATGTTCGTCACGATTGTCGGGTGCGTGCGACCCGCCCCGCGGGCATGCCGCGTCGCGCACGGCTGGCATGCGGGCGCCGGCGTGCGACCCGCTCCACACCGACGGCCCGGCGTGCTCAGAGCGTCGCGGCGAGGCGGCTGCCCTGCGCGATCGCACGCTTGGCGTCGAGTTCCGCCGCCAGGTCCGCGCCGCCGATGCGATGCGCCTGGCGCCCCTGCGCGGCCAGTGCCGCCTCCAGGTCGCGTCGCGGCTCCTGGCCGGCGCAGACGACCACGTTGTCCACCGGCAGGCAGCGCGTCTCGTCGCCGATGCGGATGTGCAGGCCGGTGTCGTCGAAGCGCTCGTAGTGCACGCCGCCGAGCGCGGTGACGCCCCTGGCGCGGAGACTGGCCCTGTGGATCCAGCCGGTGGTCTTGCCGAGCCGCGCGCCGGGACGGCCCGGGGAGCGCTGCAGCAGCCAGATCTCGCGGGCGGGCGGGGCGGGGCGCGCCGGCGCCAGGCCGCCGCGGTTCTCGAAGTCGGGATCGACGCCCCATTCGCGCATCCACTGGCGCGCATCGTGCTCGGTCGCGTCGCCCTCGTGCACCAGGAAGCTGGCGACGTCGAAGCCGATGCCGCCCGCGCCGACGATCGCCACCCGCCGTCCCGGCCGCGCGCGTCCTTCGAGCACGTCGAGGTAGCCGAGCACGCGCGGGTCGTCGGCGCCCGGGAAGTCGACGCGGCGCGGCACCACCCCGGTCGCGAGCACGATCTCGTCGAACCCGAGCAGGTCGTCGGCGGTGGCCGCGTGTCCCAGGCGGCGCACCACGCCGACCTCGTCGAGGCGGTGGTCGAAGTAGCGCAGCGTCTCGTCGAACTCGCGCTTGCCGGGAATCCGCCGGGCGAGGTTGAACTGGCCGCCGATGACCGGTGCGGCCTCGAACAGGGTCACCGCATGCCCGCGCTCGGCGGCGACGGTGGCGCAGGCCAGGCCCGCGGGACCCGCGCCCACCACGGCGATCCGGCGCGGCGTCGCCACGGGCCGGTACACCAGTTCCGTCTCGTGGCAGGCGCGCGGGTTCACCAGGCAGGTCGCGCGCTTCTGCGCGAACACGTGGTCCAGGCAGGCCTGGTTGCAGGCGATGCAGGTGTTGATGCGCTCCGGCGTTCCCGCTCGCGCCTTGGCCACCCAGTCGGGATCCGCGAGGAAGGGCCGGGCCATCGACACCATGTCGGCCTCGCCGGCGGCCAGGATGCGCTCGGCCACCTCCGGCATGTTGATGCGGTTGGTGGCCACGACCGGCACGCCGACCAGGGGCCGGAGCTTGCCGGTGACGCCCGCGAAGGCCGCGCGCGGGACCGAGGTGGCGATGGTCGGCACGCGCGCTTCGTGCCAGCCGATGCCGGTGTTGATGAGCGTCGCGCCGGCGGCCTCGACCGCGCGCGCCTGCATCACGATCTCGTCCCAGTCCGAGCCGTCCTCCACGAGGTCGAGCAGGGACAGCCGGTAGATCAGGATGAAGTCGGGGCCGCAGCGTTCGCGGATGCGGCGGACGATCTCCACCGCGAAGCGCATCCGCGCCTCGGGCGAGCCGCCCCAGGCGTCGGTGCGGCGGTTGGTCCGCGGCGCGAGGAAGGTGTTGATCAGGTAGCCCTCCGAGCCCATGACCTCGACGCCGTCGTAGCCCGCCTCGCGCGCGTTCGCCGCGGCGCGCACGAACGCCTCGATCTGGCGCTCGACGTCGCGCGCGCCCAGGCCGCGCGGCGTGAACGGATTGATCGGTGCCTTGAGCGGCGACGGGGCCACGGAGAAGGGGTGGTAGGCGTAGCGGCCGGCATGCAGCAACTGCGCACAGATGCGCGCGCCTTCGGCATGGACGGCCGCCGTCACCGCACGATGCCGCCGCGCCTCCCAGCGCCAGCCGAGATGTCCGGAGAAGGGCTTGAGCCAGCCGCGCAGGTTGGGCGCGAAGCCGCCGGTGACCATCAGCCCGACGCCGCCGCGCGCGCGTTCGGCGAAGTAGGCGGCCAGCTTCGGGAAGTCGGCCCGCCGGTCCTCGAGTCCGGTGTGCATCGAGCCCATCAGCACGCGGTTGGGCAGGGTGCAGAAGCCGAGGTCCAGGGGAGCGAAGAGGTGCGGGTAGGCGGTCATGTCGATACGCACGCGTACGGGTGGCGCACAGTGCCCCGAAGCGCATGCCGGGGGCAAGGCGTCGGCGCGCCTACGCGCGACGGCCACACCGCGCCCGCCACACTCCGGACTCCGCTGCCCGCCAGGAGGAACCGATGGCCGACCACGACGCGCGCTCCGCGGCGCGCCCCGCGTTCGACGCGCCCATCGATGCCGTCGCCGACTACGTGCTGGGCGACGCGCCGGCCTCGGCCGAGGCCATGGAGACCGCGCGCTACGTGCTGCTCGACTCCCTGGCCTGCGCGATGCTGGCGATGAAGTTCCCGGCCTGCACCCGGCACCTCGGCCCGCTGGTGCCCGGCGCCGTCCTGCCCGGCGGCGCCCGCGTGCCGGGCACGGACTTCGAGCTCGATCCCGCCCAGGCCGCCTACAACATCGGCGTGCAGGTGCGGTGGCTGGACTTCAACGACACCTGGCTCGCGGCGGAGTGGGGCCATCCCTCGGACAACCTCGGCACCATCCTCGCCGTCGCCGACTGGCAGGGACGGCAGGCCGAGCGCCGGGGCAGGCCCGGGCCGACCGTCGCCGACGTGCTCGGCTGGTCGATCAAGGCCCACGAGATCCAGGGCGTGCATGCGCTCAGGAACAGCTTCAACCGCGTCGGCCTGGACCACGTCATCCTCGTGCGGCTGGCCTCCACGGCGGTCGCCACCGCCATGCTCGGCGGCAGCCGCGACCAGGTCCGCAACGCCGTCTCGCACAGCTGGATCGACAACGGCGCGCTGCGGACCTACCGGCACGCGCCGAACACCGGCCCGCGCAAGAGCTGGGCCGCCGGCGACGCCTGCCGGCGCGCCGTCATCCATGCCCTCAACGCGGTGCACAAGGACGTGGTCGGCTATCCCAGCGCGCTCTCGGCCCCGACATGGGGCTTCTACGACGTGGCGTTCGGCGGCAGGCCGTTCGAGTTCGACCGCGCCTTCGGCAGCTACGTCATGGAGAACGTGCTGTTCAAGATCAGCTACCCGGCCGAGTTCCACGCGCAGACCGCCGTCGAGTGCGCCATGGCCCTGCATGCCGAGGTCGCGCTGCGCCTGGACGAGGTCGAGCGCATCGTCATCGAGACCCAGGAGGCCGGCGTGCGCATCATCGACAAGACCGGTCCCTTGGCGAACTACGCCGACCGCGACCACTGCATCCAGTACATGGTCGCGGTGCCGCTGATCTTCGGGCGCCTGACCGCCGAGGACTACGGCGACGCGGTCGCCGCGGACCCGCGCATCGACGCCCTGCGGGCGCGGACCGAGGTGGTCGAGAACCCTGGATTCACGCGCGACTACCACGACCCCGGGAAGCGCTTCATCGGAAACGCGGTGCAGGTTTTCTTCAAGGACGGCAGCAGCACCCGCCGGGTGTGCGTGGATTACCCGGTCGGCCACCGGCGACGCAGGGCCGAGGGCATCCCGTTGCTCATGGACAAGTTCGACGCGGCCATCGGCGCGCATCTGCCGGCCGACCGGGCCGAGGCGCTCCGCGCGCTGGCCCGCGATCCCCGGGCGCTGCTGTCGCTGCCCGTGTCTAAGTTCATGGCCCGGCTGGTTTTATAGGCAGGCCCGGACAGCTTCGTGAGGATCGTTAGGACTGTGTTAACCTGATCTTCACTGCCGATCGATAAGCTGAACGAGATGGCGCGCCGGGTTGGCCGTCACCACCCCTCCGACGTTGCACGACGGAATTCCTTACAAAGGAGCTCGTAAATGAAGAAGAAACTCCTCGGCCTCGCCCTGCTCGGCGCAATGGGCGCGGCGTCCACCGCGATGGCGCAGGACTACGACGACCGCTGGTACGTCGGCGCCGCCGCCGGCTACAACTTCCAGGACTCCGATCGCGGCACCAACAATGCCCCCTTCGGCGAGCTCAGCTTCGGTCGTTTCCTCAACCCGAACTGGTCGCTGGACTTCACCCTGAACTACCAGAACCCGAACTTCGACCACAACCAGGATCTCTGGTGGAGCCAGTACGGCGCCTCGGTCGATGCGCGCTACCACTTCCGCGATGCGACCGCCGACCAGACCTGGTGGCCGTACCTGCGCTTCGGCCTCGGCCTGCAGCGTTCGGAGGAGGAGTTCGACATCACGCCGGATCCGCGCTCGCCCGGCCAGCGTCGTGACAACTACCTCGCCGCGAACGTCGGCGTCGGTCTCCAGGCCGACTACGGCCGCACCGCGCTCCGCACCGAAGTCGGCGCCCGCGTCAACTTCGACGACTCGAGCTTCTACGCTCCGAACGAGAATCGCTTCGTCGATGCCTTCGCGTCGGTCGGCCTGATCGTCAAGCTCGGGCCGGAGCCCGCCGCGCCGGTCGCTCCGGCTCCGGTCGCTCCGCCGCCGCCGCCGCCGCCGCCGGCTGGTCCCTGCGATGGCATGGACATCCCGCCGGGTACCCCGGTCGGTCCGGACGGCTGCCCGGTGCCGGTCACCATCGACCTCCGCGGCGTGAACTTCGACTTCGACCGCGCCACCCTGCGTCCGGACGCGATCTCGGTCCTGAGCGAGGCGGTGCAGGTCCTGCAGAACTACCCGGATCTGCGCGTCGAGGTGGCTGGCCACACCGACTCGATCGGTTCCGAGGAGTACAACCAGCGTCTGTCCGAGCGTCGCGCCCGCGCCGTGTACGACTACCTGGTCCAGCAGGGCATCAACCCGTCGCGCCTGGTGGGCCCGGTCGGCTACGGCGAGAGCCGCCCGATCGCGCCGAACACCAACCCGGACGGCTCGGACAACCCGCAGGGTCGCGCCGAGAACCGCCGTACGGAGCTGAACGTCCAGAACTGATCCACGTTCCGGATGCTGTAGCCTACGAAGCCCGGCCCTGTGCCGGGCTTCGTCTTTTGCGATCTTCACAAAGGAAGTTTGCCTTTTCCCTTGAATGGGTTGCGGCACCTTCCTTAGTATCCGCAGCAAGTCCTCCGCCGAGTCCGCCGCCATGTCCCGTCTGCTGCCCGCCCTCGTTCTTTCCCTTGCGGTCCTGCCCGTGCACGTGGTGCAGGCCGAGACCTCGCCGGAGTGCTCCGGTGCCGTCGTTCCGCAGCCGCGGCCCGTGCGGCCGACGGGCATCCCTGCCGTCGCGATGGAGCTCCCCGGTGGCGGCGTGCAGCTCGGCGCGCCGGTCGGCGCGCTCGCACGCGCCAGCGACGAGATGCTGTCGGTCGACCGTGTGCTGCTGCGCCTGCGGCTGGAGGGGTGCCAGAACGTCGCGGCCGCGCCCGCCTACCAGAAGCGCACGGAGTGGGACAACACGCCCTACCGCTTCAATGCGGGAACCAAGTTCACCGCCGCCGAATTCGATGCATGGATGAAGTCGCGCGGCATCACCATCTCGCGCGCGCCCGCGGCCACGCCGGCCGCCCCGGCGCCGGCCGAGGGCGCGGCGCCCGAGCCGGCGGCCGATACCGCCAACTGATCGATTGCGCTGCCGCCGGCAGCGCCGAGGAGTCCACGATGCCCGCCCACGTGGCGGGCATCGTGCGTCGTTGGGGGCGGGAAATGTCGAAGACGCCGGAGTCCGGTGGGCGGTCACCGATGCGCGGCCCGCGCTATGGCCTCGCACGCGTGCTGTCCAAGCGCGGCTACTGCTCGCGCAGCGAGGCGGAGCGGCTGATCGTCGCCGGGCGCGTGCGGGTCGACGGGCGTCTCGTTCGCGACCCCGAGGCGCCCACCGATCCGGTCCGCGCCCTCATCCGGGTCGACGACGCCGCGGCGCCGGTCGCCGCCGCGTCCGGCGTCTACCTGGCCCTCAACAAGCCGCGTGGCCTGGTGACGACGGCGCGCGACGAGCGCGGCCGCGACACCGTCTTCCGCTGCCTCGAAGGCGCAGGGCTGCCGTACGTGGCACCGGTGGGGCGCCTGGACCAGGCCAGCGAGGGCCTGCTGCTGTTCACCAACGACCCGGGCTGGGCCGCCGGCATCACGTCGCCCGAGAGTGCCCTGCTCAAGACCTACCGCGTGCAGGTGGACGCGCCTATCGAGGCGGCGCGGGCGGCGGCCATCGCCGAAGGCGTCCGGGACGGCGACACCTTCCTCGGCGTGCACGCCCTGCGCATCCTCCGCGCGAATCCGCGCACCACCTGGCTGGAGATCGAGCTCGACGAGGGCCGCAACCGCCACATCCGGCGCCTGCTCGGCGCGCACGGGCTCGGCGTGCTGCGCCTGATCCGCGTCGCGATCGGTCCGCTCGAACTGGGCGCGCTGCCGAAGGGCGCATGGCGCCCGCTGGCACCCGGCGAGGTCGCGGCGCTGCGCGTGCGCGCGTAGCCGCCCGCGATGGGGAGGCTGGCGCCGCGGGCGTCCGGCCGTCAGTCCTTCAGCGCGCCCAGCTCGCGTCCGACCTTGACGAAGGCCTCGATGGCGCGGTCGAGGTGGTCGCGGGTATGGGCGGCCGACATCTGCGTGCGGATGCGTGCCTGTCCCTTGGGCACGACGGGGAAGAAGAAGCCGATCGCGTAGATGCCTTCCTCCAGCAGGCGCTCGGCGAAGCGCTGCGCCAGCGGCGCGTCGTAGAGCATGACCGGGACGATGGGATGCTCGCCCGGCTTGAGGTCGAAGCCCGCGGCCGTCATGCGCGCGCGGAAGTAGGCCGTGTTGGTCTTGAGGGTCTCGCGCAGGTCGTCGGCCTCGGCCAGCATGTCGAACACCTCGATGCCCGCCGCGACCACGTGGGGCGGCAGCGAGTTCGAGAACAGGTAGGGGCGCGAGCGCTGGCGCAGCATCTCGATCACCTCGCGCCTGGCGGTGGTGAACCCGCCGAGCGCGCCGCCCAGCGCCTTGCCGAGGGTGCCGGTGACGATGTCGATGCGGTCGAGCACGCCGCGCACCTCCGCCGAGCCGCGGCCGGTGGCGCCGAGGAAGCCGGTCGCGTGGCACTCGTCGATGTGCACCAGGGCGTCGTACTTCCGCGCCAGCTCGGTGATCGCGTCGAGCGGCGCGATGAAGCCGTCCATCGAGAACACGCCGTCGGTGGTGATCAGGATGGTGCCGGCGCCGTCGGCGCGCGCCTGCTTCAGCTGCGCCTCGAGGTCGGCCATGTCGCAGTTGGCGTAGCGGTAGCGCCTGGCCTTGCACAGGCGCACGCCGTCGATGATGGAGGCGTGGTTGAGGGCGTCGGAGACGATGGCGTCGTTCTCGCCCAGCAGCGGCTCGAACAGGCCGCCGTTGGCGTCGAAGCAGGCGGCGTAGAGGATGGTGTCCTCCTGCCCGAAGAAGTCGGCGATCCTGGCCTCGAGCCGCTTGTGCAGGTCCTGGGTGCCGCAGATGAAGCGGACCGAGGCCATGCCGAAGCCGTGGGTGTCCAGCGCGCGCTTGGCGGCCTCGATCACCCGCGGGTGGTCGGCGAGGCCGAGGTAGTTGTTCGCGCAGAAGTTGAGCACCCGACGCCCGTCCTCGAGCTCGATCTCCGCCGACTGCGGCGAGGCGATGACGCGCTCGCGCTTGAACAGCCCCTGTTCGCGGATGCTGTCGAGTTCGGTGGCGTAGCGGGCGGTGAGGGACATGGCGGGCTCGCGGGAAAATCGGGCCCGCCAGTGTATCGGAGCGCCCGTCGTGCAGGCGCCCGCCGGCCGTCCTTCAGCGCAGCGCGGCGTCCTCGCTGGCCACGGCGGCGCCCAGCACCGGGCTCGCATAGGGCGGCGCGCCGGGGTAGGGCGCCCGGGCGACGATGCTCCAGCCGCGGCGGGTCAGTTCGCGCTCGGCGCGCTCGCTGATGCGGCCGCCGATCAGCACCGTCCGGTAGCTGCGGTCGCCGATGCCGCGCGCGTCGAACCAGGCCTCCATCTGCGGCGTCCAGCTGAGGTAGTCCACCGGCAGCGGCAGGATGAACTCGCGCTGCGGCGTCTCGTAGGCGAGGATCGCGCCCTGCGGGACGAAGCGCCCGCCGCGGGCGGCGTCGCCGAAGTGGTGCTCGATCATGCCGAGGGCGTCGACGACGAAGCGCGTCTCGATGCCGCTGCGCGCCATCAGCGCGGTGTCGATCAGCGCCTCGCAGCCGCCGGCGGGCGCGAGGCGGAGCAGGCGGTCGATCAGCAGCGTCTGGCGCTCCAGGCCGAAGCGGCCGCGCCGGATGAACAGGTAGCGCTGGTCCTCGTCGGCGCAGTGGCGCGCGAGTCGCGCGTCGTTGTAGGCGCGCGCGTCCTCCTCGGGCATGCGCAGCACGTGCGTGTTGAGGTCGCCGGCGGTGCCGATGACGTCGGAGGCGCCGACCGTCAGCAGGGTGAAGGCGCGATCCACGCCCAGCCGCCCGATCGACGCCATCCAGGCGAGGCGGTCCAGCCGCGGGCGGATCAGCGGGTTGTCGGTCTCGGGGTTCACGCCGAGGCGGCCGGCGATCTCGCGGCGCAGGCGGTTGACCCGCAGCTCGCCGCGCACCAGGCGCACGCTCTCGTCGGTGACGTCGTTGTCGTACCAAGGATCCTCCTCCTCCGGCGTGTCCGGCAGGGGCGCGCGCCACGCGCTCATCGGCGCGTCCACGTCCCGATAGGCCGAGCCGTTGTGGAAGATGTGGTCCTCGGCGCGCGAGCCCAGCTTGACCGCGCGGTCGCGCACGCTGCGCAGACGCTCGCCGAAATAGCGCACCACGCCGCCCGGCAGGCCGACCACCGTGTCGACCGGGTTGCTCACCACGTTCCACAGCGCGCGGGCGGGCGCGGAGACCTGTTCGAGCGCGACCTCGCCGAGCACCTCGGTCACCGCGGCGTTCTGCATGACCTCGACCGCCGGCATCTCGGCGATGCGCTCGGCCAGCACCTGCACGCTCTCGGCCTCGATCGTTCCCCAGTCGGTGTCGATCAGGAAGCGCGCCTGGTAGCCGTGCACCTGCGCCATCGGCCGGACGCTCCAGGTCGGGCCGTTGAGCAGTTCCTCCGCGACCAGCTGGTAGGCGGGGAGCCGCGGCTCGTCCTCGGCGCCCGCGGCCGGACCGGCGCCCAGGCACGCGGCCAGGAGCAGCCCCGCGCAGACGGCGCGCAGGCGGAAGGGCAGCGGCGGGGAGGCGGCGGGCTCGGGCATGGCGGGGACGGACATGGCCCCTCATTGTCCATGCCCCGACGCCGTCGGGAACGGGGGGCGCGCGCCCGCGCTGCCTGCGATTCAGCCTGCCGGCGCGGAGCTCACCAGGTGCAGACGACCTTGCCGCAGCGGCCCTCGGCCATCAGGTCGAAGCCCTTCTGGAAGTCGTCGATGTGGATCTGGTGCGTCAGCACCTTGCCCAGCGGGAAGCCCGACAGCACCAGCTGGGTGGCCTTGTACCAGGTCTCGTACATGCGCCGGCCGTAGATGCCGTGCAGGGTCAGGCCCTTGAAGATGATCTTGTCCCAGTTCGCGCCGGCGCCGTTCGGCAGGATGCCCAGCAGGGCGATCTTGCCGCCGTGGTACATGCAGTCGAGCATGTCGTTGAAGGCCTGCGGGTTGCCGCTCATCTCCAGCCCGACGTCGAAGCCCTCCATGTGCAGGTCGGCCATGACCGCCTTGAGCGGCGTCTTGGCGACGTTGACCACGCGGGTGGCGCCCATGTCGGCGGCGAGCTTCAGGCGGAAGTCGTTGACGTCGGTCACGACCACGTTGCGGGCGCCGATGTGCTTGCAGATGCCCGCGGCGATCACGCCGATCGGGCCGGCACCGGTGATCAGCACGTCCTCGCCCACCACGTCGAACTCCAGCGCGCAGTGCGCCGCGTTGCCGTAGGGGTCGAAGAAGGCGGCCAGCTCCGACGGGATCGCGTCCGGGATCGGCCACAGGTTGCTGGCCGGCATCACGATGTACTCGGCGAAGGCGCCGGCGCGGTTGACGCCGATGCCCACCGTGTTCGGGCACAGGTGCTGGCGCCCGGCCCGGCAGTTGCGGCAGTGCCCGCAGACGATGTGGCCTTCGGCCGAGACCCGGTCGCCGACAGCGTAGCCGGTGACGCCCGGCCCGAGCTCGGCGATGCGGCCGACGAACTCGTGGCCGATGACCAGGCCCGGCTTGATCGTCCGCTGCGACCACTCGTCCCACTTGTAGATGTGCAGGTCCGTCCCGCAGATCGCGGTCTTCTCGACCTTGATCAGCACCTCGTTCGGACCCGGCACCGGCACCGGCACCTCCTCCATCCAGATCCCTTCTTCCGGCAGGCGCTTGACCAGGGCCTTCATGGTGGCGGACGACATCGGGGCGGGACCTGCTGGGTGTGGGGAGGCGGGGGAGTATAGCTTTTGGGGTAAGGCGGGAAGGGTGGGGCGGGAGGCGGGAGGAGCCGGGAATCGGGAATCGGGAATGGCGGGCCATGCCGGTCCGGAAAGGCGTTGATCCAGCCGGACCGAAGTGAAACCGCCGCTGGTCGCGCCCCCAGGTCCCGATTCCCGATTCTCGCCCCACCTTTCCCGCTTTACCCCAGGAGCCATGACCCCCGGCACATCCGCCTCCTCCCCGTGGCTGCCTATGGTCACGGATTCGCCTCGTTCCGACCGGAGCTCCCGTGCGCCTGCGTGCCCTTGCCGTTTCCCTGCTCGCGGCAGTCGCCGCGTCCGCCGCCCACGCCGACGAGGGCATGTGGCAGCCGCACCAGATGGCCGAGCTCGCCGGCACGCTCGCCGCGCGCGGGCTGGAGATCGATCCGGCCTCGCTGGGCGACCTCACCGCGCACCCGTTGAACGCGGTGATCGGCTTCGGGTTCTGCACCGCGAGCTTCGTCTCGCCGCAGGGCCTGGTGGTGACCAACCACCACTGCGCCTACGGAGCCATCCAGTACAACTCGACGCCCGAGCGCGACCTCATCGCCGAAGGCTTCCTCGCCCGCAGTCTCGAGGAGGAGCTGCCGGCCGATCCGTCCATGCGCGTCTACGTCACCGAGGCGATCGAGGAAGTCACCGACCAGGTGACCGGCGGGCTGGCCGCCGACCTTTCCGACCGCGCGCGCTTCGACGCCATCGCCGCGAACTCCAAGGCGCTGGTCGCGGATTGCGAGGCCACGGCCGGCTACCGCTGCGAGGTCTACAACTTCTTCGGCGGCCTGCGCTTCTACCTGATCCGGCAGATGGAGATCCGCGACGTGCGGCTGGTGCACGCGCCGCCGGAGGCCATCGGCAAGTTCGGCGGCGACGAGGACAACTTCGAGTGGCCGCGGCACACCGGCGACTACAGCTTCATGCGCGCCTACGTGGGCCCGGACGGCAAGCCCGCGGCCTACAGCGAGGACAACGTGCCCTACCGGCCCAGGAGCTGGCTGCGGGTGGCCGCGGACGGCCCGGCCGAAGGCGACCTGGTGATGGTCGCCGGCTATCCCGGCAGCACCAACCGGCACCGCCGGGCGAGCGAGGTGGCCGACATCGTCGACTGGCGCCTGCCGACGCTGATCGACTACCTGCAGGAGCAGCTCGCCGTCATCGCGCGCGAGACCGAGGGGCGCCCCGACGCGGCCATCAAGTACGCGGCCACCGTCGCCAGCCTCAACAACGGGCTCAAGCTCTACTCCGGCCAGCGCGACGGCTTCGCACGCATCGACGCCGTCGCCGACAAGCGCGCCGACGAGGCCGCGCTGGCGGCGTGGCTGCGCGAGGCGGGCGACCGTAGCGCCCAGCTCGACGCGCTGGAGGGCCTCGAGCGGGAGATCGCCGCGGCGCGGGCGACGCGCGAGCGCGACCTCTGGGTCGGCGCGGTCGCCAGCGGCGGCCTGGTCGGGACCGCGAGCAGGCTGTACCGCCAGGCCCGCGAGAACGCCAGGCCCGATGCCGAGCGCGAGCCCGGCTTCCAGGCGCGCGACCGCGCGCGCAACGAGGCGCAGCTGCGCCAGCTCGAACGCCGCTACGACCCGCAGGTGGATCGCGCCCTGCTGGCGATGAAGCTGCGCCGCTATGCGGCGCTGCCGGCCGAGCAGCGCGTGCCGGAACTCGACGCCTGGCTGGGCCTGCGGCCGGGACGGACCGGGGTACCCGACCTCGACGCCCGGCTCGACGCGCTGTACGCCGGCAGCGGCCTCGGCGAGACGGAGAACCGCCTGCGCTGGTTCGAGGCCGATGCCGCCGCCTTCGAGACGGCGGACGACGCAGCCATCCGGCTGGCCGTCGCGCTGGCGCCGGCGCTCGAGCGCATCGAGGACGCGGCCAAGGCCCGCGACGGGCGCCTCTCGGTCCTGCGCCCGCAGGCGATGCAGGCGGCGCTCGACCACAGCGCCGCGCAGGGACGCCCGGTCTATCCGGACGCGAACAACTCCCTGCGCATCACCTTCGGCAGCGTGCAGGGCTACTCGCCGCGCGACGCGGTGGCCTACGCGCCGTTCACCACGCTGGGCGGGATCGTCGAAAAGCACACCGGCGAGGACCCCTTCGACGCCACCCGCGCCCAGCTCGACGCCATCGCGGCGGGCGCCGGGGCCGGCTACGCGGCGCCGGGGCTCGGCGCGGTGCCGGTCAACTTCCTGAGCGACGTGGACACCACCGGCGGCAACTCCGGCTCGCCCACCCTGAACGCGCGCGGGGAGCTGGTCGGCCTGCTGTTCGACGGCAACTACGAAAGCCTGGCCTCCGACTACGTGTTCAACCCGGCGGTCACCCGCTCCATCCACGTGGACGCCCGCTACATGCGCTGGGTGATGGACACCGTCTCCGGCGCGCACAACCTGCTCGACGAGATGGGCCTGCCGCACGGGGAGGCGGTCCGATGAGCCGCCGCACCGCAGTCGCCGTCGCGTTCGTCCTGGCCTGCGGCAGCGCCGCCGCCGACGAGGGCATGTGGCTGCCGGCGCAGCTGCCCGAGATCGCCGACAGCCTGCGCGCCGCCGGCTACCAGGGCGATCCGGCCGAACTCGCCGACCTCACCCGCGCGCCGCTCAACGCCGTGGTGCGGGTCGGCGGCGGCACCGGCGCCTTCGTCTCGCCGGAGGGGCTGGTGCTGACCAACCACCACGTCGCGCTCGGGGTCGTCCAGTACAACTCCGGCGAGGGCCGCGACCTCATCGAGACCGGCTACGTCGCCGCGGACCGCCATGCCGAGCTGCCGGCCAACCCGGACTACCGCGTGCTGGTGACCACCGGGTTCGAGAACGTGACCGGACGCGTGCTGGCGGAGGCGCAGGGGCGGACCGGGCGCGACTACTACGACGCCGTCGACCGTGCCTCCAAGGCGCTGGTGGCCGAATGCGAGGCGCAGGGCGACGTCCGCTGCAGCGTCGAGACCCTGTTCCACGGGCGCGACTTCTACCGCGTGACCCAGCTCGAGCTGCGCGACATCCGGCTGGTCTACGCGCCGCCGCGCGGCATCGGCAACTACGGGGACGAGATCGACAACTTCATGTGGCCGCGGCACAGCGGCGACTTCACCCTGCTCCGCGCCTACGTCGGGCCGGACGGCCGGCCCGCCGACCCCTCGGCGGACAACGTGCCCTACGCGCCGCCGTCGCACCTGCGCCTGGCGCGCGACGGACTGGCCGAGGGCGACTTCGCCATGCTCGCCGGCTACCCGGGGATCACCTACCGCCATCGCACCGCGGCCGAGTTCGACGAGCAGGTCAACTGGCGGCTGCCGGCGCAGGTCGAGGTGCTCGACGCGCTGATCGCGACCATCGAGGCCGCGGGCGCCGGGAACGCCGATGCGCGTACCCGCTACGCCTCGCAGCTCGCCTCGCTCAAGAACGGCAGCAAGCGCTTCACCGGTGAGCTCGAGGGCCTGCTGCGCAGCGACGCGGTGCGCGAGCGCGCCGAGGACGAGCGCGGCATGCTCGCTGCGGCCGACGGCACCGACCTGGCGGCGATCCGGGCGCTGCAGGCGTCCATTGCCGCGGCGTCCGCGCAGCGCGAGCGCGACCTGCTCGTGGGCTACCTCGGCAGCCAGACGCAGTTGCTGCGCGCGGCGCTGACCCTGGAGCGCCTGCGGATGGAGTCGGCACGGCCCGACGCGGAGCGCGAGCGCGGCTACCAGGCGCGCGACCACGGGCTGATCGAGGGCCAGCTCCGGCAGGTGCAGCGGCGCTACGCGCCCGAGGTCGAGACCGCCCTGCTGCGCACCCTGCTCACGCGCTACCAGCGGCTGCCCGACGCGCAGCGCCTGCCCGAGCTCGACGCCGCCTTCGGGCGCACGCCGGAGGCGCTCGACGCGGTGCTGGCGCGCCTCTACGGCGGCACCGCCCTCGGGACCGAGGCCGAGCGCCTGGCGCGCTTCGAGGCGGCGCGGGCCGGCCGTGGCATGGAGCCCGACCCGCTGCTCGACCTGGCCGCCGCGCTCACGCCGGCCCTGCAGCGGCTGGAGGACGCGCGCAAGGCGCGCGAGGGCGAGCAGCTGCGGCTGCGTCCGGCCTACATGCACGCCCTGGTGGCGTGGCGGCGGCAGCAGGGCAGGGCGGTGTACCCCGACGCCAACCGCACCCTGCGGGTGAGCTACGGCCGGGTGGAGTCGCTGGCGCCGCGCGACGCCGTGCGCTACGCGCCGCTGACGCGGGTGGAGGGCATCGTCGAGAAGAACACCGGCAAGGCGCCCTTCGACGCGCCGCAGCCCCTGCTGGACGCCATTGCCGCGCGCCGTTTCGGCGACTACGTGGAGCCGGCGATCGGCAGCGTCCCGGTCAACTTCCTCACCAACCTCGACACCACCGGCGGCAATTCAGGCTCGCCGGTGCTCAATGCCCGCGGCGAGCTGGTCGGGCTCAACTTCGACAGCAACTGGGAGTCGGTCAGCGCGAGCTGGAAGTTCGACCCGCGCTACAAGCGCGCGATCCACGTGGACATGCGCTACATGCGCTGGCTCATGGACGAGGTCTATCCCGCACCGCACCTGCTGCGCGAGCTGGGCGTTCCCGCCGCGCGCTGACATCCTGCCGCCACTCATCCACGCCCCGCGGCCGCGGGGCGCGAACATCCGGAGCACCGCATGACCCTTCGTTTCCATCCGCTCGCCGCCGCGCTCGTCGCCGGCCTCGTGTTCCTGCCGGCCCGCGCCGGCGCCGTCGAGGGCATGTGGGTGCCCCAGCAGCTGCCGGAGATCGCCGGTCCCCTGCGCGAGGCCGGCCTGACCCTGCCGCCGGAGCAGCTGACCGACCTCACCGCCCACCCGATGGCGGCCGTGGTGAGCCTCGGCGGCTGCACGGCGAGCTTCGTCTCGCCGGAAGGCCTGGTGGTGACCAACCACCACTGCGCCTACGGCTCGCTCCAGCTCAACTCCACGCCGGAGCGCGACCTCACCACCGAGGGCTTCGACGCCCCGACCCTCGCCGACGAGATCAGCGGCGGCCCGAACGCGCGCATCTACGTCACCGAGTCCATCACCGACGTCACCGACCAGGTCCGCGCGGCGCAGGCGGATGCGCGCGACGGCGCCGCCCGCCAGGCCGCGACCGAGGCGCTGCAGAAGCGCATGGTGGCCGAGTGCGAGCAGGGCGGCGGCTACCGCTGCACCGTGTACGCGTTCTTCGGCGGGCTGGAGTACCGCCTGTTCCGGCAGATGGAGATCAAGGACGTGCGCGTGGTCTACGCACCGCCTGCCGGCATCGGCGCCTACGGCGGCGACATCGACAACTGGATGTGGCCGCGCCACACCGGCGACTTCACCTTCCTGCGCGCCTACGTCGACAAGGACGGCCGCCCGGTGCCCTACGCCGAGGACAACGTGCCCTACCGGCCGAAGCACTGGCTGCGCATCGGCGAGGAGGGCCTGGAGGCGGGCGACTTCGCCATGGTCGCCGGCTACCCGGGGCGCACCTTCCGCTACGCGCTCGCCGACGAGTTCGAGCACACCCAGGGCTGGACCTACCCGGCGGGCATCGAGAGCTACCGCGCGCAACTCGACATCATCGAGGCGGCGGGCCGCGCCGACCGCGACGTCGAGATCAAGTACGCAGCCCAGGTGAAGGGGCTCAACAACTACCTCAAGAACATGACCGGCCAGCTCGAGGGCTTCGAGAAGGCCGATGCCATGGCAGCGAAGCGCCGCGACGAAGCGGCGGTGCTGGACTGGCTGCGCGGCCAGGGGCGCCAGGGCCGTCCCGCCCTGCAGGCCTATGAGCGCCTGCGCGCCGCCCATGCCGCCGAGCGCGCGACCCGCGAGCGCGACCTCGTGGTCAACGGCGTGCTCAACACGGGCCTGATCTCCACCGCCAACCGCCTGGTCCGCGCCTCCATCGAGAAGGCCAAGCCCGACGCCGAGCGCGCCAGCGGCTACCAGGTGCGCGACGCCGCGGCCTTCCGCGGCAACCTGGAGCAGATGGACCGTCGCTACGACGCCGGCGTGGACCGCCAACTGCTGGCCTACTGGCTGGGCCGCTACGTCCAGCTTCCCGCCGACCAGCGCGTGCCGGCCATCGACGCCTGGCTCGGCGGCAACGACGCCGCCGCGGTGGAGCGCGCGCTCGACGGGCTGTACGCGGGCACCCGCCTGGGCGACCGCGCGATCCGCCTCGGCTGGATCGACGCCGACTTCGAACGCATCCAGACCAGCGGCGACGCCGCCCTGCGCCTGGCCGTCGCCCTCTCGCCCTACCTGCTGGAGCGCGAGGCGCAGGCCAAGGCCGCGAGCGGCGAGGACATGCGCGACCGCCCGCTCTTCCTGCAGGCGGTGATCGACTACAACCGCAGCGAGGGCAGGGCGGTCTATCCGGACGCCAACTCCAGCCTGCGGATCACCTTCGGCAACGTCACCGGCTACAGCCCCGCGCCCGGCGTCGTCCACCAGCCCTTCACCCGGCTGGAGGAGATCGCCGATAAGCACACCGGCCAGGACCCGTTCGATGCCGGGCAGGCCCAGCTCGACGCCATCGCGGCCGGGCGCCACGGCAACCGCGCGTCCGCGGCCCAGGGCACGGTGCCGGTCAACTTCCTCACCGATCTCGACGTCACCGGCGGCAACTCCGGCTCGCCCACGCTCAACGCCAACGGCGAGCTGGTGGGCCTGGTGTTCGACATGAACTGGGAGAGCGTGGCCTCGAACTGGGTGTTCAACCCCGAACTCACCCGCACCATCCACGTCGACATCCGCTACCTGCTCTGGGTGATGGAGCAGGTGCAGCCGGCGCCGCGCCTGCTGGAGGAGATGGGCGTGCGTGGTTCCGAGGAGTGAGGGGGGCTCGCGGAGTGAGGGGGCTTGAGGAGTGAGTGGAGAGGAGTGAGTGGAGAGGAGTGAGGGCCGGTGCGCGCTCTTCCTCTTTCTCGCTCCTCGTCGCTCACTCCTGCCCTGACTCCCGCCTCTCCCACCGGTGCGACAATGTCCGGCCCTCCCTCCGGACCCACACGCCGTGCCCCAGTCCCTCGACGCCTGGCTCGACCGCATCGGCCGCCAGCATCCGCAGTCCATCGCGCTTGGGCTCGAGCGGGTGGGCGAGGTGGCGGCGCGCCTGGGCCTCGGGCGGCCCGCGCGGCGGGTGGTGACGGTCGGCGGGACCAACGGCAAGGGATCGACCGTGGCCTTCGTCGAGGCCATCGCCCGGGCGGCCGGCCACCGCGTCGGTGCCTACACCTCGCCGCACCTGCTGCGCTACAACGAGCGGGTGCGCATCGACGGCGCCGATGTCGGCGACGCCGATCTGGTCGCGGCCTTCGAGGCGGTGGAGGCCGCGCGCGGGGACACCCCGCTCACCTACTTCGAGTACGGCACGCTGGCCGCGCTCTGGTTGTTCGAACGTGCGGAGCTGGATCTGGCGGTGCTCGAGGTCGGGCTGGGCGGCCGGCTCGACGCGGTGAACCTCGTCGACCCCGACGTCGCCGTCATCACCACCGTCGATCTCGACCACGCCGAGTGGCTGGGCGAGGACCGCGAGGCGGTGGGGGCCGAGAAGGCGGGAATCATCCGTGCCTGGAAGCCTGTCGTGCTCGGCGAGCGCGATCCGCCGTCGAGCGTGCTGCGGCGCGCCTACGCCCTCGGTGCCTCGGCGATCCGCGCGCAGTGCGACTTCTTCGTCGACTCCGACCCGGACGGCGGCTGGCGCTGGCGCGAGCCGGGCTACGAGGTCGCGCTGCCGGACCCGGCCCTGGCGGCCCCGGTCCAGCGCGAGAACGCCGCCGCGGCCATCGCGGCGCTGCGTGCGCTCGATCTCGCGCTGCCCGACGCGGCGCTCGCCGCGGGCCTGCGCGCCGCGGTCGTGCCCGGCCGCCTGCAGTGCGTGCGGCACGGCGACGCGACCTTCGTGCTCGACGTGGCGCACAACCCGCAGGCCGCGCGCGAACTCGCGCGCTGGCTGGCGGCGAGCGCGGACCAGGGCGCGGTGCGGGCGGTGTTCGCGGCGCTCGCCGACAAGGACATCGCCGGCATCCTCGCGCCGCTCGCGGGCCAGGTGGTGCGGTGGCATCTCGCGGGGCTCGGCGGCGACACGCCGCGCGGCCTGGACGCGGCCTCGCTGCGCGCGCGGAAGGTGGGCGTCCTGCCCGCGGACGCGGTGGAGACCGCGCCCGACGTCGCCACCGCGCTGGCCGCCGCGCGCGCCACGGCCGCGCCGGGCGAGCGGATCCTCGTGTTCGGCTCCTTCTACACGGTGGCGGCCGCGCTGCATGCGCTGGAGGCCGAGGTGCCTTCGAGGTGAGTGCGGTGCGCTCCGGCGCGTGCCGGGCGCGCGCGGCGACGGCGGCCGCGCATCCGCATCGCGTCCCCGCGCGCACGACAGGCCCCGGAAAGCTGAAGCGTCGCCCGCCCGCGCCGCGTTCCCGTCGTACCCCGCGCGTATAATTCGCCGCACGCCTTCCGCCGGAGCGTCCTCGCGCGATGGATTCAGCCCTGAAACAGCGCCTGATCGGCGCCGCGGTTCTCGTGGCGCTCGCCGTGATCTTCGTTCCCATGCTGCTCGAAGGGCCCGCGCCCGAGGACGAGGCCAGCGATCTTCCGCTGACGCTCCCGGACGCGCCGGCGCGCGGCTACGAGACGCGCGAGCTGCCGCTGGCGCCCATCACGCCCGCGAACACCGCCGCGACGGCGGACGCCGACGGCGGCCAGACCGCGCCGACCGACGACTTCCGCCTCGCCACGGTCGAGGCGGGCGGCACGCCCGCGCCGCGGGTCGACGAACTGCCGCTGGCCGATGCCGAGGCGCTGCCGCCGGCCTCCTCCCGCGCACCCGCCGACGAGACGCCTCCGCCCGCGGCACCGGCGCCCGCCCCCAGCGCGCCGGCGACGCAGCGGCCGGCGGCCTCCGCGCCGGCGCCGGCCGCCGACGGCCAGGGCCGCTTCGCGGTCAACGCGGGCGTCTACAGCAATGCGGCCAACGCGCAGTCGCTGGTCGCCGCCTTCCGCCAGGCGGGGCTGCCGGCCTACGCCGAGAACACCACCTGGCAGGGGCGCCCGGCGCAGCGGGTGCGCGTCGGGCCCTACGCCATGCGCGCCGAGGCGGAGAGCGCGCGCCTGCGCGTGCGCGAGGTGCGCAGCGACGTCCCGACCGGCGTGGTCGCGCTGGATGCCTCGCCGGCCCCGGCCTCCGCGGCCGCGCAGCCCGCCGCGCGCGCTCCCGCGCCGGCGGCCCCGGCC
>NZ_JBHSGG010000052.1:0-501 GCF_042654365.1 Coralloluteibacterium thermophilum
AGCCAACCTCCTGGCTGTCTGTGCCTTCCCACATCGTTCACCACTGAGCGATAAATTGGGGCCTTAGCTGGCGGTCTGGGTTGTTTCCCTCTTGAGTCCGGACGTTAGCACCCGGTGCTCTGTCTCCCAAGCTGTACTTGCGGGTATTCGGAGTTTGCCATAGTTTGGTAAGTCGCCATGACCCCCTAGCTATAACAGTGCTCTACCCCCCGCAGTAATACTTGAGGCACTACCTAAATAGTTTTCGGAGAGAACCAGCTATTTCCAGATTTGTTTAGCCTTTCACCCCTATCCACAGCTCATCCCCTAATTTTTCAACATTAGTGGGTTCGGTCCTCCAGCACGTGTTACCGTGCCTTCAACCTGGCCATGGATAGATCATCTGGTTTCGGGTCTACACCCAGCGACTGAATCGCCCTATTCGGACTCGCTTTCGCTACGGCTTCCCTATTCGGTTAACCTTGCCACTGAATGTAAGTCGCTGACCCATTATACAAAAGG
>NZ_JBHSGG010000053.1:0-688 GCF_042654365.1 Coralloluteibacterium thermophilum
GTGGCCGCCGACGAGGCCGCCGCCGCCGCCGAGCAGGGCGGTGCCGAGGCCGCCCAGGCCGAGCGCACCACCGACGGCGCGGTCGAGTCCGCCGCCGCCGACTCCGCGCAGGAGGCGGCCGACGCCGCCGCCGAGGCCGCCGCGCCTGCGCAGGACGCCGCCGACGAGGCCGACGACCACACCGAGCACCTGCAGTAAGCGCGACGCGAGCCGCACCGAACCGCCGCCTCCGGGCGGCGGTTTTTCTTTCACGGCGACACCATGGCCCGGCCGTGAGCATCGGAAGTCCGTTCCTTCCCTGCCACCGCCATGCCTTCCGCACGCCTCCTCATCGTCCTCGGCCTGCTCGGCACCCTGCCGCTGGCCGCCTGCCGCAACGAAACCCCCGAAGCCCAGCAGCGCGCGAGCGAGGCGCGCGAGTCCTGGCGCGAGGCCGGGCAACAGACCGAGAGCGCCGCCAGGGCCACCGGCGAAGCGCTGCGCGATACCGCCCAGTCCGCCGCAGCCAGCACCCGCGAGGCGCTCGGCGAGGCCGAGCAGCGCCTCGACCGCCGCGACCGCGTGGACGAAACCCCGCCCCCGGCGCAGCCGCCGCGCGAGGACGTGCCGCCGCCCGAGCCGGCGCGGCGCTAGGCTGAATCGACATTCATCCGGTATGTTCATGGGATGTCGAAGAACAAGCCAGCGC
>NZ_JBHSGG010000054.1:0-827 GCF_042654365.1 Coralloluteibacterium thermophilum
CTAGGCTGAATCGACATTCATCCGGTATGTTCATGGGATGTCGAAGAACAAGCCAGCGCGACCGAGCCGCTACGAATTGACCCAGAGCCAGTGGGAGCGGATCGAGAACATGCTCCCGGGCAAGGCCGGCGACCCGGGTCGTACGGCCGCGGACAATCGGACCTTCGTCAACGGGGTGCTGTGGGTCTTGCGCTCGGGCGCGCGCTGGAGCGACCTGCCGCCGCGCTACGGGGCCTACAAGAGCGTGCATAAGCGCTTCACCCGCTGGGCGGCCAAGGGCATCTGGGAACAGGTGTTCCAGTCCCTGATCCGGGATCGAAGCAACGAGTACCTGATGATCGACAGCAGCATCGTCCGGGCGCACGCACAGGCGGCGACCGGAAAAGGGGGGCTTCGGACTCGGCTCTGGGGCGCTCCCGAGGAGGGCTGAGCACGAAGATCCACCTGGCCGTGGACGGCCTGGGGCGCCCGGTGCGGTTCATACTGACCGGCGGGGAGCGCAACGACATCACGCAAGCCCCGGCGCTGCTGGCCGGATTCGCGCCCAGGTACGTGCTGGCCGACAAGGGCTACGACAGCCGGGATCTGGTGGCCTTGATCCGTTCGTCCGGCGCCGAGGCGGTCATCCCGCCGCGCAGCTGCCAGCAACCACGCCCCTACGACAAGGCGCGCTACCGACTGCGCAACCGCATCGAGCGTTGCTTCGCCAAGCTCAAGCAGTTGCGCCGGATCGCTACACGCTTCGACCGCAAGCCCAGCCACTTCCTCGCCTTCCTCTACCTCGCATCGATTCCGATGTGGCTGGAATGAATGTCGATTCGCCCTAG
>NZ_JBHSGG010000055.1:0-956 GCF_042654365.1 Coralloluteibacterium thermophilum
TTCCAGCGAGGGGAACAACATGCACAAGAATGCGCGCCTGACGCCGAAGGGTCGAGAGGTTCTGGTCCAGCGTGTGGCTGCAGGCCAGCGGGTCGCGGAGGTCGCGCAGGCGCTGGGGATTTCCGAGACCACGGTCCGGAAGTGGTGGCGTCGCCACCAGAGCGGCGAAGGCCTTGCCGACCGCAGCAGCCGGCCGAAGACGTCGCCGCGCCGGATCTCGAGCGCGCAACGCAGCCACATCGAGGCGCTTCGCCGGCAGCGGCGCAGCGGGCGCTGGATCGCCGAGCACACCCAACTGTCCCCGGCAACCGTGTCGCGGGTGCTTCGACGCAGCGGCCTCAGTCGCTGGCGCGACCTGGAGCCGCAGCCCCCGGTGCACCGGTACGAGTACGCCGCTCCGGGCGAGATGATCCACCTCGACATCAAGAAGCTGGGCCGGATCGGCTCGCCAGGCCACCGCGTCACCGGAAACCGATCGCAGCGCCATCGTGGCATCGGCTGGGACTTCGTCCACGTGGCCATCGACGATCACTCGCGGGTTGCCGTGGCGGCCATCGCCGATGACGAGCGCGGCCGGACCGCGGTCGCCTTCCTGCGCCAGGTGGTGGCCCGCTACAGCGCCCAGGGCGTGACCGTGCGGCGGGTCATGACCGACAACGGCTCCCCGTACGTCTCGCGCGTCTTCGCCGAGGCGTGCCGCGCACTGGGGCTGAAGCATGTCCGCACGCGCCCCTACACCCCGCGGACCAATGGCAAGGCCGAGCGCTTCATCCAGACCGCCCTGCGCGAATGGGCCTACGCCTCCTGCTTCGACACCTCTGCCCAGCGCGAACAGGCTCTCGGGCACTGGCTGCACCACTACAACTGGCACCGGCCCCACACCGCGGCCGGAGGCTTGGCTCCCGTCTCACGACTGGGACTCAGTCGAAACAACCTATTGAAGCTCCACACCTAGC
>NZ_JBHSGG010000056.1:0-1028 GCF_042654365.1 Coralloluteibacterium thermophilum
TGTGATCTCTCAGTAGGTTGTTCACCCGGGGCATCTCTGGAAGATGGGGGTTGCGAAGCCAACCCAGCCCCAGGAGCCCCGGATGAACCTGCATAAACATGCCCGTCTTACGCCTCACGGTCGAGCCCTGCTTGTCGAACGAGTGGTCCAACATGGGCTGCGCGTCGAAGAAGCCGCCCACGCCGCGGGCGTTAGCGTCAAAACGGCCTACAAGTGGCTGCGCCGCTTCCGTGAGGAAGGTCCCTCCGGTCTGCAGGACCGATCCTCACGACCGCATGGTTCACCCCACGCCACCCCGACAGCGGTGGTCAAGCAGGTCATGGCACTGCGCCGCCAGCGGCAGACCTATCGCCAGATCTCCTCAGCCTTGCCCGTTGGGCTAAGCACGATCGCGCGGCTGATGCGTCGCGCCGGGCTGCACCGATTGGCCGAGCTCGCGCCAGCGCATCCGGACAACCGCTACGAGTATCCGCAGGCAGGCGATCTGCTGCATCTGGACATCAAGAAGCTGGGGCGGTTCTGGCGTCCCGGGCATCGCGTCACCGGCGATCGGCAAGGTAGCTCCGATGGCGCCGGCTGGGAGTTCGTCCACCTGGCCATCGACGATCACTCCCGGGTCGCCTTCGGCACCATCGAAGGCAACGAGCGCGGGGCCAGCGCCTGCCGGGCGCTACTGCAGGCGCTGCGCTACTACCGCAGCCTCGGCGTCACCTTCATCCGAGTCATGACCGACAACGGCGCCTGCTACAAGTCCCGGCGCTTCCGCAGGCTCCTGCGGCGCCTGGGCCTGCGCCATCTGCGCACCCGTCCGTACACGCCGCGCACCAATGGCAAGGCCGAACGGCTGGTCCAGACCGCCTTGCGCGAGTGGGCCTATGCCCGCTCCTATGAAAGCTCCGACCAGCGCCGGCTGGCATTTCCCCGTTGGCTGCACCACTACAACTGGCATCGACCACACGCCAGCCTCGGCTACCAACCCCCTATCACCCGTCTTCAGCTTCCCCTGAACAACGTCCTGGGTTTACACA
>NZ_JBHSGG010000057.1:0-1079 GCF_042654365.1 Coralloluteibacterium thermophilum
AGCTTAGGCTCAAGCTCCAAGTGCAACGCCCCCATGTACGGGTGTTGCCATGTCCAAGACCAGACCCTACAGCCACCTGAGCGCTGAAGAGCGCGCGGTGATCATGATCGAACGCCAGAACGGGGCCAGCCTGCGCGCCATCGCTCACCGACTCGGGCGGTCGCCATCGACGCTCAGCCGGGAGCTGAAGCGCGCCGGGGGCGGCTGCTACGACGCCACACGCGCTGCCGACGGATATCGCCAGCGTCGTCTCTGCAGCCGCCGCCAGCGCCGCCTGCTGGAGGGCACGCCGCTCTACCGGTACGTCCACGACCGTCTGGTGTTCCTGCGCTGGTCGCCGGAGCAGATCGCGGCCAGACTGCGCGCCATGCCTGTCGATGTCCGCCCTGGTCTGGTGAGCCACGAAACGATCTACGCGGCCATCTATGCGCAGCCGCGTGGCGCGCTCAAGGAGGGCATGGTCCAGGCGCTGCGTCAGGCTAAGGCCACCCGCGGACGGCGCCGCACCACCGCCGCGGCGGCAGGCTTCGTGCCCGAGGCACTGCGGATCGTGCACCGGCCGGCGGACATCGAGCAGCGCCTGTTTCCGGGCCACTGGGAAGGCGACTTCATCAAGGGCGCCTACAACCGCTCGGCGGTGGGCGTGCTGGTGGAGCGCAAGACCCGGTTCGTGGTGCTGTGCCGGATGGAAGGGTGCACGGCCACCGACGCCCTGGAAGGCTTCACCCGACAGATGAAGAAGCTGCCGGCGTTCCTGCGCGCGAGCCTGACCTACGACCGAGGGAGCGAGATGGCCCGCCACGCGGAGTTGAGCCGGCGACTGAAGCTCGACATCTGGTTCTGCGACCCGCACGCACCCTGGCAACGCGGCAGCAACGAAAACACCAACGGCCTGCTGCGCCAGTTCCTCCCCAAGGGCGCCGACCTGTCGCTCGCCAGTCAGACCATGCTCAACGACATCGCGCGCCTTCTCAACGGCAGGCCGAGGAAAACGCTCGGCTGGAAGACCCCAGAGGAAGCCATGGCCGAGGAAGTCGCAGCGTTCTCTGCCAGTGTTGCACTTGATTCTTGAGACCAAG
>NZ_JBHSGG010000058.1:0-1179 GCF_042654365.1 Coralloluteibacterium thermophilum
AAGTTCGAGCGCACCAAGCCGCACGTGAACGTCGGCACGATCGGTCACGTTGACCACGGCAAGACGACGCTGACCGCGGCGCTGACCAAGATCGGCGCAGAGCGTTTCGGCGGCGAGTTCAAGGGCTACGACCAGATCGACGCGGCGCCGGAAGAGAAGGCGCGCGGCATCACGATCTCGACGGCGCACGTGGAGTACGAGTCGGAGACCCGTCATTACGCGCACGTGGACTGCCCGGGCCACGCCGACTACGTGAAGAACATGATCACGGGTGCGGCGCAGATGGACGGCGCGATCCTGGTGTGCTCGGCCGCGGACGGCCCGATGCCGCAGACGCGCGAGCACATCCTGCTGTCGCGTCAGGTGGGCGTGCCGTACATCGTGGTGTTCCTGAACAAGGCCGACATGGTGGACGACGCCGAGCTGCTCGAGCTGGTCGAGATGGAAGTGCGCGAGCTGCTGTCGAAGTACGACTTCCCGGGCGACGACACCCCGATCATCAAGGGTTCGGCGCTGAAGGCGCTCGAGGGCGACCAGTCGGAGATCGGCGTTCCGGCGATCATCAAGCTGGTCGACGCGCTGGACAGCTACATCCCCGAGCCGCAGCGCGACGTCGACAAGTCGTTCCTGATGCCGGTCGAAGACGTGTTCTCGATCTCGGGTCGCGGCACGGTGGTGACGGGCCGCATCGAGCGCGGCGTGATCAAGGTCGGCGACGAAATCGAGATCGTGGGCATCCGCCCGACGGTGAAGACGACGGTGACCGGCGTCGAGATGTTCCGCAAGCTGCTGGACCAGGGCCAGGCGGGCGACAACGCGGGTCTGCTGCTGCGCGGCACGAAGCGCGACGAGGTGGAGCGCGGTCAGGTTCTGGCGAAGCCGGGCACGATCAAGCCGCACACCAAGTTCGAGGCTGAGGTGTACGTGCTGTCGAAGGACGAGGGCGGCCGCCACACCCCGTTCTTCAAGGGCTACCGTCCGCAGTTCTACTTCCGCACGACGGACGTGACGGGCGCGGTGGAGCTGCCGGAAGGCGTCGAGATGGTGATGCCGGGCGACAACATCAAGATGGTGGTGACGCTGATCGCGCCGATCGCGATGGACGACGGCCTGCGCTTCGCGATCCGCGAGGGCGGCCGCACCGTCGGCGCCGGCGTCGTCGCCAAGGTCATCGAGTAA
>NZ_JBHSGG010000059.1:0-1194 GCF_042654365.1 Coralloluteibacterium thermophilum
CAGGTTGCCCTCGTCGTCGTACTCGTCCGGCCACTCCTCGCGAATCTCGTGCTGCTCGTCCCATGCGTCGTAGCAAACGAAGCCGTACCGGTACGGGTCCAGCCCGTGGGCCTGCATCACCGCGATCACCGCTTGCACAGTGGGGCCTGCGTGCAGGCGGGCGTCATCCTCCCCCTTCTCGGCAATGGCGTGGAGCCACTGGAAGATGCACGGCAGCCCCGCAAGCTCGACTGCTGCGGCGGTCTCCACATCGGTCATGTGGCGCGGAGTGGTTTTCTCTCGCGCGTCGGACGTGTTGATCGAGCCGGTTACTGCGTAGATTTGAGTGTACCTAGCGTTAGCAAGCCCTGCGGTCTGCGTGTTGTCCGGGCCCGGGGAAATGAACGTCGGGCCCGCTCGTAGATACGAAAAGTTCGCCGCGCTCAGATTTGCCGCTGAGCCCACGGTGAAAACGCCCGCTGCGCCCACGCCGGTGAACACAGATTGACCCGTGGTCCGGTACTCCATCGAGCAGTTAACTTCAGCGTTTGTCCGATAGAGCACGTAGGCGACGCTACTCGTACTACTCGACAGCACGTTACCGCGAAATTCGTTGTTGCCAGTCCATGCATTCGACGATGCAAGGCCGCCTTTGCCAGCAAGGCCAGCATCCGCATGGCTGTTCGCCGCAGCGAGCGCAGCAGCCGCTGAGCCGGCCGGGTCGGCACCGACATTGGCCGCGGAGAGCTGGACGTTTCCGCCGGCGTCAGGCCCCACGCCGTTGACGGTGCTCACGGCGCCAGCACCACCGCCGGCGGCGCTGATGACGGGATTCCTCGGGTCCGTCGTGTCGACGCTGACGTTCGCACCGGCGACGATGGACTGCAGCGGTGCGGCGTCCGCCGCGCCGGCGGCGTCCACGTAGCCCGCGTCGTTCGTGAGATCGGAGATGTTCGCGCCAGGCTGCAGGGCGCTGTCCGCGAGATCACCCTGTTCCGCAGTCGCGAAGTCGCCAACGTCGGCACCCGCAGCTGTACCGAGGTCGGCAGACAGCGCGTACTGCGGATGCGGGTTCTCCTGCTCTACGTGCGCCTCGATGCCGGCGTCCACGACGACCCGGGCGCGCTCGTCGGTGTAGTAGAGGTGCGCCGCACCCTCGGCAAGATCGTCGGTGGTCGGCACCCGCTCCGCGATGCGGCGCCCCTTCTCGTCGAA
>NZ_JBHSGG010000060.1:0-1223 GCF_042654365.1 Coralloluteibacterium thermophilum
GGTTCACCCCCGTTTTCACGGACACTTACGAGAAGGCCGATCAAGGCCATGAGGAGTGTTCATGTCGAAGCGAAGGAAGTTCAGCACCGAGTTCAAGCGCGGTGCGGTTGAGCAGGCCAGCCAGCCGGGCGTCAGCTGTGCCCAGGTGGCCCGGGAGCTGGGGATCCGGGATGCATTGCTGACCCGCTGGAAGCGGGAGGCCCAGAGCCGGGGCCAGGTGGCCTTCGGTGGCACCGGGACGCCCCGGGACGAGGAACTGGCGCGGCTCAAGCGCGAGCTGGCCCGGGTGAAGAAGGAGCGGGATTTTTTGCGAGAAGCGGCGACGTTCTTTGCCAAGGGATCATCCTGAGGTATCAGGTGATCGAACGTTGCCGCGATGAGTTTCCAGTGCGACTGATGTGTCGTTGCCTGCGGGTCTCGGCCAGCGGTTACTACGACTGGAGTAAGCGCTTGCCCAGTGCCCGGGAGCGCGACAACCAGCGCTTGCTCGGCCGGATCCGTGAGTTGCATGAGGACAGCCGGGGCACATTGGGCGCCGGCCGGATGCATGAAGACCTTGCCGAGGAAGGCGAGACGGCGAGCCTGAACCGGGTGGCGCGTCTGATGGCGACCGATGGCCTGCAGGGTTGGCCGCGACCGAAGCGGCGAGGCCAGCGCGGCAAGCCGGCGCTGACGCCGCCGGGTGTGCGCAACCTGCTGGAGCGGGACTTCACCGCGTTGGAGCCGGAGACCAGGTGGGTCACCGACATCACCGAGCTCAAGACCCGGCAAGGCAAGCTGTATCTGTGCATCGTGCTGGACCTGTTTGACCAGCGGGTGGTGGGGTGGTCAATGCATCATCGTCAGGATCGTCAGATGGTGATCAGGGCCGTGCAGATGGCGGTCTGGCAGCGCCAAGGCAGCCATCCGCTGATCCTGCACTCCGACCGTGGCAGCCAGTTCCGAAGCGGCGACTACCAGCGTTACCTGGCGGCCAACGGCTTGGTGTGCTCGATGAGCGCGGTGGGCCACTGCGGTGACAACGCCGCGTGCGAAGGCTTCTTCGGCCTGCTCAAGCGCGAGCGGGTCTACCGCATGACCTACCCAACGCTCGATGCCGCGAGGGCGGATGTGTTCGAATACATCGAGCGGTTCCACAACCCGAGGATGCGACGAAGGGTCGCCAGGCAAGACCAGAAGTTCTCAGCCCTTTTACAACCGTCCGTGATTTCGGGGTAGAACCC
>NZ_JBHSGG010000061.1:0-1511 GCF_042654365.1 Coralloluteibacterium thermophilum
GTCGGCCCTGAAGAACCCCTCATAGCCAGCAGCCATGCGGCCTGTGGCGCCGAGGGGTCGTGTTGAGTTTGCCGGGAACGGATAATCTCCCCCGCGATTCCTTGCAGATTCGGATACCCGATGCGCCGCCGCTCGACGCCCGCCGAGGACCCGACGGTCCGTCCCGATGACTTGTTCCGGGCCCGCCTGGAAACCCAGATCGACCTGCGTCATCCGCTGGCCCGGCTGGCCTGCCGCATGCCCTGGACGGCGCTGGAGGAAGCGCTTTCGTGCACGTTGCCCGCGCCCACCGTGAGCGGCGGCGGGCGACCGGCGTTGCCGGTTCGGCTGATGGCCGGTCTGCTCTACCTCAAACATGCCTACGACCTGTCGGACGAGGCGGTGTGCGAGCGTTGGCTGGAGAACCCGTACTGGCAGTTCTTCACCGGCGAGGAATTCTTCCAGACCCGGCTGCCGTGCGACCCCAGTTCGCTGGTGCGCTGGCGCAAGCGTCTGGGCGAGGCGGGCATGGAGGAGTTGCTGGCCCAGACGATTGCCGCTGCGCGCTCGATGAAGGCGGTGAAGGCACGGGACCTGGAACGGGTGATCGTGGACAGCACCGTGCAGGAGAAGGCGGTGGCGTACCCGACCGACAGCCGACTATTGGAGGCGGGCCGCCGCAAGCTGGTGCTCCTGGCCAAGCGCCACGGCATTGCGCTGCGGCAGAGCTACGAACGGGAAGGGCCCACGCTCCGTCGCCGTGCTGGCGGCTATGCACACGCCAAGCAGTTCAAGCGGATGCGCCGTGTGCTGCGTCGCCAGCGCACGGTACTGGGCCGGGTGATTCGCGACATCGAACGCAAGCTGGCCGATGCCGGAGAGGCGGCCAAAGCGGCACTTGGGACGTGGCTGGATCGCGCCAAGCGGCTGCATGCGCAGCGTCCGAAGGACAAGGGCAAGCTGTACGCATTGCATGCCCCGGAGGTGGAGTGCATAGGCAAGGGGAAGTCGCGACAGCCGTACGAGTTCGGGGTGAAGGTCGGCCTGGCGGTGACCGCCAGGCAGGGCTTGATCGTCGGGGCCCGCAGTTTTCCCGGCAATCCGTACGACGGCGACACGCTGGCCGAGCAGTTGGAGCAGGCCGAGATCGTGAGCGGCTGCAAGCCGAAGGTGGCGATTGTGGATCTTGGCTACCGGGGCCGCGAAGTGGCGGGCGTGGAGATCCTGCATCGAGGCAAGCCCAAGCGCCTGACCCGAAGCCAATGGCGCTGGGTGAAGCGTCGCCAGGCGATCGAACCGATCATCGGCCACGTCAAGGACGACTGTGGCCTGCGCCGCTGCTGGCTGAAGGGCGCGCAAGGGGACGCCATGCACGCGGTCCTGTGCGCGGCGGGCTACAACCTGCGCTGGCTGATGCGCTGGATCGCGGCTTTTTGTGCCTGGATGCTGGGGGCGTTGATTTCGCTCATCACGGCTGGATCGCAGCCAACGGTACCCGCACGGGGATGAGAGGCGGATTCTTCAGGGCCGAC
>NZ_JBHSGG010000062.1:0-2174 GCF_042654365.1 Coralloluteibacterium thermophilum
CCCCAATTTATCGCTCAGTGGTGAACGATGTGGGAAGGCACAGACAGCCAGGAGGTTGGCTTAGAAGCAGCCACCCTTTAAAGAAAGCGTAATAGCTCACTGGTCGAGTCGGCCTGCGCGGAAGATTTAACGGGGCTAAGCGATAAACCGAAGCTTGGGGTGCACACGCTTGCGTGTGCGCGGTAGAGGAGCGTTCCGTACGCCTGCGAAGGTGGATTGAGAAGTCCGCTGGAGGTATCGGAAGTGCGAATGCTGACATGAGTAACGATAATGCGGGTGAAAAGCCCGCACGCCGAAAGCCCAAGGTTTCCTTGCGCAACGTTAATCGGCGCAGGGTGAGTCGGCCCCTAAGGTGAGGCAGAAATGCGTAGCCGATGGGAAGCAGGTTAATATTCCTGCACCTCGCGTGAGTGCGATGGGGGGACGGAGAAGGGTAGGTGTACCGGGCGTTGGTTGTCCCGGGGAAAGGCGGTAGGTTTGGGGCTTAGGCAAATCCGGGCCCCTTCAAGACCGAGCACCGAGACCAGGTCTTTAGACTGAAGTCACTGATCCCATGCTTCCAGGAAAAGCCCCTAAGCTTCAGCTCACGCAGACCGTACCGTAAACCGACACAGGTGGGTAGGATGAGAATTCTCAGGCGCTTGAGAGAACTCGGGTGAAGGAACTAGGCAACATGGCACCGTAACTTCGGGAGAAGGTGCGCCCTTTCTGGTGGCCCATGCGGGCTATAGCTGGAGAGGGCCGCAGTGACCAGGCCGCTGCGACTGTTTATCAAAAACACAGCACTCTGCAAACACGAAAGTGGACGTATAGGGTGTGACGCCTGCCCGGTGCTGGAAGGTTAATTGATGGGGTTAGCCGCAAGGCGAAGCTCTTGATCGAAGCCCCAGTAAACGGCGGCCGTAACTATAACGGTCCTAAGGTAGCGAAATTCCTTGTCGGGTAAGTTCCGACCTGCACGAATGGCGTAACGACAGCGGCGCTGTCTCCACCCGAGACTCAGTGAAATTGAAATCGCTGTGAAGATGCAGCGTTCCCGCGGCAAGACGGAAAGACCCCGTGAACCTTTACTATAGCTTTACACTGAACGTTGAGTTCGTCTGTGTAGGATAGGTGGGAGCCAGTGAAACCGGGACGCCAGTTCCGGTGGAGGCAACCTTGAAATACCACCCTGATGTGCTTGACGTTCTAACCCAGGTCCGTGATCCGGATCGGGGACCGTGTATGGTGGGTAGTTTGACTGGGGCGGTCTCCTCCTAAAGAGTAACGGAGGAGCACGAAGGTACGCTCAGCGCGGTCGGACATCGCGCACTGTGTGCAAAGGCATAAGCGTGCTTGACTGCAAGATCGACGGATCAAGCAGGTACGAAAGTAGGTCTTAGTGATCCGGTGGTTCTGTATGGAAGGGCCATCGCTCAACGGATAAAAGGTACTCCGGGGATAACAGGCTGATACCGCCCAAGAGTTCATATCGACGGCGGTGTTTGGCACCTCGATGTCGGCTCATCACATCCTGGGGCTGTAGTCGGTCCCAAGGGTATGGCTGTTCGCCATTTAAAGTGGTACGCGAGCTGGGTTCAGAACGTCGTGAGACAGTTCGGTCCCTATCTGTCGTGGGCGTTGGAGATTTGAGAGGAGCTGCTCCTAGTACGAGAGGACCGGAGTGGACGACCCTCTGGTGTTCCGGTTGTCACGCCAGTGGCATTGCCGGGTAGCTATGGTCGGACGGGATAACCGCTGAAAGCATCTAAGCGGGAAGCCTCCCTCAAGATGAGATCTCCCGGGGCACAAGCCCCCTCAAGGAACCATCAAGACCAGGTGGTTGATAGGCTGGGTGTGTAAGCACAGCAATGTGTTGAGCTAACCAGTACTAATGATCCGTGCGGCTTGATCCTATAACCTCAAGTGGCCTTGGACTCGACGGCACAACGGTCGACATTCCAACAACTTCGCTACGTCCCAACCCTATGTGCGCTGCGCGTCAAACCGCTGCAGCGCCCCAGTCTCCCTGGTGAACATAGCGGTGTGGAACCACCCGATCCCATCCCGAACTCGGACGTGAAACGCACCCGCGCCAATGGTAGTGTGGCACCAGCCATGCAAGAGTAGGTCATCGCCAGGGGTTTATCCCGCAGCGGCCCGGTCCTCCAAGGACCGGGCCGTTGTCTTTTGCG
>NZ_JBHSGG010000063.1:0-2212 GCF_042654365.1 Coralloluteibacterium thermophilum
ATGGCCGAGGAAGTCGCAGCGTTCTCTGCCAGTGTTGCACTTGATTCTTGAGACCAAGCAGTGACAACGCACGGGGGATCGAGCCGCGGGTCTTCGTCGCCTGCCTGACCCAACGTCGCCTCCCGCTTTATGGCCGCGCCGGGGCTTACTGCTGACGGTTCCGGGAAGATAGGCCGCCTTGGCAGCTGTCTGCTGCCAAGCAATCGCCCCCCGAGTAAGTGATTGAAACCTAAGAAGTGACTTGTTTCCGAGGAAGTGATTTCTCGGCGGGTCCGAAGCCAACAAGCTGCCCCGGTTTCGACTAAGCGCCAACATGCGCCCCTTGGTCGCCGCCAGCGCCAAGCAACCGCCCCCGGCTTGCCAGAGGCGTCAACAAACCGCCTCCTGGGTGAGCGCATGGAATTCTTGAGAGCGCGGGTCCGCTTGCCCCCAGCCGCGTCCTACACGACTGTCTGCGGCCAGGAAAATGCCCCGCAGCAAGCAACACGCATTCCATTTCACATCGACAAATGCCCTCCAGTTCGCTGAGGCGCTTACAAGCTGCCTCCAACTCGTCACATTGCCGCCCGACGCGTTCAACTACCGCGCCTAGAACGTCATCCTCAAGATCCTCGAGGAGCCGCTGCCGGGCCGGTTTCTGTGGCTGGCCACCGCAAACTCCGCGTGCCTGCCGGCGACCATCCTCAGTCGCTGCCAATGCCTGGAGATGCAGCGGCCGCCGCGCGAGGGAGCACCGGCTTGGCTGCGGACCTGACCATGCCGCGGCCGCCCCAACGAGGCTTTGATGGCCGCGCGCGCACGAGCGCCTCGCCACGCCGAGCATGCGGTCGCCGAGGTCGGTTCCCGAGTGATCGATCCTCCCCGATTGAAGAAGCTGGGGCCTGGTTCCACTGCGCCAACCGGCGCGCGCGAACTGTTAGGCAACCGTGCGCGTGGCCGTGGTGTTGGCGGAGCTACTACTGGGCGGGTGCGCTGGCGCGCAGCACCACGGAGGGCTTGGCACGAGGCGCCATGCGCGCTGGGCTGACACCGGCAACGGGTCGGGCCGGAAGATCGCGCGGAAATCCACCTTACGGGCCACCCGCGCCGAGACCGACACCATGGCTGGGTGGACGGCGTTGATCAGGACGGCGCTCTCCTCAGGCACGACTACCGACGGAACCTCGAAGATCGCCGTGCTCGTGGATCGGTACCACTGCGATCCAACGTCCTTTGAGACCAGGCAGGACGGCACAGAATCCCATCCGCCGGGCGCGCTCGCCAAGGGCAGCACCTGACGCGCCTCGAAGACATCGTCCGGGACCGCGATCTCGAGCAGATAGCGATTCATTGGACTGATCGCGCCGACATGAGCCCCGTGGCTCGAGCATCACCAGGCTGATCGATGTTCCCGCGTAGATGATCCGCTCATCAACGTGGTTCCAGCGCCCCGGCGATTTTGCTGCGCCGAGGCCACTGAGGTCGGTGGGGCCATAAGTGGAGCCACCAGAACATATCCGATAGAGCTTTAAAGAAAGACGCCCTCTCTATCGGCCTCAATGACTTGCATTACAGCCTCACGTCCCGCAGGAGTATCCATCAGATCAATCGGGCGCTGACCGCCCAGCGCGGGGATAGGCTGCTGGACCCATTCGCCAACCCAAGACTCGGCGTCGAAGTTCTCGGCGCCTGCTGCCGGGTCGCGGCGGACCATATCCTCCACCACGTTGATGAGGTCCATCATCCCTACGACGGCTTGGCCGGGCGTGCCGCTGAACGTCGCCTTAGCCTGGATCTTCTTACTGAAGGTCGCCTTCGGAATGCCTGCCGCCATCTGGAACGTATTGTCGGTGATTCCCAATCGGGTGATCAGGTCACGCACGATGATTGCGGGCACGCCCTCCCGCTCTAGCGATATGCGATCACTCAGTTGCGCAAACCGGAGCGCGCTGCGAAACGCGCGGATGTCTCCGCCCTGTCCCGTCAGGGCCGCATCAAGGACAAGGTGAGCGGCATAGGGAGCTTGGCGCTTCCTGAGGGCCGGACGGGTAGGGGCGGGCCCTGCACCCTTCGGGCTGGTGGCTCCAGCATTTTTGACGGTCATCGCGACGTCTCGATTTAGCCATTCGATGGCCTCAATATAGATCGAGAAGCGCAACGCGCAAGTTAACGAGTCGGCCCTGAAGAACCCCTCATAGCCAGCAGCCATGCGGCCTGTGGCGCCGAGGGGTCG
>NZ_JBHSGG010000064.1:0-3547 GCF_042654365.1 Coralloluteibacterium thermophilum
CGTCACTGCCGGTCAGGCTCACGGGGCCGCCGAAATCGTTGCCGGCGTTGGCCAGGACGATCTCCTGGCCGCCCGCGTCGAAGGACGCCGCACCGCCGACCTCCACCGTGGTCCCTGCGGCCTGCCGGATCGCCTGCGTGTTGCGCAGCGTGAAGGCGCCGGCCACGTCCACGTCGCCCAGTGCGCCGACGGCATTGCCGGCCGCATCCAGGCGCGCGCTGCTGCCCTCGACGTCGAGCCGCTCCGCGGCGATCCGGCCGGCGCTCTGCTGGATGGCGCCGCCCGCCAGGGAAAGCCCACTGGCGGCCGTCACGTCGTGGCCCAGGTCGAGCCCGGTGCCGCCGCGCAGCGTCACGTTGGCGCCGCGCAGGGCACCGGGCGTGGCCAGCGTCCCGCCCGCCACGAGCCGCAGGTCGGCGCTGCCGGTGTCGATGTCGCCAGCCGCCAGGAGGAGATTGCCGCCGGCCTGGAGGTCCACCCCGCCGGTCCCGCCGACCAGCGCGCCGATCTCGAGATCGTCGACGTCCCGGACCCGGACCGCGCCGCCGGTCAGCGCGACCGGACCACGGAAGTCGTTGCCGGCGTCCAGCGTGATGTTCCCCGCCCCCGCGTCGATGGTCGCGGAGCCCGCCACCGTCAGCCCGCCGCTCGCCTGGCCGATGGCACCCCCGGCGCTCCCCGCGACGAGGGCGCCACCGATCCGGCCCTCGCCGAGATTCAGCGTGCCCTGGCTGTTGGCGACGAGGTCGCCGGAAAGCGCCAGGGTGCCCAGCGTCAGCATGCTGGCGCCTTGGATCGTGGCGGCGCCGCCGGTCAGGCTCACCGCGCCGCTGAAGATGTTGCCCGCGTTGGACAGCTCGATCGCACCGCTGCCTGCATCGATGTGGGCCGGCCCGACCACGTTGAGCGCACCGCTCTGCGCGACGCGGCCGCCGTTGCTGGTGGCCGACAGCGTGCCCGAGACAATGCCGCGGCCGAGGATCAGCTCGCCGTTGCTGGTCGCGGTCAGGCCGCCGACGGCGAGCGTGCCGAACTGCAGGCGGCCCGCCGAGGCGATCGCGGCCCCGCCGCCACTGAGGCTCACCATGCCACCGAAGGCGTTGCCGGCATCGCCGAGGTCGATGCTGTTGCCGCGGGCGTCGATGGTCGTGGTGCCGCCGACGGCGAGCGCACCGCTCTGGCTCACCGCGCCACCCGCGTTCGCCGTGAGGTTGCCGGCGATGTCGCCCTGCCCGAGACCCAGCGCGCCGCCGCTCGCCGCATCCAGCGCCGTGACGTCGAGCGTGCCCAGCGTCAGCGCGTTGGCGTTGTGGATCGTGACGGCCCCGCCGGTCAGGCTCACGGGTCCGCCGAAGTCGTTGCCGGCGTTGGTCAGGACGATCTGCTGGCCGCTCGCGTCGAAGGACGCCGCGCCGCCGACCTCCACCGAGGCCCCTGCGGCCTGCAGGATCGCCTGCGTGTTGCGCAGCGCGAAGGCACCGGCCACGTCCAAGTCGCCCAGTGCGGCGACGGCGTTGCCGGTCGCATCCAGGCGCGCGCTGCCGCCCTCGACGTCGAGCCGCGCCGCGGCGATCCGGCCCGCGTTCTGCTCGATGGCACCGACGCCGCCGTCCAGGGAAAGCCCGCTGGTGGCCGTCACGTCGTGATCCAGGTCGAGCCCGGTGCCGCCGCGCAGCGTCACGTTGGCGCCGCGCAGGGCGCCGGGCGTGGCCAGCGTTCCCTCCGCCACGAGCCGCAGGTCGGCGCCGCCGGTGTCGATGTCGCCGGCCGCCAGGAGGAGATTGCCGCCGGCCTGGAGGTCCACCCCACCAGTCCCGCCGACCAGCGCGCCGATCTCGAGATCGTCGACGTCGCGGACCCGGACCGCGCCGCCGGTCAGCGCGACCGGACCACGGAAGTCGTTGCCGGCGTCCAGCGTGATGTTCCCCGCCCCCGCGTCGATGGTCGCGGAGCCCGCCACCGTCAGCCCGCCGCTCGCTTGGCCGATGGCACCCCCGGCGCTCCCCGCGACGAGGGCGCCGTCGATCCGGCCCTCGCCGAGGCCGAGCCCGCCCTGGCTGTTGGCGACGAGGTCGCCGGAAAGGGCCAGGGTGCCCAGCGTCAGCCCGCTGGCGCTCCGGATCGCGGCGCTGCCGCCGGTCAGGCTCACCGCGCCACTGAAGATGTTGCCCGCGTTGGACAGCTCGATCGCGCCGCTGCCTGCATCGATGTGGGCCGGCCCGACCACGTTGAGCGCACCGCTCTGCGCGACGCGGCCGCCGTTGCTGGTGGCCGACAGCGCGCCCGAGACGGTGCCACGGCCGAGAATCAGCTCGCCGTTGCTGGTCGCGGTCAGGCCGCCGACGGCGAGCGTGCCGAACTGCAGGCCGCCCCCCGACGTGATCGTGGCCCCGCTGCCGGCGAGGCTCACCAGGCCGCCGAAGGCGTTGCCGGCACGGCCGAGGTCGATGCTGTTGCCGCCGGCGGCGATGGTCGTGGCGCCGCCGACGGCGAGTGCACCGCTCTGGCTCACCCCTCCGCTCGCCTGCGCCGTGAGGTTGCCGGCGATGTCGCCCTGCCCGAGGTTCAGCGCCCCGCCGCTGACAGCCGTCAGGCCGGCGACGTCGAGCGTGCCCAGCGTCAGCGTGTTCGCATCGTGGATCGTGGTGGTGCCGCCCCGGAGCGTCACCGCGCCCTGGAAGTCGTTGCCGGCGTTCGACAGCGTGATCGCGCCGGCGCCGGCGTCGATCAGCGTGGTGCCTTCGACGGTGACGCCGCCTGCCTGGATCACCACGCCGCTGGTGCGGGCAACGAGGTCGCCGCGGATGTTCCCGTAGCCGAGACTGAGCCCGTCATTGGCCTGGATGTCGAGGCTGTTCACGTTCACGTTGTCGAGAAGCAGCCCGGCACGGCTCCGCAGCTGCACGTCGCCACCGGTGACGCTGAACAGGCCGGACAGCGTATTGCCGACGGTGCCGAGCGCGATGCGGCCGCTCGCTCCTGCGGTGAGCGTGCTCACCCGGCCCGCCGCCCCGAGGGAGAGCATCCCACTCTGGGTGATGTCACCGCCGCTGCTGGCCACGATGTGGCCCGTGCTGCCCGTTCCGAGGTTCAGGTCGCCCCCGGCCTCCACGCTCAGGGCGCTCGTGGCGACGGTCCCCAGGGTCAGATCGCCGCGGTCGTGGATGTGCGTGGCCCCGCCGCGCAGGCTGACTGCGCCGCCGAAGTCGTTGTCGTTCGTCAACGTGATGGCGGTCGTGCTGGCATCGAAATCTGCAGCACCCGTGACGTCGATCCGTGTCCCCGCCGCCTGTGTGATCGGACCGGCAGTGATGACCGACAGGCTGGCCGCGTCCACCGCGCCCAGCGTCAGCGCGCGGCTGTTGGCGATCCGCACCGCTCCGCCGGTCAGCGACACCGTGCCGCGGAAATCGTTCGACAACGTATCGGCAAACGCGATGTCGCCACTGCCGGCGTCGATCCCTGCGGTCCCGCCGACCGCCAGCCCGCCGCTCTGCCCCACGTTTCCACCGTTGCTGGTGGCGGTGAGGCTGCCGTCGATCCGGCC
>NZ_JBHSGG010000065.1:0-3722 GCF_042654365.1 Coralloluteibacterium thermophilum
GCTCGGCCGGGACCTGGCGCGGGGCGCGCGGCGGCTCCGCACGCACGCGGGGCGTGTCCGTACGGACACGCCTGCCCTCGCCGTCCGCGCGCGGCGCGCCCATGCCGCCGCGCCGCCACTCGCCCGACGGGCGCGCGCCGCGCTCGATGTCGGGACGCCCGCGCAGGTTCCCGTCGGTGCCGACGGAACGCGCGGGAACGCCGGCCGCGGCCGGCGGACGCATGCCGCCGTCGGTGCGGATGGCGCCGCCGACCCGCTGGCGCCACTGCGCACGCTCCTCCTCCCGCGGCCGCTCGCCCCGCACCGGCGGCCGTTCGCGCTGACGCCCGTCCGACTGGACGCCGCGCGGCGGGCCGGTCCGCGCCTGGGCACCGGGCCGGTAGGGCTCGCGCGAATGCCAGTAGCTGCCGCGGACCGGCGGCCGCGGACGCGGCGCCTGCCAGCTGCGGGGATAGTGGTAGTAGGGCCAGTAGCCGCTGGACCAGCCGAGGCCGAGCCCGACGCCCGACCCCCAGCTCGACCAGCCGAGGCCGTAGCCGTAGCGCGGGCCCCAGTAGCTGCGCGGGCCCCAGCTGCCCCACAGCCCGCCATAGGGCGCCCAGCCGTGGCCCCAGGCGGGCGCGAAGCCGAACCCGTAGTCGTAGTGGTGCACGACGGTGCGCGGCGGCGCGTAGTAGTAGTCGCCGTAGCCGGCCGCCGGCGGGTAGTAGTAGCTGCCGTCGCGGTAGACCGGCTCGCGGTAGCCGTAGTGGCTCCTGCCGTGGGTGGCGCAGCCGCCGAGCAGGACGGCCACGGCCAGGATCAGGAATGCGCGCTTCATGGAGACGGTCCCCCACCCGGAGAGGACGTCAGTCTCGCATCGAACCGCGGAACCCGTCCTGACTCCGGGGCCCGCCTATCCCAGCAGCCGCGCGAGCAGGTCGCGGCAATCGCTGGACGCGAAGCGCCCCTGCAGGCCGTCCAGCGTCTCCCGCACGCGCTCGCGGCGGGGCCCGGCCAGCCGCCGCCAGCTCTCGAAGGCGCCGAGCAGGCGCGCCGCGACCTGGGGGTTGATGGCGTCGAGCCCGGGAAGCTGCTCGGCGAGCAGGGCGTAGCCGCTGCCGTCGGCGGCGTGGAAGGCCGTGGGGTTCGCGCGCGCGAAGCTGCCGAGCACGGCGCGCACGCGGTTGGGATTGGTCGGCGTCCAGTGGGAGGAACCGAGCAGCGCCCGCACCTCCGCCTGCGCGCCGGCGTCCGGCCGCATCGCGACGAGGGCGATCCACTTGTCGGTGACGAGATCGTCGCCGGCATGGCGTGCGGCGAAGGCCTCCATCGCGGCGTGGCGGCCCTGCGCATCGGCTTCCACCAGGCAGCGCAGCGCGCCGAGGCGGTCGGTCATGCTGCGCGCGCCCTCGAACTGCGCCTGCGCCAGCGCCGCCTCGCGGTCGAGGCGGGTGAGCAGGGCGAGGCAGAGGTTGCGCAGGCGACGGGCGCCCATGGCCGCGCCGTCGAGACCACCGGCCGCGGCGTCCGCCAGGGCGTGGTAGCGCGCACGCAGGCGCTCGGCGTGCTCGAAGGCGAGCTGGTCGAGCAGGGTCTCGCGTGCGGCGAGCAGGCTGTCCACGTCGATGGCCTGCACCGACTCGGCGAGGGTGTCGAAGTCCGGCAGCACCAGGCATTCGGCGACGAAGGCCGGATCCTGCGCCGGGTCGTCCAGCAGGGCGCCGAGCGCGGCGCTGAGGCCGTCCTGCGCCTCGACGTGAGCCTCGAAACGCTCGAGCAGCACGCCGGTGGCCAGCCGCTGCAGCGCGTCCCAGCGATTGAAGGGATCGCGCTCGCAGCGCGCCAGCCGGCCGAGCTGGGCCGGGCTGTAGGGGAAGTCGAGCTTCACCGGGGCCGCGAAGCCCTGGTTGAAGGCGGGCAGCGGACGCGCGGACAGCCCGTGGAAGCGCAGGCGGTGGCGCGTCGCCACCAGCTCGACCTGGTCCGCCCCGCCGGCGCCGCGCGGGGCGGTGCGCAGCCTGCGCCCGGCCTCGTCGTACAGCGCGAAGCGCAGCGGCATGTGCAGCGGGTGCTTGTCGGGCTGGCCCGGCGTCGGCGGGGTGCGCTGCGCGATCTCCAGGGTGTAGGTGCCGGTGGCCGCGTCGTAGTCGTCGCGGATCCGGATCTCGGGCGTGCCGGCCTGCGCGTACCAGCGGGCGAACTGCGACAGGTCGCGCCCGGACGCCTCGGCGTGTGCGGCGAGGAAGTCCTCCACCGTCGCCGCACGGCCGTCGTTGCGCGCGAAGTAGAGGTCCATGCCGGCGCGGAAGGTCGCCTCGCCGAGCAGGGTGTACAGCATGCGCACGATCTCCGCGCCCTTCTCGTAGATCGTCAGCGTGTAGAAGTTGTTGATCTCGCGGTAGCTCGGCGGCCGCACCGGATGCGCGAGCGAGCCGGCGTCCTCGGCGAACTGGCGCGCCCGCAGCAGGCGCACGTCCTCGATGCGCTTGACCGCGCGCGAATGCAGGTCGGCGGTGAACTCCTGGTCGCGGAAGACCGTGAGACCCTCCTTCAGCGAGAGCTGGAACCAGTCGCGCAGGGTGACGCGGTTGCCCGACCAGTTGTGGAAGTACTCGTGGCCGATCACCGACTCGATGCCGAGGTAGTCGGCGTCGGTCGCGGTCTCCTCGTCGGCGAGCACGTAGCGCGCGTTGAAGATGTTGAGGCCCTTGTTCTCCATCGCGCCCATCGTGAAGTCCTGGGCGGCGACGACGTTGAACACGTCGAGGTCGTAGACGCGGCCGAAGCGCCGCTCGTCCCAGCGCAGGGCGCGCTCGACCGCGCCGAGCGCATAGCGGCAGCGCGGCACGTCGGCGTGGGCGGCCCACACCGCCAGGCGCACGTTGCGGCCGTCGGCGGCGACGATCTCCGACTGCACGCAGCCGAAGTCGCCGGCGACCACGGCGAACAGGTAGGGCGGCGTGGCATGCGGGTTGTGCCAGCGCGCGAGATGGCGGCCGTCGGGCAGCTCGCCGCCGCCGACGGGATTGCCGTTGGCGAGCAGCACCGGATAGCGGGCGCGGTCGGCGCGCAGGACGATGTCCCAGACCGGCATCACGTCGGGCCGGTCGAGCATGAAGGCGATGCGCCGGAAGCCCTCCGCCTCGCACTGCGTGAACAGCGCGCCGCGGCTGGCATACAGGCCCTCCAGCCGGGTGTTGGCGGAGGGGCGGATGCGCACCCGCGTCTCCAGCGTGCAGGCGCCGTCGAGATCGGGGATGCGCAGGCCGCGTTCGCCGAGCACGTAGCTCTCGGGCGGCAGCTCGACGCCGTCCACGCGGATCGCCAGCAGTTCGAGGTCCTCGCCGTCGAGTTCGAGCGGCGCCGGTGGCTGCGCAGGATCGGGCTCGAGCCGGAGCCGCGTGGTGACTTCCGTGGCGTCGGCATCGAGGTCGAACTCGATCTCGACGCGCGGGATGCGCCAGGCGGGCGGGCGGTAGTCGGAGAGATGGATGCTGCCGTCGTCGCGGGACATGGATCGATGCGGAATACGTGGACGCGAAGGACGCGGAACGCCGCGGCGGTGGCGGCGCCCGGGAGTCGAAGGTCGGAGCGTGCCATGCGCGGCCGTGTGAATGCGAGGCGGGGGTGGGTGAAGCGGGAAGGGTGGAGCGGGAATCGGGACCAGGAGGTCAGCCGTAAGCGACGTCGTCGCGACTGAAGTCGCTCCTACGGCCAGCCCCCGCGGCTCGGCAGCACCC
>NZ_JBHSGG010000066.1:0-5180 GCF_042654365.1 Coralloluteibacterium thermophilum
CACTCCTCATGGCCTTGATCGGCCTTCTCGTAAGTGTCCGTGAAAACGGGGGTGAACCCGGATGATCCAGCATTGGTTCGACTACACCGCACCACAGTTCCCGGGGTCGGCGTACATCCCGGCGGTGTTCGGCACGATCGTGTACTTCTACGGCGGCTCGCCGTTCCTCCGCGGCGGATACCACGAGCTGAGAAATCGCCTGCCGGGCATGATGACGCTGATCTCGCTTGCGATCACCGTCGCCTTCCTTTACAGCGCGTTGGTCACGCTCGGCGTTGTCGAGGGCTTGGACCTGTGGTGGGAGCTGGCGACGCTGGTGGCGATCATGTTGCTCGGCCACTGGATCGAGATGCGTTCGATCAACCAGGCACAGGGCGCTCTCAAGGAACTCGCGAAGCTGCTGCCTGATATGGCGGTGCGGTTGGATGAGGCCGGTACCGCGAAGGAAGTCTCTGTCGCGGAACTGAAGCGCGGCGACCTGCTGCTCATCAGGCCCGGCGCGAGCATTCCCGCCGACGGCGTCGTGAAGGAAGGGACCAGCGCCGTCAACGAAGCGATGATCACCGGCGAGTCCAAGCCGATGGACAAGTCGACGGGCGACCGGGTGATCGCCGGCACCGTCAACGGACAGGGCTCGTTGCGTGTCGAGGTGACGGGAACCGGCGACGAGACCGCGCTCGCGGGTATCATGCGGCTCGTCGAGCAGGCCCAGACGTCGCGCTCGCGCGCCCAGGCCCTGGCGGACCGGGCGGCGTTCTACCTCACGATCATCGCCATCGTCTCCGCCGCGGTTACCGCCATTGTCTGGCCACTCCTCGGTCGACCGTGGAGCTTCACGATCGAGCGCGTAGTGACCGTGCTCGTGATCGCCTGTCCCCATGCGCTGGGTTTGGCCATCCCGCTGGTGACCGCCATCTCGACCACGATTGGCGCACGGAACGGCCTGCTCGTGCGCGATCGACGCGGCCTGGAAGAGGCCCGTTTGCTGAACACGGTCGTGTTCGACAAGACAGGCACGCTCACGCTCGGTTCGCACCGCGTCGTGAAGACCACTGCCGCCGATGGACTCACCGACGACGAGGTGCTTCGCGTGGCCGCGTCGGTCCAGCGCGACGCTGAACATCCGATCGCGCAGGCGCTGATGACCAGCGCCAAGGAACATGGCATCGACGTTCCGATGTCGCAGGACTTCGAGTCCATGCCGGGACGCGGCGTGCGCGCAGTCGTCGAGGAGCGCTCGCTTCACGTTGGCGGGCCGGGTCTGTTGAGAATGCTCGCGGTCGAACCGCCGGAGACGCTTCGGCGGGCTGCCGAATCAGCGGCAGCCGATGGTCAATCTGCAACCTACCTGGTGGAAGGCGACCGGGTGCTCGCCGTATTTGCGATCGCGGATGCCATCCGTCCCGAATCGTTCGACGCGGTCAAGCGGCTGCACGACGAAGGACTGGAGGTTGTCCTGCTGACGGGTGATTCCACGGCGGTCGCAAACGCGGTCGCGAAGGAACTCAACATCGACACCGTCTTCGCCGAGGTATTGCCCGAGGACAAGGTGGCAAAGATCGAGGAGCTGCAGGCCCAGGGCAAGCGCGTCGCGATGGTGGGTGACGGTGTCAATGACGCTCCGGCGCTGCTCACGTCCGACGTCGGCATCGCCATCGGCACAGGGACGGACGTCGCGGTCGAGGCCGGCGACGTCGTACTCGTGCGCAGCGACCCGCGCGACGTGCCAGCGATCATCGAATTGAGCAAGGCCACCTATCGCAAGATGATCCAGAACCTGTGGTGGGCCGCCGGCTACAACATCGTCGCCATCCCTCTCGCCGCTGGCGTTCTCGCCGCATGGGGGATCCTGCTGCAACCTGCGCTTGGGGCAGTGCTCATGTCGCTGAGCACCGTCGTTGTGGCAATCAATGCGCAGTTGTTGCGCCGGGCGGTGCGGTCCCCATGAACATGATTCGGGGACACCTGTGACCACGCGCCGGCTTCTTGCACTCAACGTTGGCTCGTCCACCCTCAAGGGCGCGTCCTATCTGTTCAACACTGAGGGACACGGCGCGCAGTCTCGTCTGCTCGAGCGCTCCCGGGCCGAAATTCCAGTCGGCGTGGATGCGCAGGAGCGCCTTGCCACCCTGCTCGAGGCATTGTCGGAGCCGTGGCCCAGCCCCGACGTGGTGGTGCACCGAATCGTACATGGCGGTGACCTGCACGACGCCCGCGAGCTCGACGAAACCGTGCTCGCGAAACTGGATGAATTGGTGCCGTTTGCACCCTTGCACCAGCCGGTAGCCCTCGCGTTCGCGCGTGCCGCCCGCCTGCGTTGGCCGCACGCGCGCCAAGGCGTGGCCTTCGACACCGACTTCCACGCGTCGCTCGCGCCCTGGAGCCGGCGCTTGCCTGTCCCTGAAGCATGGGATGCGCTGGGCATCCGCCGCTACGGTTTCCATGGACTCGCCTTTGCCTCCGCGCTCCGCATATTGGCCAGCCACGACGCTGGAATCCTGAAGGGCCGCGCTGTCTTCGCGCATCTGGGGGGTGGCTGCAGCGTCTGCGCCGTCGAGGGCGGCCGCAGCCGCGACACCACCATGGCGCTCACTCCGCTGGGTGGAATCCCGAGCCCTACCCGCTCCGGAGATCTCGATCCCGGCGCGTTGCTGTATCTGCTGAGGCATGAACGCCTGGATGCGCAGGCGCTTGAAAACGGCCTGTACCGCAGTGCAGGCCTTGCCGGAATCGCCGGCCATGGCGACATGCGCGTGTTGCTGACGGATCCCGGCCCGCAGGCCCAGCTTGCCGTGGAGCTCTTTGCAGTCCGGATTGCGCAGTCCATCGCGGCCATGGCCACGGCAATTGGCGGTCTCGACCATGTCGTCTTTTCCGGCGGCATCGGCCATCGCGCGCCGGTTTTGCGGGCTCGCATCGTCGCGCGACTGGCCTGGCTCGGCCTGGCGCTGGCACCTGACGTCAACGATGCTGGAGCCACGCGGATCGACCGCGGGGGCGGGCCGAGCATATGGAACGTCGCGATCGATGAGGAGCGCGAACTGGCTGAATCGGCACTCGCCTGGCTGTAGCCACGACACGCCCCAAGGGTCGGCTCCGGTGGGGAATCACTCCTCGATCCGTGACGACGTGAGCACCGCTGCAAATCCACCACCGGGGGTGCGCATGTTCGTGGTCTGGCCCTGGTACAGCCTGGCCGCGAACAACAGGACACCCGCCTCGGACGCGAAGCAGCGCACATCCGCCTTGAGGGACTGGCCCCCATGCACGATCCGCATGCTCGGTGGCGCGAAGGCCTGTGCGATGTAGGTCGCCGACGCCATAGACTCCCAAGTCCGCCGGGTCAACTTGTCGCCCCGATAACTCCCACGGCTGCCGAACCCTGCTGCAGGCTTGAAGAAATATCCGTTGCGCGCTGCCCACAGCGCATCCCGGTTTCCGGGCACGACTTCAACCGTGGGCGGGATCACCTGGGCCAGCAGGGCCGCCGAGCCCGCATCGACCCCGAACCCGCCGAGCAGAGCCGGGTCCCCGAGCACCGCAAGGTTGCGCTTGTCGGCAAACAGCGCGTGTGCTCGGGGATGCGGCATCAGCGCGACGTCCCCTGCCAGGTAAGCCTCACGAATGTCTGCATGCGAGGCATCCTCGAGCGGGAAATCGGTCAACCGGTTGTAGACAGTGTCGATTCGACCGTGGGCATCCTCAAGCCCGTCCGAACCAAACGACAAATCCTCGGGAGCGCTGATCACGCAGTCCACGCCATGGTCCCGAAACGCGTTCGCGTACAGCTCAAACTCGGGGTAAAGGAACTGCGCTCGCGGAGTGCTGTCCACGATGGCCAGGCGCGACGGCGTGCGCCCGGATTGCTGCCGAGCATCCTCCATCCAGGCCGTGACGGCCGCATCACGCGCTTGGGCCGCGTTGGTCCAGGTGGCCCATGCTGGCGGCGCGCAAGACCGCACGGCATCGAGCAACAAGGCATTGAGGAGCAGACCGCCTGGATTGGTGTTGACCTCGATCAGCCGCGGCCCATCGACCGTCAGGTGAAAGTCCAGACCCAGGACGCCCCCCGCCGAACCCGGATCATGGGTTGCAATGTCAGGGGCCCATTGCAGGACCCGTTGGCTATATCCCGGGTTTCCTGCGACGTCGAAGACCGCCGCCGCGACTCGTCCCATGGCCTCCAACGCGGGCCGATCAACGAACAAGGCATAGGGTGAAAATAAGTGCGCGTGTACGGCGGGATCAGTCGTGAACTCCGGAAAGGCACCCCGGATCGACTCGTGCAGACGGAGGATGTCGACCACTTCGCATGCACACCGCTGGTTGAGCGGCGCGCTTTCCAGGGTGGCACAGTCGATCTCGCAGCCTGTCTGTCCAACTATTATCGGAGTCCGCGGTTCAACCACAACAGGGATTGTTCTGTTGGATCGGTGGACATGGCACTGTTCCGAACGAGCAGAACACACAGCAGTCGCCTTGATGCGGACGCAAAACCGCTCCACAGCCCGTGCACTCATAGAAGAATTGACACGCTGTGATGGGCATTGTCTCGGTCGCCCGATGGCCGCACTCCGGGCAGGTCAAGATGCTTTCCAGCTTGACGTCACTCACCGCCAGTCCGCACCTTGGCCGGGAAGCCTGCTTCCGTGACTGCACGCGCGATTCCGGCTGCATCCGTCTGGCTCGATTCGAACGTCACCGTGACTGTTTCAGCCCGGGTGTCCACCTTCACATCGGCCACGCCCGGCACCTTCTCCAGCGCCTTCCTGATGGTGATGCCGCAGGCGGGACAGGTCATGTTCTCAGCATCGAGCATCACTACGGTTGCGGGCGTCGCAAGAGCGGCACCGACCGACAGAGCAGCCACCAGGGCCAGTATCCACTTGTGCATCGCGCCTCCTACAGAATCCAGACGATGTAATAGGGAAACAGCAGCAACAGGACGATGAGGGCTGTCGCCAACCAGAGCCAACGTCGCCTGCGTCGCAGAGCGTCCGGGGCGATGCAACTGCCATCCACACCGCACCGTGCCGCCGGTCGATACAGCATCCAAAACGCCACGGCCAAGGACAGTACGGCGGCGGCGCTGAACCAGGGCCTCAAGGGATCGAGAGCTGTCAGGTTGCCGATCCAGGCGCCACTGATGCCCAGCAGGACCAACGCCAGCGGCACGACGC
>NZ_JBHSGG010000067.1:0-5241 GCF_042654365.1 Coralloluteibacterium thermophilum
GCGTCGTTACGACGAAAACGATGTCAATCGGCTTCAGTTCATCCGTCGCGCTCAGATGATGCAGGTACCAACAAGATTGATCACTGAGAACAGCGCGAGGTGATCGCTCAACCGACCTTGATGATCATCGCCAGCGAGCAAGCAGCCCGCAAGATCAGGACGCTGCTGGAACATCTTCCAGAACTCCCGACTCTCTGGCCACTCGACGGGCTTCATCGGCACCCTTCCGCTCGCTGTAGCGATCGACCAAGTAATCACTCCGCCCGCGCACCAGGAGCGTGAACTTGACCAACTCCTCCATTACGTCCACCACCCGGTCGAAGAACGGCGAAGCGCGCATGCGCCCCGCGTCGTCAAATTCCTGCCACGCCTTCGCGACCGACGACTGGTTGGGAATCGTCACCATCCGCATCCACCGTCCCAGCACGCGCAGGGCGTTGACCACGTTGAACGACTGCGAGCCGCCGCACACCTGCATGACCGCCAGCGTTCGTCCCTGGGTGGGTCGCACGCTACCGTCCTCGAGCGGCAGCCAGTCAATCTGGTTCTTGAATACGCCGGTGATCGTGCCGTGGCGCTCGGGCGACACCCAGACCTGGCCTTCCGACCACTGCGACCATTCGCGCAGCTGCTGCACTTTCGGGTGATCGCTGCCGACGCTGTCCAGCATGGGCAGGCCATGCGGATCGAACACCCGGGTTTCGGCGCCGAGGTGTCGCAGGATGCGCTCGGCTTCCAGTGCCAGCTTGCGGCTGTAGGACTGCGGTCGCAGGGAGCCGTACAAGAGAAGGATGCGTGGCGCTGGTGCCGTCGCGTCGACGCCGAGCGCGTCATGGCGAGGACCGGGAAGCAGGTCGGCGGCCAGATGAGGGAGGTCGAGGAGCACGGGTGATTGCAGTTCGTTATTCATTCGACTATTCTAGAATGATGGAAACGAATCAGGCAATCGCTGCGCTGACGGCGCTGGGCCACGCCACCCGGCTGGCGATCTTCCGGCTGCTGGTCGAGGCCGGCCCCAACGGCCGCATGGCCGGTGAAATTGCGGAAGCACTGGCCGTCCCTGGCGCAACCCTGTCATTCCACCTGAAGGAGCTCGTCCATGCCGGTCTGATCGGCAGCGAGAGCCGGGGGCGCAACGTCTGCTATCGCGCCAACTTCGAAGCCATGAACGAACTGGTCGCCTACCTGACCCACAACTGCTGCGTGGGCTCCGCGGATGAGAGCTGCCCCCCTGGTGCCGGGGCCGCCTGCGCCTGTTGATCCTCTCCCACCTGTCACTCGAGGAACCGCCCCGATGAAGCGTCGCGTCCTTTTCCTGTGCACCGGCAATTCCGCGCGCAGCGTGCTGGCCGAGGCCACGCTCCGCGCCTGGGCCGGCCACCGCTTCGAAGTCTTCAGCGCCGGCAGCCAGCCGGCCGGCACGGTCAACCCCTGGGCGCTTGCCCAACTGGCGGCCGAAGGCATTGCCACGGCAGGCCTGCGTAGCAAGTCCTGGGACGAGTTCACGACGCCGGACGCGGTACCGATGGATCTGGTGGTGACCGTCTGCGATTCGGCCGCGGCCGAAACCTGCCCCGTCGTGCTCGGGGACTTTCTTCGCGTGCACTGGGGGCTCCCGGACCCGGCAACCGTTGAAGGCGATGACGAGGACAAGCGGAAGGCATTCCGCCAGGCCCACCGCATCGTCAAGGCGCGACTGCAGGCTCTGCTGGCGCTGCCGACCGAGGTCTGGGATGACCGTGAAGCGTTGAAGGCGGCCCTCGACCGCATCGGCTTCGTACAACCTGAAGACGAGGCGGTCGCCCATGGCTGAGGCAGCGCCCCGCATGGGGCTGTTCGAACGCTACCTGACCCTGTGGGTCGCGCTGTGCATCGTGGTCGGCACCAGCCTGGGACATTTCTTGCCAAATGCTTTCGCAGCCCTCGGCGGCATGGAAGTCGCGAAGGTCAACCTGCCGGTGGCCGCACTGATCTGGCTGATGATCATCCCGATGCTGCTGAAGGTCGACTTCGGCGCCATGCGGGAAGTGGGCAGGCACTGGCGCGGCATCGGCGTCACCCTGTTCGTCAACTGGGCGGTCAAGCCGTTCTCGATGGCCCTGCTGGGCTGGTTCTTCCTGCGGCATGTCTTCGCCGACTGGCTCCCGGCGGACCAGATCGACTCCTACATGGCGGGGCTGATCCTGCTGGCCGCCGCACCCTGCACCGCCATGGTGTTCGTGTGGAGCAACCTGTGTCGCGGCGACGCGAACTTCACGCTCAGCCAGGTCGCGCTCAACGACGCCATCATGGTGGTGGCGTTCGCACCGCTGGTCGCCCTGCTGTTGGGACTGTCGTCGATCACCGTGCCCTGGGACACGCTGGCGCTGTCGGTGGGCCTCTACATCCTGTTGCCGGTGGCGGTGGCTATCGTCTTGCGTCGCTGGCTGCTTGTACGCGGCGGCGAGGCCAGGCTGGAACGGGTGCTCGCTCGTTTGGGACCTGTCTCGCTGGTTGCACTGCTGGCGACGCTGGTGCTGCTGTTCGGCTTCCAGGGAAGGCAGATCGTCGAGCAGCCCCTGATCATCGCGATCCTGGCGGTGCCGATCCTGATCCAGGTCTACTTCAACTCCGGGCTAGCCTACCTGCTCAACCGCAGGCTGGGTGTCGCCCATTGCGTGGCCGGACCGTCGGCGCTGATCGGGGCCAGCAATTTCTTCGAGCTGGCGGTCGCTACGGCGGTGGCCCTGTTTGGCGTGCACTCCGGCGCGGCGCTGGCTACCGTGGTCGGCGTGCTGATCGAGGTCCCCGTGATGCTATCAGTGGTCAGGATCGTCAACGGCACACGCCCGTGGTACGAGCGGCAGGTCAAAGCGTCGTAGAGCATGGACTGGACTTCCGTGTCGTTGACCTGATCACGATCAATTGGTTTGAGAGTTCAGAACCCATCGGTTTCGTGATGCCGACCTCTCGGCGCCATCAGAGTACTTCATCATCAGGCCGACCGGTCTCTCTCCGGTGCCATTCGAGGGTCGACGCTTGCACACCACCACCCCGCCGCAGATAACCCGACATATTCGCCAGCTGGTCCAGAGAGTGGTTCCTGGCGGCGTGGCGACCTACATGGTTGTCGAGCCCGAACCTGATGCGCTTGAAAAAGAGTGCTTCCCTAACGTCGAGGCGAAGATCGCGCGGGACGGCGGACGCATGCTCTGCGGTTGGCAGCTATGGGAATGGCCGCATGTGATGGTCGAAGCGGAGTTTCACGCGATCTGGCTGTCCCCTGACGGCCAGATGGTCGATGTCACGCCCAAGCTCCACCATGAAACCAAGGTCCTCTTCGTGTCTGACCCGCGACGCCGCTACACCGGCGCGACGGTCGACAACGTGCGCCTGCCGGTTCGCGATGACCAGTTGATCCGGCACTTCATCGGGGTGTCCGAAGCGATCACGCACGTGCTGAGTCGGGGCGTACCGACGGCCGACGGCCATGTCAGTGTCCCGGCGAACGAGATCGAACCGCTGCAGCAGGCGCAACAGTTCCTGGGACACGCGCTGCTGACCGGGCTGCGCGATCATCAGCCGTGTCTGTGCGGTGGTGGCCGCAAGTACAAGCGCTGCCATGGCCCCGAGCTGGAGCGCGCCTTCGCCCTGTAGCCCTCGCGGCATTCAGCGAAATTGTATACCCCCTCGCCCGCAGGTACCCTGCGTGGTCATGGTCCGCTTGCCCCGCCACCGCTGGTTCCCGCTCCTGCGCGTTTTCGCGCTGGGGCTGGTTGCGCTGGGATTGGTGCTGCAACCGGTCATGACAGCCGCCGGCGAGATGCACGAGCTCGCACACGACCCGTCGGGCATGCACAGCCACGGCCCGCATGCCAACGATATGGGCGCGGAGCTCACCGCGACAGGTGCGCACGATCAGGATGGATCGGAGACCTTGCACGTGCTTCTGGATTTTGCACATTGCTGTGGCGCAGCTGCGGCCGCAATGCCTGTCCTGGAGTCCTTGTCTGCTCTTCCGGTAGCCGGTCGGCTGGTGATTGAGAAGGCGTCGCTCCCACCGGCCGTACGCCTAGCGAGTCCGTTCAAGCCTCCGATCTTCGGATGACTGCGCCATCGGCCTGACGCCGACACCCGTCATTTCGATTCACCGGAGCAACCCCCATGCGTTTGCGATCAGCGGCCCTGGCCGCGTTCGTCGCCGTGTGTGCCGTGGCATTCCCCACGCACGCCGCCGACCCCCTCACCCTGGACGACGCTTTCCTCCGCGTTGCCGATACACACCCCGATCTGCGCCTGTTTGGCGCCCGCCATGAGGCCCTGGCAGCCGAGTTGGAGCGAGCCTCCTTGCGCCCGGCGCTGGTTGCTGGCGCCGAACTCGAGAACATGCTGGGTCCCGGCCCGGCCAGCGGTCTCGACAGCGCCGAGATCACGCTGAGCCTCGCCTCCGTGCTGGAGCGCGGCGGCAAGCTCGATGCCCGCCGCACGCTCGCGCAAAGCCGCATCGACGCGCTGGCCATCGAGCGCGAAGCGCAGCGGTTGGATCTCCTGGCCGAAGTGGCCCGCCGCTACCTGGCGGTCGTCGGTGCGCAACGCGAAGGCGAGCTTGCGCAGTTGGACGTCGACCAGCGCGAACGCACCGTTGTTGCGGCGCGCCGGCGTCACGAGGCCGGCGCTTCGCCGGAATCGGTCGTACTCACCGCCCAGGCCGCCCTCGCGCGGTCGGAACTGGATCGCGCTCGCGCCCGGCAACGTCAGGCGGCCGCCCGCCAGCATCTCGCGGCCCTGTGGGGCGAGCGAAATCCCGCATTCGAGATCGTCGGGGGCGATCTGCTCGCCGTGCCCCAGATCGCGGACTTCGCGGTACTCGCCGACTGGTTGCAACGCACTCCCGAGCTGGCGCAGTTCGTCGACCAGCAGCGCATTGGCGAGGCGCGCCTGCAGCTGGCACGCAGCGAAGCGACCCCAGACTTCGACTGGCAGGTGGGCGTGCGACGGATGGCGGACGGCGATGACTTCGGCTTGGTCGGCAGTGTCTCGATCCCGCTGGGCACCACCCGCCGGGCACAGCCGGGCATCCGTGCCGCACGCGCCGAGTTGACAGCGCTGGAAATCGAACGGGAGGCCATGGGGCTGTCGCTCTACTCCACCCTCGCTGAGGCGCATGGCCGCTTCGAAGTGGCCCGCCTGGAAGCACAGCGGCTAGGTGTGGAGCTTCAATAGGTTGTTTCGACTGAGTCCCAGTCGTGAGACGGGAGCCAA
>NZ_JBHSGG010000068.1:0-15087 GCF_042654365.1 Coralloluteibacterium thermophilum
AGGCAAGACCAGAAGTTCTCAGCCCTTTTACAACCGTCCGTGATTTCGGGGTAGAACCCCAACGAGCTACGCCTGTGCACCGATCGCATCTACGATGCGATCATTCATGGCGAATTGCCCTACGGGCAAAACGGCATCACGATGCACGACGAGTCCTTATGGGATTCGCCCGACCTCACCATTCGCCATGTCGACCTCAAGCGCTGGATGGCTCACACCTATCCGGGCCAACGACCAGCATTTCTCTTCTCCCGTGCCGAGCGAGTTGTCCATCCGGTCATCACGGTCGAGGCCGGCCAGGCACTCCTGGTGGAGCGCGAGGCTCTGAAGTCTCAACTGGATCTGTGCCGGCACCAAGTGCAGGCGCTGCAAGACCAACTGAAGAAGCAGGACGCGCCTACTGCCTCCTGCGCGCTTTGTCCGCTCAGCGATCGAGCCGAGGCGACCTATTTGAACATCGTCGGCGCATTGCTGGAAGTGATGCTCGGGCACACGCCGTCTGGAACTCCTTACTCCCGCTTCACCAGCCAGGAAGCGGTGATCAGCGCCCTGATCGCGCACCACGGGAATCTCATGGGCATCGCCGAGCGGACGCTGCAAGCCAAGTTTGCTCAGGCACGCCGGAAGCTGCGATCGGCCAACTGACAGCAATGCAAGCCCGTATCTGCGGTCGCGGAAACCGCATTTGCGGTGGTTATCCTCGTCTTGGTCTATTCAATTACGAGTCACCCTAACAAGCGCTCCTGAGCGCTAAGGAGTGACTCCATGTCGGAGGAAACACCCCTCCCGCTCCCCGCGGTCGAGCATCGCATCCTGCGTCGCGACGAAGTTGAAGCCAAGACTGGATTCAAGCGCGCGCACCTCTACAACCTGATGAGAGCCGGCAAGTTCCCGAAAGCCATTCGCCTCGGGATTCGTGCCGTCGGTTGGGATTCACTCGAAGTAGAGCAGTGGATCGCCGAGCGCCGAAAACAGCGCGTCTGAACTCGCCCTTCACCCATACGACGAGGAGCGAGACGATGTTAGTCATCTCCATCATTTCCACCAAGGGCGGCGTTGGCAAGACCACGACGACCGCGAATCTGGGCGGTTTCGCCGCGGACGCTGGCCTGCGCGTCCTGTTGCTCGACCTTGACGTGCAACCCACGCTATCGAGCTACTACCCGCTTATGCATCGGGCGCCCTGTGGGATCTACGAACTGCTCGCGTTCAACGAACAGAACCTGGAGCGGCTCGTCTCCCATACCTGCATCGACGGCCTCAGCTTGGTGCTCTCCAACGACGACAGGGGGCAGTTGAACACGCTGCTGCTGCACGCGCCCGATGGGCGCCTGCGCCTGCGGCATCTGCTGCCCGCATTCCAGGCGAGCTACGACCTGGTGCTGCTCGACACGCAGGGCGCGCGCAGTGCGCTGCTGGAGATGGCCGTGCTGGCCTCGGACGTGGCGCTGTCGCCAGTGACACCCGAGATTCTCGCGGCGCGCGAGCTGCGCCGGGGGACATTGCAACTGATCGAGGACATCGCCCCCTACCGGCACCTGGGCATCAAGCCGCCCCCGCTGAACCTGCTGATCAACCGCGTGCATCCGGTATCGGCCAACGCCCGCGTGATCCAGCAGGCATTGCGCCAGATATTCGAGGGACGCAGCGACGTGCGCGTGCTGGACACGGCCATTCCGGCGATCGAAGCCTATCCGCGCGCGGCGACGCAGGGCTTGCCCGTCCATCGCGTAGAGAACCGGCGCCCCACCGGACGCAGCGCGCCTTCCGCGCTGGAGACGATCCGGGCGGTTGCCTGCGAGCTGCTCCCCCAATGGCGGGAGGCTTTCAGCCAGGTCGACGGGAAAACGCCGAAGGAGACAGGCCGTGTCCAGCGCCCATGACCTGACGCGTGGGCACAAGCAGCTTCGCGGCCTGATCGACTTCGCGCTGCGCGAGGGCTGGGACGTCGTGCGGACGCCCGGCGGCCATCTGAAATTCACGAAGCCGGGCCTGCCGCCGATCTATACCGGCTCCACCGCAAGCGACCACCGCGCCGCGCGCAACGCGCGCGCCCAGCTCCGACGTGCCGATCGGCAGGCAAGCGCGCCAGGAGACGGCCATGGCTGACCTGACGCCAGCCGACATGGCCTCGAAGCTCCTGGCCGAGGGCTTCCAACGACAAAGCCCCGTCGCGCGGGCATTGAGCGATCCCATCGCGGACACGCCGATGGTCGTGACGCTCGACGAACTGCGCTCCTACGAGCTGGATCCACGCATCACCCGCAATCCGCTTTACGACGAAATCAAGGCGTCGATCCGTGAGCGCGGCCTGGACGCGCCGCCACCGATCACCCGGCGGCCCGACGCCGACCACTACATCATCCGCAATGGCGGCAACACGCGGCTGGCGATCCTGCGCGAGCTGTGGTCGGAGACGAAGGACGAGCGCTTCTTCCGCATCTCGTGCCTGTTCAGGCCCTGGCCTGAACGCGGCGAGATCATCGCGCTGACCGGCCACCTGGCCGAGAACGAACTGCATGGCGGCCTCACGTTCATCGAACGTGCCCTTGGCATCGAGAAGGCGCGCGAGCTGTACGAACAGGAAGTCGGCAAGCCGCTGTCGCAGTCCGAACTCGCCCGCCGTCTTGCCGCAGACGGCTATCCGATCCAGCAGTCGCACATCAGCCGGATGCAGGACACTGTGCGCTACCTGCTGCCCGCGATCCCCAATGTGCTCTACGGCGGACTTGGCCGGCATCAGGTCGAGCGGCTGGCGGTCCTGCGCAAGGCCGCCGAGTGGGCCTGGGAGACGCGCGTACACGGCAAGGTGCAGCCGACCGACTTCGACACGCTGTTCCACGAGGTCCTGGCGCAGTTCGACGCACAGCCCGACGATTTCACCGCACAGCGCGTTCAGGACGAATTGATCGGCCAGATGTCGGACCTGCTCGGCATCGATTACAACGCGCTGGAACTGGATATCGTCAACGTCGAAGGCCGACAGCGCGCGGTGAACAGCCCGCCGACGTTGCCGGCGGAAACACCGGCGCCACCGTCGTCATCGAATCCTGCATCTGCGTCTCAACTACCCGCGTCGGCACCACCACCCGGGACAGCGGCAGCGCCGCCAAGCCGGCAGACAGGCGAAGCCTCGAAGGAGAGCCAGCCGAGGCCAGCAGCCAAGCAGGCGCCGCCACCCGAAGCGCCGCCGATGCTTCCTCCGGCACAGGCAGCACCCGAGGACGAAGAGAACCAGCGGCTGCAAGACCACATCGTCTCGCCGGCGACCAGCACCGAACGGCTGCAGGCGATTCAACAGCTGGTCGCCGAGCACACCGGCGAAGACCGGCCGGACTTCCGCGATAACGTGCTGCGCGCCATTCCAGTCCAGGCCGGCGGTCTCTTTCCCATCACCGACGTTTGGTACATCGAGCCGGGACTGGACACGCCCGAAGGATTGCGCACGCACATCGCGCAGTTTGCCCGCGAGATCGCCGAGGAGGCGCAGCTGGCCGACTGCATCGGCGCGTCGGACGCCGGTCTCGGTTTCGTATGCCTCGCTCCCCGCACGGCCGCGCTGCCGCCGTTCGGCCGGGCGGTGCTGGCCCTGCTGCAGGCCATGGGCCATGGCGCTGAACCACCTGCCGGCGCGCGGCGCGACCCGTTCCCCCTGGAAACGGCGCTCGGCACGCTGCTGCTGGGAAGCGCGCCCGCCACCATGCCTCGGCTCAGCGATACCGGGCTGGTCAAGCTCTTTCGCCTGTTGCGGCTGGCGCGTCGCCTGTTGGACCTGGAAGCAGACGCCAGCGACGCATCCTCGGGCTGATCGGATCGGAGGCGATCATGACGGCACCCCATCCCTTGAACCAAGCTGTTGTCGCCCAGGCCCTGCACGACCTGCGCAACGGCCAACTGCGCCGCTGCCTGGCGATGGGGTTCGGAGAGCGCGAGCTGGACGTGCTCAAGCAGCCGGCGTTGGTCGCGCTGTTGGCCAACGCGCGCGTGCCCTGGTGCACGGTCAAGGTGAACCAAGACATGCTGTGGCGGCTGGTCAGCCAGATGCACGACATTGAGCACGAGATCAGCACGGTCGATCGCATGCTCAGACTCGGTGCCAGTACCGAGATGGTCAGCAAGTTCTATGGACTCACCCACCAGGAAGTCGCCTTGCGGCGCGAGATCCTGGGGCTACCGAAGCGCAAGGGTCGGCACCCGGTGCTGAACGAGGAGCAGGAGACTGCCCTGTGGCATCGCTGGAAGCCCGCCATCGCGGAGCGCGGCATCGCACTGGATGACGAAAGCGCGATGCTGACGTTGACGATGGACCTGGCCGAGTCGCTGTCCTTGCCCATGTCGGTGCTCTGGGCCGCGATACGGAGCTGGATCGATCAAGGGCTGGTGTAGGCCCATGACGACGCCACGCTCTGACGCGACTGGCCCCGTTTCGCTATCGACCATCCTCGACGGCGCCTTGCAGCGCCTGGAAGCTGCGCGCACCCGCGACAGCGGCCCCCAAGACGGCTTTCTGTTCAGTGGCAATCGCCACGAGGCGGTGCCGCGAGCCTTGTTCTTCGATCGACGGCTCACGCCATTGGAGCGCAACGCCTGGCAGGTGTGTCGCTTGATGCTCAACGACGACGGCCTGACTGCGTGGCCGACCTACGAGCAACTGCGCCCATGGCTGACCTCGATGCCCTGCGTGCCGAAAGCGTCCCACGAAACCGTCGCACGCGCCTTGACGGTGTTGCGGCTCACGCGCTGGTTCAGCCTGGTGCGCCGGCGGCGCGACGCCAGAAGCGGTCGCATCCTCGGCAACCTGTACGTGCTGCACGACGAACCGTTGAGCCCGTTCGAGGCCATGCAGCTCGACTCGGGCTACCTGGAGCTGATCAGCCAGGCCCTGACCCATGCGAGCAAGGCCGTTCAGCGCGTAGGACAGCAGGCGCTGCGCGAACTGACCGATGATCCCTTGCTCAACGGCCGCGTGCTGCCAACACGTCTCCAAGTGCTGGCACAGCGCATGGCCCGACAGCCCGCCGACGAGCAAGAGACTTATCCACAGGATCAAGCGGACCAGGAATCCGAAGAAGGCGCCGCACCCCCTCTTCGGAACCGATCGCAGCCGTCTTCCGATTCCGAAGCAGGCGGGAAACCCGGCGAATCCGCCTCTCTTCGGAATCCGAAGCAGGACCGTACTGAAGTACTGAGTAGTCGTATAAATGAAGTACGTACAGTACCGCGCGCGTTGCAGAACCTCCGCCTGCCCGAACGCTTCGGGTACCTGAAACACGAGCAGCAGGCCGGCGCGCTGGTGGCCCTGCAGCAGGTCGACGCCGACCTGCGCCAGTCCGTGCTCGACGAATGGAATGCGCGCTGCCGGGGCAGCACGGTGCGCAATCCTGCGGGCTACCTGTTCGGCATCATCCAGAAGGCGATCCGCGGGGAGTTCAAGGCGTGGGCAGGCCAATCAGACGCCGAATCCGGCGCCGCCAAGCACGCCGGCAATCCCGCACCCGCCGCCAAACCGGCGAGTCCCGAAGTCGTCCAGGCCCGCCTGTCGGAGCTGCGATCGTTGTTGAGCAAGTCGTGACGGCGTTTCGTCCGCGTGATCAGACCGCCTTGGCTCTCCCTGGAGCTATCCCCTGGGGATAGTTGGAACAGCTTGCCTTCCGCGACCGGAAACTGGCGGGGCGCTAGTGCGCTTTGTTGACTGACGGCCTTCCTGCTCGCCGGGATGCTCGCAACTCGTTCACCAACTGTGAGTCGTCTCCATGGCCAACGAACCCTTGCAACTCAATCTCGGGTCGCTGCGCAGTGCGATGTCACTGACGCTGCACACCCATCATGCCTCGCGCATCTGGCACGGCCGCGCTGCTGCAGAAGGCCGGCCCGGCATCGTCGGCCTCAACGGCTACATCGCCGTCATGAACAAAATGAAGCGCGGCGCCGAGCAGGACGATCCGTATAGCGACTGGTGGATGCTTCGGATCGAAGACAAGCTCGCGCAAACCAAAGCCAGCTTGCAGACGCTGCGCGAGCAGGTCGACCAAGCGCTCTCGGACGTGCCGCCAGCGCTGTCGCTGGGTGAGAACCTCAACGTACAGCCGGTCAAGCTGCCCTTGTTCGTCAACGCCCAGCTCGGCTTCATGGCCGTCTACCTGCTGGCGGACTACGACGACCTGGCGCGGAAGCTGATCCTGGCCCATCACACCGCGCTGATCGATCGCTCGACGCTGGAGCGCTGGCTCAATGAGGGCGCCCATGCGCTGCGCAGCCTGTTCTCGCTGGCGCAGCAGTACCGCTATTCCGGCTGCACGCGCGATGACTTCGCCGCCAAGAACGCCGCCGCGCGTGCCGCAGTCGAGAAGTATGGAGAGCTGCCACAGGACGTTCTCGAAGGCACGCGCCGTTCGCGCTACGCCCCTCCCATCGCGCGTCGCTCCCCACTGTCGTCGTCGCCATCGCGCCGCTCGGCGGCGGTGGACGAGCACGAATCGAACGAGGATGACCGCGCCGAACCGGGGGCAACGCCGTCAGAAGCCGATGGGGGTGAGCCAGCATGAAGCCCTCCCTCGACGCGAGCGCTCCCCGGCGCTTCTTCAATCTGGAACAGGCGGACTTCCAGCAACTGGAACACGCAGCCTCTCTAAAAGGCCTTTTAAGACCCTTTAAGGGTAAGAGGACCCTTCAGGACTGGGCCGGCCAGTGCCACGCGCTGCGGGACGGGCTGATCGAACTGGCGCAGCGGCGCGTGCTGGCGCAGGCCGGCACCTATCCCTTCCGCCTGCTGCCCATTCAACTGGCCCAGCAAACCACTGGCGCAGGCACCGTCTTCCTGCGCTGGCGCAGGCAGGACCGCTCCGCGATGGGCGTGGCCCTGTGGCAGGAGCTGATGGAGAGCCCCGCCACGCCGGACACCCTGATCGACGACCTGTTCGCGATGGAGGTCCAGCGCGTCGTGCTGAACATGCAGATCAGCCTGCTGCATACCCTGGGCCGGCAAGCCGTCGACTGCGCCAGCAAGCTCGACCAGGCGCATGCGGTCTACCAGCGCCGCAGCGGGACCGCTGCATCCCAGCCCGCGTCGAACGGCGCAGCGCACACCTGACCGACTTCGACCCCCAGCCACTGCGCCAACCACGGTAGCGCAGGTCATTCCCACCACCACAGGAGTCCACACATGAGCACGCATTTCGTCGGCGAAGGCAACATCGGTTCTGCGCCGGATTTCCGGGAGTTCCCCCACGGCAACGAGGAGCCGCGCAGGCTGCTGCGCCTGAACGTCTACTTCGACAACCCCGTCCCGACCAAGGACGGCTACGAGGACCGCGGCGGCTATTGGGCGCCGGTCGAACTGTGGCATCGCGATGCCGAGCATTGGCAGACCCTGTATCAGAAGGGGATGCGGGTGCTGGTCGAGGGCCGCACGGTCAAGGACGAGTGGGAAGATGCCGAGGAGAACGAGCGCACCACGTTCAAGATCGAAGCGCGCCGCGTCGGCATCCTGCCGTTCCGCGTGGAGTCCGTGAAGCTCAGCGCCAAGCCGGCCAGCACCGATCCGGACCCGGACGCCACGTGAAACCCGGTGGAGCAGCGCCGCGCTCGCGGAGAGCTGCTCCACTTCTTCGCAGCGCCCGGACGCGCCCTATCCCCAGGGGATAGTTCCACTGGCGTCCATGGAGCGCTGCGCCAGCGCCGAAGCAGACGCTTCCGGACCGTGCAGGCCCGTGCACTGCGGCCGCAGCCTGGATGACGGCGCGCTTGCGCCAGCAGAACCTGGGATCCCCCGCTGCCGTGTTGTTTGCTGCCACATTCGCGGCTGCCGGGGAATGCTGACGGTCATTCAATGACCCTCACGCACATCAGGAGGCTTCATGCGCGTGGTTCTGTGCGAGAAGCCTTCCCAGGGCAAGGACATCGCCCGCGTCCTGGGCGCCACGCAGCGAGGCAACGGCTGCTACACCGGCTCTGGCCTCGGCGTGACCTGGGGCATCGGCCATCTGATCGAGACCGCTCCCCCGGAAGCCTACGGTGAGCAGTACAAGCGATGGGCGCTGGAACCGCTGCCCATCATTCCCCAGCACTGGCAGGTCGTGGTCAAGGCCAAGACCGCCACGCAGTTCAAGGTCGTCAAGCAGCTGCTGGCACAGGCCACCGATCTGGTGATCGCGACCGACGCCGATCGCGAGGGCGAGATGATCGCCCGCGAGCTGATCGACTACTGCGGCTACCGCGGCCCGATCCAACGGCTGTGGTTGTCCGCGCTCAACGATGCGTCGATCCGCAAGGCACTCGGCGCGCTCAAGCCGTCCGGCGAGACGTTGCCGCTGTACTACTCGGCCCTGGCGCGCTCGCGCGCCGACTGGCTGATCGGCATGAACCTGAGCCGGCTATTCACTGTGCTCGGGCGCCAGGCCGGCTATTCCGGCGTGCTGTCGGTCGGTCGCGTGCAGACGCCGACGCTGAAGCTCGTCGTGGACCGCGACCGCGAGATCGCGCGCTTCGTCTCCGTGCCGTTCTGGACGATCGAGGTGTTGCTGGCTCATGCCGGCCAGTCCTTCGTGGCCAACTGGACGCCTCCGGCGGGTTGCACCGACGACGCCGGGCGCTGCCTGCAGCAGCCCGTCGCGCAGCAGGCGGACGAACGCATGCGCGCGGCCGTCAGCGCGCAAGTGGTGTCCGTCGAGACCGAGCGCATGCGCGAGGGACCGCCGCTGCCGTTCGACCTGGGAACGCTTCAGGAAGTGTGTTCCAAGCAGCTTGGGCTGGACGTGCAGGAGACGCTGGACATCGCGCAGTCCCTCTACGAGACGCACAAGGCCACGACCTATCCTCGCTCGGATTCGGGCTATCTGCCCGAGAACATGCTGGCCGAAGTGCCGACCGTACTCGACAGCCTGGTCAAGACCGATCCAAGCCTTCGCCCGCTGGTCGCCAAGCTCGATCCCCATCAGCGCTCGCGCGCATGGAACGACGCCAAGGTCACGGCGCACCACGGCATCATTCCAACGCTCGAACCGGCGAACCTATCGGCCCTGAACGACAAGGAGCTGGCCGTCTACCGACTGATCCGCGCCCACTACCTCGCACAGTTCCTGCCGCATCACGAGTTCGACCGCACCGTGGCGCAGTTCGCGTGCGCCGGCCAGTCGCTCACCGCGGTCGGCAAGCAGATTGTCGTGACCGGCTGGCGCCAGGTGCTGGCGGCGCCGGCACCGGACGAACCGGACGAGGACGCACAGCGCAGCCAGGTGCTGCCCGCGCTGCACGCCGGCTTGTCATGCCCCATCGGCGCCGTCGATCTGAAGGCATTGAAGACCCTGCCGCCCAAGCCGTACACGCAGGGCGAGCTGGTCAAGGCCATGAAGGGCGTCGCCAGGCTGGTCACCGACCCGCGGCTCAAGCAGAAGCTCAAGGACACCACCGGCATCGGCACCGAGGCCACGCGCGCCAACATCATCAACGGACTGCTGGGCCGCGGCTATCTGCTGAAGAAGGGCCGCGCGATCCGGGCTTCCGATGCGGCCTTCACCCTGATCGACGCGGTGCCGCCAGCGATCGCAGATCCGGGCACGACCGCCGTGTGGGAACAGGCGCTGGACATGATCGAAGCGCGGCAGATGACGCTGGACGCCTTCATCGCCAAGCAATCCGCCTGGGTCGCCCAGCTCGTGCAGCAATACCGCACCGCAACGCTCTCCATCCAACTGCCACCCGCGCCAGCCTGTCCGCAATGCGGCTCGCCGATGCGCCAGCGCACGGGCAAGAGCGGTGCCTTCTGGTCCTGTAGCCGCTATCCGGACTGCAAGGGCACGATGGCCATCGAATCCGCGACCGGCGGCAAGCGCAGCGCGCCGCGCAAGCGGCGCACCGCACCCAAGGCGTCCTGACGCTCCACGAACCCCGCGCCGCGCCAGCCGTTCCACCGGCGGCATGGCCCAACGCCCGCGCACCCCGCGGGACTCCCCAGCGCGCGTCACCTTCTGCAACGGTGTGCGCGTCCCGCCATGCCCCACGGCCCGCGGGACGAGAAGGCCCTTGCTCCTCGAATCGCATCTGCGCGGTTCCCATGATCGGCGTCGTTGCGTCCACCGCGAGGGGTCCCCCGAAGGCTTGCCGCTTCCAGCGTGATGCGAGTCGTCGGGAGACCCCTCGGGTCGACGGTAATCAGTGCCGGTGCCCGCCGGTGAAACAACGGGCTCCCTTTGTGCACGGATGTGTGCCGAAGAATTTCGACCCCAGCCACGACATGGGTCGGGTGCGACTGCTGATGCAGCGACAGGCTCCACCGACGGCCAAGTCCCTGCGACAGCCCACGGGTGGTTTCTTCCTCCGTCGCCGAAGGCGCAAGCCTTCGGCGCCTTTCTCCTGCCTTCCAGAAACGCGGGACCGACGAACCTGGCACGCCCCCTGTCGTCGAGCGGCCGACACCGAGTGCACCCCATCCCGACCGACCACTGGCGGGCGCGCGAACCGAATTCTTGCGAACCGGCAATCGGGAGGCAGCCAGTCCCGATTGCTGAATGACGCGCACGCGCGCACGCCCAATCCTGTGCCCATGCGTCGCTGACTCCTGTCAGCACCATGCCAGCAGCCTCGGTCTTCCAGGCTGCGATGCGGTTCCCCCGCATGACCGAACCAGTCCGCTTCGCATCGTATTGCGGACGAGCGTCCATCCCGACGCCGATGCCTTCTTGTCCACCTCCACGGAAGTTCCATGCCCGTCAGGACATGGCCTCCCGCTCCCTCAGCCAGGAGAAGCCATGCCCCTTGCCTCCACACCAGCGTCATTGAGCGCTGCACAAGCCCGTGCCGAATCCATCGGCTATCTCGCCTTGGCCTACACGGGCAAGCGCCTGCTGCTGCAGATACGTCACAGCGCCGCAGGCCACTACATCGGCACCGCCGACGACGACGGCCCCGTTTCCCGAGAGTCCGTCGAGTACTTCCGTTCCCATCAAGCGGCCAACCACGCCCTGACGACCGGGCGATGGCAACAGCGTCTCGAACCCTGAAATCCAACCACCCCGGAGCACTCTCATGAACCTGTCTCTTCCCATCGAAGTACTTGATCAGATCGCGCTGGAGGAACGGCACTTCGCCGAGGCGCCAAAGGCCTTCTTCGAGGCCTGGAAGCGCGGCGCGGAAATCGCCGGTGCCGAATGGTTCGGCGATGGCACGCGCGAAGGCCTGCAGCGGGCCAACAGCAAGTGGGATCTGCGTCCCAACATGCTGATGCTCAATGACGCCCTGGGCGTCCTCAGCAGCGGCCAGCGGATGTTCCTCTCCGCCATGGTGAGCTTCTACAACTCCCGCGAAGGCGGTGCGATGCTCAAGCGCTGCGGCTTCGAGGGTCTGTCCGATCTCGGCGGCCTCGATCTGGAGCGGCGCAAGGTCATCGCGGACCTGACGCTGCACTACACCGGCTGGTGAGCCGCCTCCGGCAATCCAGCACCTTTCCTTTTCCAACCCCACGAGGGACATGCGTCCCCGTTCGGGGCCATGTCCCTCCTTCTTTTCCCAGGAGCGATCATGTCCCGAATTCCCTCTATCGCCGTCGTCCTTGGAGGCGGCCTCGTCCAAGCCATCATCGTCCAGGATTGGTCCGGTGCGATCCCGCTTCCGCGGATCGCGATCGTCGACTACGACACCGAAGGTGCCGACGACGACGAGATCACCCGCTTCTCCATTGGCGACGACCCGGCCGAAGCGGTCTGCCGCATCGAGACACCAGGCGTGTACGAATCCCTCCGGGATGCGCTGTCACCCAGAGCCTTGCTTGCGGCGTTGGGCGAGACCGACGATGACGAGAAACCCTCATCGGCGCTGGTGCTCGCCCGAGAAGTACGCCAGAGCATCCTCGACCTGGACGGCCGGCTCGACCGCCTGGAACAGGCGCCGACCGGCGACGACTACAACGCGCTGTACCAGCTTGCCAACGGCGGCTTGATCGACCTGTTGAAGACCCTGGGCGATCCCACGGACTTCGGCGACTGATCCTCGCTGGCCTTTCACCGCCCGGAGCCTTGCGGCCTCGGGCTTTTCCCTGCGGATGCCATCGTCCGCAGGGGCGTGGCTCCGCGCTTTCATCCCAAAGGAGCCACCATGGCCAACAACTACTACGACGCCACCGGCGTCCTGATGCTTGAACGCGTCACACCCGTCATCACCGCGCTGTTCGGCGGTTTCGATCTGGACGAGTCCTACCCCGGCGACGGGCAGGCTTACATCGCTCGTCTCTCCGAATCCAGCGACCCGCAGTGGAGCGATGTGCTGGAGGCCCTGACCGATCTGGCCAGCCAGCTCGACCTGCCTGTACCGGACGACGACGACTCGGAAAATGATCCGATGGGAACGATCATCGAAGTGCTGGCCAAGCACTTCGGCACAGACCAGAACCCGGAGCTGCAGAACCTGGTGGAACACCATCAGTTCGAGGATTCGGCGGACCTGGAAGCGCTGATGCTGATCGCTTCGTGCTTCAACGACGGCTACAACCTGGCCGCCATCCAGTTCGAGGGCTGCTGGCACTGCAGCAAGCCTCGGCTATTCGAGTTCGGCGGCGAGGGCTGTTTCCTGAGCCGGGAGCTGAGCGTATTCAGCGGATCCAGACAAGCCCTGGACCTGGGACTGGACCTGCGCCAGGCGATTCTCGCCGACGACCTCGACCAGGCCGCCGCCAGGATCGCCAAGGAAACGCTGTCGCTACTTGCGGGCGTCAGCGAGGAATCGATTCGCGATCGCCTGCGTAGGCGTGTCATCGAGCAACTGCTCGGCACCGCGTCATCACCCGCGCCCGTCTGATCGGCCGCGACTTCATTCACCCGCTGGGGATTCAGTCCCCAGCAGGGGATTGACCCAGCCATACTTTTGCTGGAGCAAATCCCATGTCCAAAATCGACAACCCATTTTCCCGCGGTTATCAGAACCCGCGCGTTGTCCGAACGCTCCTCATCACGTATGAGGACGACTGCTCGCCGGTTTGGCGGCCGCTACACGCCAGCCAGGCGCATCTTCCCGACGGCCAAGTCGCGTTGTTTCCTTGCCTCATCGGCAAGGACTTCGCGCTGATCACCGAAGGGCAGGAGGTGCCCGAAGAGCTGGAGAACCAGTGCCAGACTGAAGGCATCGTACGCACCGTCGCCTATGCCATCGGGGCGGACGACTTCGACGGTCAGCCCGTGCACATAGGCGATACCTACTCAGAGGCAACCGCCCGCGAGGTGGTGCGACGCCTGAAGTTCGAGACCGGCTTCTACAGCCGGTGCTGGGAAATCAGTTCGGCGCACATCACCGAGGAGGCGGGTCGCTATCTTGCCGAGCTGGCCGATCTCGCGACGCCGAGCCGCTTCCTGTTCGTCGCCTTCCGCATTCCGTACAGCCCGGCGATCGGCGTAAAGCTGATTGCCACACCTTGGTCGGACGAGAACCTGCAGCACGTCGAAGGCATTTCCGCCGAACGACTGCGCCAGGAACATCGGAAGAAAGGCATGCCGGAATGTCTCGTCGAGGTGCTTCATCTTGCCGCATTGGCAGACGTTCGCGTGCTGGTGTTCGACGCCGATGCCCCGATACTGGAAGGCCTGAAGCTGTACGAAGAAGAGTAGACCCCTGAGCCCCCCACGCGGGGGCTCTTTCTTTTCCAGAACCCGGTGCCGGCGGAGTTCCGATTTCCCGCCGATCCCGACCACGCATTCCGTCAGGCTCCCTGCATGTTTGCTGGCGCTGCCGGCAGCATCCCAGGCAGTCGAGACCTTCAAGACTGCAACGCGGTTCGCCGCGTCGGTCGTTCCTCATCCCCGGGCGCATGTCGCGTCCATCACCCACAAGGGACTTTCCTCCCTTGCGGGCGGGAGTCCCTTGGCTTTCCACAAGGAGTCTCCCATGGATACCCAAGCCATTCGTGCTCAGATGCCGACGCTGGTTCAGGGCCACGTGCCATCCAACGTCCGCAGCTTCAAGTTCAACATCTTCGATGGCCAGCCCAAGGTTTCGGCCCTGGGGTTCCCTTTCGATCCCAAGCCATTCGACGGCAAGGTCATCGCCAAGACCGCCGAGGCCGTCGTCGTCAAGACCGGACGCGCCGAGTTCGCGGTGCTCGACCGGACGCTCGTGACCGACGACCCCGACGAGGGAGCCAAGGTGCATGTCGAACCGTATGCCAGGCGTCGCTTCGACGGTCTGCGGGCGGACACGCCCGAAGAGCGGACCGAACGAACGGCCGAAGGCGTGCCTTACACGGTGCAGACCTACATCCTGGGCAGCGCGCCGGCCAAGCTGCCGATCCCGGAGCCGAACTGCCCCGAACTGCGTGACCTGATCGAGCAGTTGGAGAGGTTGCCGGCTCCCGACGGCTTTCGGCGTATCACTCACATGCTGGTCGATGCGGGCGCGAAGGACTTCACCTGGGTCGATCCGACGCCGGACAAGATCATCGAGACGCCCCCGGCGATCGGCTTCACCGTCGCTACTGGAAAGTTCGCGGGACAGGTCACCGTGCTGTACGACCGCGGCGCCGACGTCTACGTGATGGAGCTTCACCGCGGCGACGAGCTCGTGGATCGGATCGACGAGGTGTACTTCGACGATCTTGGCGAAACACTGGAGCGGCTGATCGACGACGGCTCCTGGCGGTTCATCCGCGTGCAATGCGTGTCAGGACGCAAAGCCGTCCGGCACTGATCACAGCCTCGCTTCCCGCCCCACGGCGGGAAGCCTCCCTCTTTTCCCATCTTCAGGAGATCACCATGTCTCTTCGATTCAAGAACGCGAATCTGCGGCCCGTGCTCGCTGAAGCCGCGGCCAACCGGTGCCACGTTGTCCTGGTGAAGGATCAGGGCGTCTACTTCCTAGCCGAGCGCGGAGAGCGGCGTCCCGACGGGCGGCAGAAGCTGGTCGCTTACGCTGTCGGCTGCAATCCAGACGTCGATCCCTTCAACGCCTGGTGGGAGCAGGCACGCGTCGAGTTGGGCGGAGATGACTTCGCCGAGTACTTCGATCCGCAGGATCGCCTGTTCGCTCGGATCCAGAGCAGCGAGGACGACCTCGGGTTCTACCCCGAAATCACGGACGGTTGTAAAAGGGCTGAGAACTTCTGGTCTTGCC
>NZ_JBHSGG010000069.1:0-16016 GCF_042654365.1 Coralloluteibacterium thermophilum
CGCGATCCGCGAGGGCGGCCGCACCGTCGGCGCCGGCGTCGTCGCCAAGGTCATCGAGTAAGCCTCCGGGCGCCGACCGCAGCGCGGCCGGCGTCGGAAGCGGCGAAGGCGAGCGGAGTCGATTCCGCTCGCTTCTCGCGTTTACGAAGCAAGGTTTACGTACGCCAGTAGCTCAATTGGCAGAGCAGCGGTCTCCAAAACCGCAGGTTGGGGGTTCGAGTCCCTCCTGGCGTGCCACTAACGAAGGACGCAGCGCGACGCCGGTTTCCGCGACAGCTGTCCCGCGGCGCCGCCCGAGCGATCAGTCATGAACAGCAAAGCAGAACAGTCCGCGGCCCAGGTCAGCGGTGGCGACATCGCCAAGTACGTGCTGGCGGTGCTGGTGGCTGCGGCGGGCATCGCCGGCTTCTATCTGCTGCCCTGGCCGGGCCCCATCCGCGGTCTCGTTGCCGTGCTGGGTGTCCTCGCGGGTCTGGGCATCTTCGCGCTGACCGTCCACGGCCGGCGCACCTGGGACTACCTCGGAGAGGCCCGTTTCGAGCTGCGCAAGGTCGTCTGGCCGACGCGGCAGGAGACCGGGCGGATGACGCTGGTGGTGTTCGTGGTGGTGGTCATCGTCACGATCCTGATCGGCATCATCGATTTCTTTATCTCCGGCGGCATGCGTCTGCTGCTCGGCAACTGAAGGAGCAATCCCACGTGAGCAAGCGCTGGTACGTCGTCCACGCCTATTCGGGCTTCGAGAACCAGGTCGCGCGCACGCTCCGTGAGCGGGTCGCGCGCGCCGGGATGGAAGACCGCTTCGGCGAGGTCCTGGTCCCCACCGAGGAAGTGGTGGAGATGCGCGGCGGCCAGAAGCGCAAGTCCGAGCGCAAGTTCTTCCCCGGCTACGTCCTGGTGCAGATCCAGACGAGCGAGGAGGCCGGCATCCCGCGCATCGACGACGAGTCCTGGCACCTGATCAAGGAGACCCCGAAGGTCCTGGGGTTCATCGGCGGCACCGCCGACCGTCCGCTGCCGATCAAGGACTCCGAGGCCGACGTCATCCTGCAGCGCGTGCAGGACGGGGCCGAGAAGCCCAAGCCCAAGATCCTGTTCGAGCCCGGCGAGATGGTCCGGGTCATCGACGGTCCGTTCAACGATTTCAACGGCACCGTCGAGCACGTCAACTACGAGAAGAGCACCGTGCGCGTGGCCGTGCTGGTGTTCGGTCGCTCCACCCCGGTGGAGTTCGATTTCGGTCAGGTCGAGAAGGCCTGACCCGCAGGGCCGGGCGCCGCGCGCGCCCGTACGACAACGACGGGGAGTCCCGCAGCGTGACCCGCGTGCAGACGTTCGGACCCGAGGAGAACTGAAATGGCAAAGAAAGTCGTCGGCTACATCAAGCTGCAGGTCAAGGCCGGTCAGGCCAACCCCAGCCCGCCGGTGGGTCCCGCGCTCGGTCAGCGCGGCCTGAACATCATGGAGTTCTGCAAGGCGTTCAACGCCGCGACGCAGAAGCTGGAGCCGGGCCTCCCGATTCCGGTGGTCATCACGGCCTACTCCGACCGCACCTTCACCTTCGTCACCAAGTCGCCGCCGGCCACCATCCTTCTGAAGAAGGCCGCCGGCATCACCTCGGGCTCCAAGCGCCCGAACACCGACAAGGTCGGCAAGGTGACCCGCGCGCAGCTCGAGGAGATCGTCAAGGCCAAGCAGCCCGATCTCACTGCGGCGGATCTGGACGCGGGCGTACGCACCATCGCTGGCAGCGCGCGCAGCATGGGCCTGGTGGTGGAGGGTTGATCGATGGCTAAGATTACGAAGCGTTTCAAGGCGATGCAGGGTCTGGTCGAGCCGGGCAAGGCCTACGGCATCGACGAAGCCCTGAAGATCATCCAGGACAACAGCAAGCTGAAGTTCGTCGAGTCCGTCGACGTCGCGGTGCGCCTGGGCGTGGATGCGAAGAAGTCCGACCAGCAGGTCCGCGGCTCGACCGTGCTGCCGAACGGCACCGGCAAGTCCGTGCGCGTGGCGGTGTTCGTCCCCGCGGGCGCCAAGGCCGAGGAGGCCCTGGCCGCCGGCGCCGACGCGGTCGGCATGGACGACCTCGCCGAGAAGATGCAGGCCGGCGACCTCAACTACGACGTGGTCATCGCGACCCCCGACGCCATGCGCGTGGTGGGCAAGCTGGGCCAGGTGCTCGGCCCGCGCGGCCTGATGCCGAACCCCAAGGTCGGCACCGTGAGCCCGAACCCGGCCGAGGCCGTGCGCAACGCCAAGGCGGGCCAGGTGCGCTACCGCACCGACAAGGCCGGCATCATCCACTGCACGATCGGCAAGGTCAGCTTCGACGCCGAGGCGCTCAAGGCCAACCTGCAGGCGCTGCTGTCGGACCTGGTCAAGGCCAAGCCGGCCGCCGCCAAGGGCCAGTACCTGCAGAAGGTCTCGCTGTCCTCGACCATGGGTCTGGGCGTGACCGTCGACCAGTCGACGCTGTCGCTGAAGTGATGCATCCCGGGCCGCGCCTCGGCGCGGCCCGGTCTCGATTTTGGGGGCACCGGTGCCCGGCCATGCGGCCGCGCCGGAGCCGTCAAAGACCGCAGGTGCGCTGCGGCAGGTGCGGGCGTCGGGCACGGACGCACGAGAGGCAGGGAATCGCCGCCCCCACCGGATGCAGCGCTTAATCCACCGGTTCGCCGGTCGGGCCTGCGTAGATGGTGCCGCCCTTCCAGGTTTCGCATGAGTTTCTGGAAACGGCCACCGACACGGACGCATCCGCGTCCCGGTACCGAAGGACCGGTGCCGCATAGGCCCGCTGCCGGGATGGATCCGGCGGCGGAAGCAGGAAAGTTCGGAGAAGTGCAATGGCTCTCAATCTGTCCCAGAAGCAGGAAGTCGTTGCCGAACTGGCGGACGTGGCCTCCAAGGCTTACTCCCTGGTTGCCGCGGAATACGCGGGTCTGACGGTCGGTCAGCTGACCGACCTCCGCAAGAAGGCGCGCGAGAGCGGTGTCTACGTCCGAGTGGCGAAGAACACCCTGGTCTCGCGCGCGGTGGAAGGCACCGACTACGCCGTCGTCAAGGACGCGCTGGTCGGCCCTCTGCTGTACGCCTTCTCGAAGGAAGACCCGGGCGCCGCAGGCCGCCTGATCAAGGAGTTCGTCAAGGCCAACGACAAGCTCAAGCCGAAGCTCGTCGCGATCGGCGGCCAGATGTACCCGGCGTCCCACGTGGACGTCCTGGCATCGCTGCCGACCCGCGAACAGGCTCTGGCCTCGCTTGCGAGCGTCCTCGCCCAGCCCGCCACCATGCTCGCCCGCGTGCTGGCCGAACCCGCGTCGCAGGTCGCGCGCGCGCTCGGTGCGGTCCGCGGTCAGAAGGAAGCGGCGTAAGGCACTCCAGTTCGGTTGCGGATCCCGCAATCCAAGTCATCCAGATACTCATCAACTAGGTAATCCATCATGTCTCTGACCAACGAACAGATCGTCGAAGCGATCGCCGCCAAGTCCCTCATCGAGGTCGTCGAGCTCGTCAAGGCCATCGAGGAGAAGTTCGGCGTCTCCGCCGCCGCCCCGGTCGCCATGGCCGCCGGCCCGGCCGCCGCCGCCGCCGCTCCGGCCGAGGAGCAGACCGAGTTCACCGTCGTCCTGAAGGCCGCCGGCGAGAAGAAGGTCGAGGTCATCAAGGTCGTCCGCGCGATCACCGGCCTGGGCCTGAAGGAGGCCAAGGACCTGGTCGAGGGCGCCCCGAAGGACGTCAAGGAAGGCGTGTCCAAGGACGACGCCGCGAAGTTCAAGAAGGACCTCGAGGCCGCTGGCGCGACCGTCGAGCTCAAGTAATCGGCGCATTGCGTCGGTTACGAGTCCGCTTCGGCGATCCGAGGCTGGGGGCGTAAGCCCCCGGCCTTTGGCCGTTGTTGCGGAGCGGGTCCGTCCCGCGATGCAGAGCAAGTCCCGAGCTGGTAGTTGGAAGTAGCGGGAGAAGGCGTGCTGGTGCCGGCAATACCAGCGACTTCCAACTGACAGCTTGATGTTTCCCCTGGGGCCGCGCCGAGCGCGACCCATCAGCCAAGGTGAAATCCCCCATGACGTCCTATTCGTTCACCGAAAAGAAGCGCATCCGCAAGGACTTCGGCAAGCGCGGCGCGATCCTCGACGTGCCCTTCCTGCTCGCCATCCAGGTCGACTCCTACCGCCAGTTCCTGCAGGAGAACGTGCCGGCCTCCAAGCGCGAGGACCGCGGCCTGCACGCCGCGCTGAAGTCGGTGTTCCCGATCACCAGCTACAACGGCTACGCCTCGCTCGAGTACGTGGGCTACAAGCTGGGCGAGCCGGCGTTCGACGAGCGCGAGTGCCGCAACCGCGGCCTCAGCTACGGCGCGCCGCTGCGCACCACCGTGCGCCTGGTGATCTACGACCGCGAGTCGTCGTCGAAGGCGGTGAAGTACGTGAAGGAGCAGGAGGTCTACATGGGCGAGATCCCGCTCATGACCGACAACGGCACCTTCATCATCAACGGCACCGAGCGCGTCATCGTCTCCCAGCTGCACCGCTCGCCGGGCGTGTTCTTCGACCACGACCGCGGCAAGACCCACAGCTCGGGCAAGCTGCTGTACTCCGCGCGCATCATCCCCTACCGCGGCTCGTGGCTGGACTTCGAGTTCGACCCGAAGGACGCGCTGTTCACCCGTATCGACCGCCGCCGTAAGCTGCCGGTCTCCGTGCTGCTGCGCGCTCTGGGCTACTCCAACGAGGAGATGCTCCAGATGTTCTTCGAGATCAACACCTTCCACCTCCTCAAGGAGGGCGTGGAACTCGATCTCGTGCCGGAGCGCCTGCGCGGCGAGACCCTGAGCTTCGACCTGACCGTCGGCGGCAACGTCATCGTCGAGGCCGGCAAGCGCATCACCGCGCGCAACGTCAAGCAGCTCGAGAAGGAAGGCGTCACCAGCCTCGAGGTGCCTGACGACTACCTGACCGGCCGCATCCTGGCCCACGACGTGGTCGACCCGAAGACGGGCGAGCTGCTGGCCGTGGCCAACGACGAGATCACCGAGGAGCAGCTGGCGGCGTTCCGCAAGGCGGGCATCGAGCAGATCGGCACCCTGTGGGTGAACGACCTCGACCGCGGCCCCTACCTCTCCAATACCCTGCGCATCGACTCCACCAAGACCCAGCTCGAGGCCCTGGTCGAGATCTACCGCATGATGCGCCCGGGCGAGCCGCCGACCAAGGACGCCGCCCAGAACCTGTTCCACAACCTGTTCTTCACCTTCGAGCGCTACGACGTCTCGGCGGTGGGCCGCATGAAGTTCAACCGCCGCGTGGGCCGCAAGGAGACCACCGGCCCGTCGGTCCTGTACGACTACAAGTACCTGTCGTCGCGCAACGACGAGGAGTCCAAGAAGCTCGTCGCCGAGATGGGCCCGGACGCGCCGTCGGACATCATCGAGGTCATCAAGACCCTGACCGAGATCCGCAACGGCCGCGGTACCGTCGACGACATCGACCACCTGGGCAACCGTCGCGTGCGTTCGGTCGGCGAAATGGCCGAGAACACCTTCCGCGTGGGCCTCGTGCGCGTCGAGCGCGCGGTCAAGGAGCGCCTGACCCTGGCCGAGGCGGAGGGGCTGACCCCGCAGGAGCTCATCAACGCCAAGCCGGTGGCCGCCGCGATCAAGGAGTTCTTCGGCTCCTCGCAGCTGTCGCAGTTCATGGACCAGAACAACCCGCTGTCCGAGGTCACGCACAAGCGCCGCGTGTCCGCGCTCGGCCCGGGCGGCCTGACCCGCGAGCGCGCCGGCTTCGAGGTGCGCGACGTGCACCCGACCCACTACGGCCGCGTCTGCACCATCGAGACGCCGGAAGGCCCGAACATCGGCCTGATCAACTCGCTGGCGGTCTACGCCCGCACCAACCGCTACGGCTTCCTCGAGACGCCGTACCGCAAGGTCGTGGACGGCGTGGTCACCGACCAGGTCGACTACCTCTCGGCGATCGAGGAGAACGACTACGTCATCGCGCAGGCGAATGCCGAGCTCGACAAGAAGGGCGCGTTCAGCGCGGACTTCGTGACCTGCCGCTTCCAGGGCGAGACCCTGCTGAAGCCGCCGGCCGAGATCCACTACATGGACGTCTCGCCGATGCAGTCGGTGTCGGTCGCGGCCGCGCTGGTGCCCTTCCTCGAGCACGACGACGCCAACCGCGCGCTGATGGGCGCGAACATGCAGCGCCAGGCCGTGCCGACCCTGCGTGCGCAGAAGCCGCTCGTGGGCACCGGCATCGAGCGCGCCGTGGCGCGCGACTCGGGCGTCACCGTGAACGCCCGCCGCGGCGGCGTGATCGACCAGGTCGACGCGGCCCGCATCGTGGTGCGCGCGCACGAGGAGGAGGTCGGCGACAACGACGCCGGCGTCGACATCTACAACCTGGTGAAGTACACCCGCTCCAACCAGAACACCTGCATCAACCAGCGTCCGCTGGTCTCGGTGGGCGACGTGGTGGCGCGCGGCGACGTGCTGGCCGACGGTCCCTCGACCGACATCGGCGAGCTCGCGCTCGGCCAGAACATGCTCGTCGCGTTCATGCCGTGGAACGGCTACAACTTCGAGGACTCGATCCTGCTCTCGGAGCGCGTGGTCCAGGAGGACCGCTACACGACGATCCACATCGAGGAGCTGACCTGCGTCGCGCGCGACACCAAGCTCGGGCCGGAGGAGATCACCGCCGACATCCCGAACGTGTCCGAGCAGGCGCTCGGCCGCCTCGACGAGTCGGGCGTGGTCTACATCGGCGCCGAGGTGCGCGCGGGTGACATCCTGGTCGGCAAGGTCACGCCGAAGGGCGAGAGCCAGCTGACCCCGGAAGAGAAGCTGCTCCGCGCGATCTTCGGCGAGAAGGCGTCCGACGTGAAGGACAGCTCGCTGCGCGTGCCGCCGGGCATGGACGGCACCGTCGTCGACGTGCACGTCTTCACCCGCGACGGCATCGAGAAGGACAAGCGCGCGCGCCAGATCGAGGAGTCCGAGATCCGCCGCGTCAAGAAGGACTTCGACGACCAGTTCCGCATCCTGGAAGGCGCGATCTACGCGCGCCTGCGCCAGCAGATCGTGGGCAAGGTCGCCAACGGCGGTCCCGGCGGCCTGAAGAAGGGCACCGAGATCACCGATGCCTACCTCGACGGCCTGAAGAAGGACGACTGGTTCTCGATCCGCATGAAGGACGACGACGCGGCCGACGCCGTGGAGCGCGCCAGCAAGCAGATCGAGGCGCACAAGGCGGAGTTCGAGAAGCGCTTCGTCGACAAGCGGGCCAAGATCACCCAGGGCGACGACCTCGCCCCCGGCGTGCTCAAGATGGTCAAGGTCTACCTGGCCGTGAAGCGCCGCATCCAGCCGGGCGACAAGATGGCCGGCCGCCACGGCAACAAGGGCGTCGTCTCCACGATCGTGCCGGTCGAGGACATGCCGCACACCGCCGACGGCGAGACCGTGGACATCGTGCTCAACCCGCTGGGCGTGCCGTCGCGCATGAACATCGGCCAGATCCTCGAGGTGCACCTGGGCTGGGCCGCCAAGGGCCTGGGCCGCAAGATCCAGCGCATGCTCGAGCAGCAGCAGGCCGTGGCCGATCTCCGGAAGTTCCTGGGCGAGATCTACAACCACGACCAGCGGCCGACCGGCGACCGCGTCGACCTGTCGCAGTTCTCGGACGAGGAGCTCATCACCCTCGCCAAGAACCTCTGCGACGGCGTGCCGATGGCGACCCCGGTGTTCGACGGCGCCGAGGAGTCGGAGATCAAGGCCATGCTGAAGCTGGCCGACCTGCCGACCTCCGGCCAGACCACGCTGTACGACGGCCGCACCGGCGAGGCGTTCGAGCGCGAGGTGACCATCGGCTACATGCACATGCTGAAGCTGAACCACCTGGTCGACGACAAGATGCACGCGCGCTCGACCGGCCCGTACTCGCTCGTCACCCAGCAGCCGCTGGGCGGCAAGGCGCAGTTCGGCGGCCAGCGCTTCGGCGAGATGGAGGTCTGGGCCCTCGAGGCCTACGGCGCGGCCTACACCCTGCAGGAAATGCTGACGGTGAAGTCCGACGACGTGCAGGGCCGCAACCAGATGTACAAGAACATCGTCGACGGCGAACACGAGATGGCCGCGGGCATGCCCGAGTCCTTCAACGTGCTGGTCAAGGAAATCCGCTCGCTGGGCATCAACATCGAGCTCGAGGAGCACTGAGCGGGTAGGACGCGGGCTCAGGGGGCAGGGCAGAGGGCACGGCTGCACGACGCGCGCCATCCCTCGCCCCCTTCCCCGGGCCCGCCCTCGACGCCCGCACCAGCCGCCTCCCTCGACGACTTACTCCTTTCCGGAGAATCCAAATGAAAGACCTGCTCAACCTCTTCAACCAGCAGCGCCAGACGCTCGATTTCGACGCGATCAAGATCGCGCTGGCGTCGCCGGACCTGATCCGCTCGTGGTCGTTCGGCGAGGTGAAGAAGCCCGAGACCATCAACTACCGCACCTTCAAGCCGGAGCGCGACGGCCTGTTCTGCGCGGCCATCTTCGGTCCGATCAAGGACTACGAGTGCCTGTGCGGCAAGTACAAGCGCATGAAGCACCGCGGCGTGGTCTGCGAGAAGTGCGGCACCGAGGTCACCCTGGCCAAGGTGCGCCGTGAGCGCATGGGCCACATCGAGCTGGCCAGCCCGACCGCGCACATCTGGTTCCTGAAGTCGCTGCCCTCGCGCATCGGCCTCATGCTGGACATGACGCTGCGCGACATCGAGCGCATCCTGTACTTCGAAGCCTACGTGGTGACCGAGCCGGGCCTGACCGTGCTCGAGCGCGGCCAGCTCCTGTCCGAGGAGCAGATGCTCCAGGCGCGCCAGGAGCACGGCGACGACTTCGAGGCCGCGATGGGCGCCGAGGCCGTCTACGACCTGCTGAAGACGATCGACCTGCAGTCGGAGGTGATCCGCCTGAAGGAGGAGATCGCCGCGACCAACTCCGAGACCAAGCTCAAGCGCCTGTCCAAGCGCATCAAGCTCATGGAGGCCTTCCTCGAGTCCGGCAACAAGCCGGAGTGGATGGTGCTGACCGTGCTGCCGGTGCTGCCGCCCGACCTGCGCCCGCTGGTCCCGCTGGACGGCGGCCGCTTCGCGACCTCCGACCTCAACGACCTGTACCGCCGCGTCATCAACCGCAACAACCGCCTGAAGCGCCTGCTCGAGCTCAACGCGCCCGACATCATCGTGCGCAACGAGAAGCGCATGCTGCAGGAGTCGGTCGACGCGCTGCTCGACAACGGCCGCCGCGGCCGCGCGATCACGGGCACCAACAAGCGCCCGCTGAAGTCGCTGGCCGACATGATCAAGGGCAAGCAGGGCCGGTTCCGCCAGAACCTGCTCGGCAAGCGCGTGGACTACTCCGGCCGCTCGGTCATCGTGGTCGGTCCCTACCTCAAGCTGCACCAGTGCGGCCTGCCGAAGAAGATGGCGCTCGAGCTGTTCAAGCCCTTCATCTTCTCCAAGCTGCAGCGCCGCGGCCTGGCCACCACCATCAAGGCCGCCAAGAAGCTCGTCGAGCGCGAGTCGGCCGAGGTGTGGGACATCCTCGAGGAGGTGATCCGCGAGCATCCGGTGCTCCTTAACCGCGCGCCGACCCTGCATCGCCTGGGCATCCAGGCGTTCGAGCCGGTGCTGGTCGAGGGCAAGGCGATCCAGCTGCACCCGCTGGTCTGCACCGCGTTCAACGCCGACTTCGACGGCGACCAGATGGCCGTGCACGTACCGCTGTCCATCGAGGCGCAGCTCGAGGCGCGCGCCCTGATGATGGCGTCGAACAACATCCTGTCGCCGGCGAACGGCGAGCCGATCATCGTGCCGTCGCAGGACGTCGTGCTCGGCCTGTACTACATGACCCGCGCACTCGAGAACAAGGCGGGCGAGGGCATGGTGTTCGCCAACATCGCCGAGGTGAAGCGCGCCTACGACAACCGCGTCGTGCAGCTGCACGCCAAGGTGAAGGTCCGCATCCGCCAGGTCGAGATCGACGAGCAGGGCGGCCGCACCGAATCGACCTCGATCGTGGACACGACCGTGGGTCGCGCGCTGCTGGCCGAGATCCTGCCGGAGGGCCTGCCGTACGCGCTGGTCAACACCGAGCTGACCAAGAAGAACATCAGCCGCCTGATCAACACCTGCTACCGCATGCTGGGCCTGAAGGAGACGGTCGTCTTCGCCGACCAGCTCATGTACACCGGCTTCGCCTACGCGACCCGTGCGGGCGTGTCGATCGGCATCGACGACATGACCATCCCGGACGAGAAGAAGCCGATCCTGGCGGAAGCCGAGACCGAGGTGCTGGAGATCCAGGAGCAGTACCAGTCGGGTCTGGTCACCGCGGGCGAGCGCTACAACAAGGTCGTCGACATCTGGTCGCGTACCAACGAGCGCGTGGCCAAGGCGATGATGGACGCGATCGGCACCGACAAGGTGCAGAACGCGAAGGGCGAGACCATCGAGCAGAAGTCGATGAACTCGATCTACATCATGGCCGACTCCGGCGCGCGTGGTTCGCAGGCGCAGATCCGTCAGCTCGCCGGCATGCGCGGCCTGATGGCGCGTCCGGACGGCTCGATCATCGAGACCCCGATCACCGCGAACTTCCGCGAGGGCCTCAACGTCCTGCAGTACTTCATCTCGACCCACGGCGCCCGCAAGGGCCTGGCCGACACCGCGCTGAAGACGGCGAACTCGGGCTACCTGACCCGCCGCCTCGTCGACGTGGCGCAGGACGTGGTCATCACCGAGGCCGACTGCGGCACCAAGAACGGCCTGACCATGACCCCGATCGTCGAAGGCGGCGACGTGGTCGAGCCGCTGCGCGATCGCGTGCTGGGCCGCATCGTGGCCGAGGACGTGTTCCTGCCGGGCAACGACGAGGACCCGATCGTCGAGCGCAACACCCTGCTCGACGAGCAGTGGGTGCAGAAGCTCGAGGAAGCGGGCGTGCAGGCCATCAAGGTCCGCTCGACCATCACCTGCGAATCGACCTTCGGCGTGTGCGCGAACTGCTACGGTCGCGACCTGGCCCGTGGCCACATGGTCAACATCGGCGAGGCGGTTGGCGTCATCGCCGCGCAGTCGATCGGCGAGCCGGGCACGCAGCTCACCATGCGTACGTTCCACATCGGTGGCGCGGCGTCGCGTGCGGCGGCGGTCGACAAGGTCTCGGTGCGCACCAACGGCACGATCAAGTTCAACAACATCAAGACCGTCCGCCAGGAGAACGGCAACCTCGTCGCCGTCTCGCGTTCTGGCGAGCTGTCGGTGCTGGACGCCGCCGGCCGCGTGCGCGAGAGCTACAAGCTGCCCTACGGCGCGGTCATCAACGCCAAGGACGGCGATCCCGTCCAGGCCGGCCAGACCGTGGCCAACTGGGATCCGCACAACCACCCGGTCGTCTCCGAGACCGCCGGCCGCGTCGAGTTCGTCGACTTCTACGAAGGCATCACCTTCCAGAAGAAGCGCGACGACCTGACCGGCCTGGAGTCCACCGAGGTCATCGATCCCAAGCGCATCGCCGGCGACAAGGAGCGCGAGGTCGAACTGCGCACCCCCGCGGGCGAGCGCCTGGGCCGTCGCAAGCTCAAGGACCTGCAGGGCGCGCGCCCGGCGATCCGCCTGCTCGATGCCGAGGGCAACGAGGTCATGCTGCCCGGCACCAAGCAGCCGGCGATCTACTACATGCCGCCGCGCGCGATCGTCTCGCTCGAGGTCGGTGCGGAAGTGGGCATCGGCGACGTGGTCGCGCGCATCCCGCAGGAAGCGTCCAAGACCCGCGACATCACCGGCGGTCTGCCGCGCGTGGTGGACCTGGTCGAGGCCCGCGTGCCGAAGGACGCGGCGATCCTCGCCGAGCAGTCCGGCGTCATCTCGTTCGGCAAGGAGACCAAGGGCAAGCAGCGCCTGATCATCACCGACACCGAGACCGGCAACGAGTTCGAGGTGCTGATCCCGAAGCATCGCCAGATCAACGTGTTCGAGGGCGAGCACGTGGAGAAGGGCGAGACCATCGTGGACGGCGAGCCGAACCCGCAGGACATCCTGCGCCTGCTCGGGGTGGAGCCGCTCGCGGCCTACCTCGTGAAGGAGATCCAGGACGTCTATCGCCTGCAGGGCGTGAAGATCAACGACAAGCACATCGAGACGATCATTCGCCAGATGCTGCGCAAGGTGGAGATCACCGACCCGGGCGACAGCCGCTACCTGGTCGGCGAGCAGGTCGAGCGCGTCCGTCTGGTCGAGGAGAACGCCAAGGCGATCGCCCGCAACGAGCTCCCGGCCAAGGGCCAGCCCGTCCTGCTGGGCATCACCAAGGCGTCGCTGGCGACCGAGTCGTTCATCTCGGCGGCCTCCTTCCAGGAGACCACCCGCGTCCTCACCGAGGCGGCGGTCCGTGGTACCCGCGACACCTTGCGCGGCCTGAAGGAGAATGTTATCGTTGGTCGGCTTATCCCTGCCGGCACCGGTCTCGCCTACCACAGCGAGCGTCGGCGTACCGCCGAAGACGTGGCGGATTCCGAGTTCGACGCGCTCCGCGCTGCGTCGATCCCGGCGGAGGAGGTCTCTCCCGTCGGCGACGAGTCCGCCCCGCAGGAGTGAGTCCGCCTCCGGGCGCTCCGGGATAGATCACATATCGAAATGAGGCGCAGGATGCGCCTCGTGTTCGGCCCAGGATGGGCGGGTAGTCCGTGGCGGCGCCGTTGACGCTGCGGGCGAACTGGAAGTACACTTCCGCTTCTCGGCAGGTCGGGTTTCCCGGCCTGCCTTTGTTTTCGCAAAGGGTCCACTCCAAATGGCGACGATCAACCAGCTTGTCCGCAAGCCGCGGCAGGCCCCGACCTACAAGAGCCAGTCCCCCGCGCTCGCCGACTGCCCGCAGCGTCGCGGCGTGTGCACGCGCGTCTACACCACCACCCCGAAGAAGCCGAACTCGGCGCTCCGCAAGGTGGCCAAGGTGCGTCTGACCAATGGCTTCGAGGTCATCTCCTACATCGGTGGCGAAGGCCACAACCTGCAGGAGCACTCGGTGGTGCTGATCCGCGGCGGTCGCGTCAAGGACCTGCCGGGCGTGCGCTACCACACCGTGCGCGGTTCGCTCGACGCCTCCGGCGTGGCGAAGCGCCGTCAGGCGCGCTCGAAGTACGGCGCCAAGAAGCCCAAGTCCTAAGCAGTCCCCGTAGAAGGCGCGCCCGGCACGCTCCGGTCGCACTGCTCTTTTTCCAATCTAGGCACGCAACATGTCCCGTAAAGGTTCTCCCGGTACACGCTCGGTCCTGCCGGATCCCAAGCACAGCAGCGAGCTGGTCGCCCGCTTCATCAACATGGTGATGTTCAGCGGCAAGAAGTCGGTCGCTGAGAAGATCGTCTATGGCGCGATGGACGTCATCGCCGAGAAGAACGCGAACTCCCTGGAGCTGGTCGAGAAGGCGCTGAACAACGTCGCGCCGGCCGTCGAGGTCAAGTCCCGCCGCGTCGGCGGTGCGACCTACCAGGTCCCGGTCGAGGTGCGTGCCTCCCGTCGTACCGCCCTGGCGATGCGCTGGGTGATCGACTCCGCGCGTAAGCGCGGCGAAAACTCCATGCCCCGCAAGCTCGCCGCCGAACTGCTCGACGCGTCCGAGAACCGCGGCGGTGCCGTGAAGAAGCGCGAAGAAACCCATCGCATGGCGGAGGCGAACAAGGCGTTCGCCCACTACCGCTGGTAATCCGAGGTAATTGAAGTGGCCCGTACCACACCCATCGAGCGTTACCGCAACTTCGGCATCATGGCCCACATCGATGCCGGCAAGACGACCACGTCCGAGCGCATCCTGTTCTACACCGGCGTCAGCCACAAGATCGGCGAAGTGCACGATGGTGCCGCGACGATGGACTGGATGGAGCAGGAGCAGGAGCGCGGCATCACCATCACGTCCGCGGCGACCACCGCGTTCTGGACGGGCATGGACAAGTCCCTGCCGCAGCACCGCTTCAACATCATCGACACCCCCGGGCACGTGGACTTCACCATCGAGGTGGAGCGCTCGCTGCGCGTGCTCGACGGCGCGGTCTTCGTGCTGTGCGCGGTCGGCGGCGTGCAGCCGCAGTCCGAGACGGTGTGGCGCCAGGCCAACAAGTACCGCGTTCCGCGCATGGCGTTCGTCAACAAGATGGATCGCACCGGCGCGAACTTCGACAAGGTCGTCGAGCAGCTGAAGTCGCGCCTGGGCGCGTACGCCGTGCCGATGCAGGTGCCGGTCGGCGCCGAGGACGGCTTCGAGGGCGTGGTCGATCTGCTGAAGATGAAGGCCATCCACTGGGATGCCGCCTCGCAGGGCACCGTGTTCGAGTACCGCGACATCCCCGCCGAGCTGGTCGAGAAGGCCACTGCGGCGCGCTCCTTCATGGTCGAGGCCGCGGCCGAGGCCAGCGAGGAGCTGATGGACAAGTACCTCGGCGGCGGCGAGCTTTCCGAGGAGGAGATCCTGTCCGGTCTGCGCGAGCGCACCCTGCGCGTGGAGATCGTGCCGGTGTTCTGCGGCTCGGCGTTCAAGAACAAGGGCGTGCAGGCCATGCTCGACGGCGTCGTGCACCTGCTGCCGTCGCCGGTGGACGTGCCGCCGGTGAAGGGCGTCGACATGGACGACGAGACCAAGGAGCTGAGCCGCGAGTCCAGCGACAAGGCCCCGTTCTCGGCGCTGGCGTTCAAGATCATGACCGATCCGTTCGTCGGCTCGCTGACCTTCTTCCGCGTCTACTCCGGCACGCTCAGCGCCGGCGACCAGGTGCTGAACTCGGTCAAGGGCAAGAAGGAGCGCATCGGCCGCCTGCTGCAGATGCACTCCAACCAGCGCGACGAGATCAAGGAAGTGCTGGCCGGCGACATCGCCGCGGCCGTGGGCCTGAAGGACGTGACGACCGGCGACACGCTGTGCGCCAACGACGCGCCGATCGTGCTGGAGCGGATGACCTTCCCCGATCCCGTCATCTCGATGGCGGTCGAGCCGAAGACCAAGTCCGACCAGGAGAAGATGGGCAACGCCCTGGGTCGCCTGGCCCAGGAAGATCCCAGCTTCCGCGTCCGCACCGACGAGGAGTCCGGCCAGACCATCATCTCGGGCATGGGCGAGCTGCACCTCGACATCATCGTCGACCGCATGCGCCGCGAGTTCAACGTGGAGGCCAACGTCGGCAAGCCGCAGGTGGCCTACCGCGAGACCATCCGCTCCTCCGACGTCAAGTCCGACTACAAGCACGCCAAGCAGTCCGGCGGTAAGGGTCAGTACGGCCACGTGGTGATCGAGCTGTCGCCGCTGACCGCCGAGGACCGCGAGAAGTACGCCGCGGACATCAAGGACGACTTCCTGTTCATCAACGAGATCACCGGTGGCGTGATCCCGAAGGAGTTCATCCCCTCGGTGGAGAAGGGCCTGCGCGAGACCATCACCAGCGGCCCGCTGGCCGGCTTCCCGGTGGTGGGCGTGAAGGTCAAGCTGGTGTTCGGTTCGTACCACGACGTCGACTCGTCCGAAATGGCGTTCAAGCTGGCCGCCTCGATGGCGTTCAAGCAGGGCTTCGCCAAGGCCAGCCCGGCGCTGCTCGAGCCGATCATGAAGGTCGAGATCGTCAGCCCCGAGGACTACCTCGGCGACGTGATGGGCGACGTGAGCCGCCGTCGTGGCGTGCTGCAGGGTCAGGACGACAGCCCGTCGGGCAAGGTCATCAACGCGATGATCCCGCTGGGCGAGATGTTCGGCTACGCGACCGCGCTGCGCTCGATGACGCAGGGCCGCGCGACCTTCTCGATGGAGTTCGACCACTACGAGGAGGCGCCGGCGAACATCGCCGACGCGGTCATCAAGAAGTCCTGATTCCTTATCAAGAACAAAGATCCAGAGGTTAATTCGAAATGGCTAAGGGTAAGTTCGAGCGCACCAAGCCGCACGTGAACGTCGGCACGATCGGTCACGTTGACCACGGCA
>NZ_JBHSGG010000070.1:0-20731 GCF_042654365.1 Coralloluteibacterium thermophilum
GCCGCCGGTCCAGGCGCCGCCCACCGCGGTCGCCGCGGCTCCGGCGCTGCCGCCGCCGGCGACCGCCAGCGCGGTGGACCTGTCGCCGGCCGCCGAGATCGCCGAACTGCCGCCGGCACCGCTGCCGAGCCCCGCGCCTCCCGCCCCGCCGCTGCCGCAGGTCCCCGCCGGGGCCACCGCCTGGCTGCAGGTCGGCAGCTTCGCCGAGCGCGCGAACGCCGATACCGCCGCACGCCGCCTGCGCGAGGCCGGCCTGGGCGGGATCGAGATCGCGCCGGTGGACGTCGCCGGCCGCGCCTACTGGCGCGTGCGCCTGGGGCCGCTCGCGGCCGACGCCGCCGCCGAGGCCGCCGCGCGGGTGACGGCGCTCGGCCTCGGCCAGCCGCGCGTGGCGCTCGATTAGCCTTTCCCTTTCGCGGGTCCCGCACCCGCCGCATTCTCCGGAGTCCGCCGTTCCATGAAGCACCTGTACACCGCCGTTGTCGCCGCCGCGCTCGCCTTCGGCGCGCACGCCCAGACGCCGCAGCCCACGCCGGTCCCGACGCCCGTCCCGCAGCCGGGTGCGCCGGCTCCCGCGGCCGGTCCGGTGCAGATCCCGGCCGCGCCCGCCTCCTCCGGCGCCGCCTGGCTGGTGATGGACTACGAGAGCGGCCAGATCCTGGCGGGCGACAACATCGATACGCCGCTGGACCCGGCCAGCATCACCAAGGTGATGACGACCTACGTCGTCGCCGCCGAACTGGCCGCCGGCAAGGTCGCGCTCGACGACCAGGTGCTGATCAGCGAGCGCGCCTGGCGCGAGGGCGGCGCCGGGACCGACGGCAGCTACTCGGGTTTCGACGTGAACACCCGCGCGCCGCTCGAGGAGGTGCTCAAGGGCATGGTCGTGCAGTCCGGCAACGACGCCTCGATCGCGCTCGCCGAGCACATCGCCGGCACCGAGGAGGCGTTCGCCCAGCTGATGAACAGCTACGCGCAGCGGCTGGGCATGACCAACTCGCACTTCGTCAACTCCCACGGACTGACCGCGCCGGGCCACCAGATGAGCGCCCGCGACATCGCCATCCTCGGGCGCGCGCTGATTCGCGACTTCCCCGAGCACTACGCGCTGCACGCGATCAAGGAATACACCCACAACAACATCCGCCAGTACAACCGCAACGGCCTGCTGTGGAAGGACAGCACCGTCGACGGCATCAAGACCGGGCACACCTCGGCCGCCGGCTACTGCCTGCTGGCTTCGGCCAAGCGCGGCGACCAGCGCCTGCTCTCGGTGGTCATGGGGATCCAGGGCTCGCGCACCGAGGGCTTCCGCCGACGCGAGGGCGACAGCCTGGCGCTGCTGAACTGGGGCTTCCGCTTCTACGAGACCCAGAAGCTCTACGACGCCCAGGTCAAGATCGCCGACCAGCGCGTGTGGAAGGGCACCGCCAACAGCGTCGACCTCGGCCTCGCCGAGCCGCTCCTGGTCAGCCTGCCGCGCGGCCGCTACGAGGAACTGCAGGCGACCATGGACGTGCCGACCCGGCTGGTCGCGCCGATCGCGCAGGGCCAGCAGGTGGGAACGGTCCGCGTGCGCCTCGACGGCGAGGTCGTGGCCGAGCGTCCGCTGATCGCGCTGTCGGACGTGTCCGAGGCCGGCTTCTTCGGCCGCCTCTACGACGACTTCTGGATGTGGTGGGAATCCGAGTAGCGCCGCGCATCGCGACAGGACGGAATCGGAAGGCCCGGCATCGCCGGGCCTTCTTCGTTGGCGGAGCCGTCAGCGCGGCAGCAGCCCCTGCGGCGTCAGCGCCATCCGCTCCAGGTCGACGCCGGTGGCGAGGACGTTCCCCCGCACCGCGGTCTGCATGTCCGCCAGCTGCCGTCGCTGGCCGCGACGCCGGACGTCCTGGTAGCCCGCGCCGAGGATCATCGTCATGTACGCCAGCTGCTCGGCGTAGGCCTGCTTCTCGGCGTCGCTCATCGCCAGGATCGCCGGATCGGCCGCCAGCGGCGCCACCAGCTGCGCGCGTACCGCGCGCTGTCCGGCCGGCTCGTCGTTCGAATCGCGCTCGTTGACGATCTCCCACGACACCACGAGGTAGGCGGCGATCACGTCGGCGAGGTTCTGCGGCGAGTAGCCGAAGCGCGACAGCAGTGCGTCGTACTCGCGCAGCAGGGCGCCGGAGGCGAACAGGCCCTCCATGCCGCGCCGCGTTCCGGGCGTGCGCGCCCCGGCCTCCAGCATCCGCCGCTGCACCTCGCGGCTGATTTCGGGATCGCGCCGGAAGGCCAGGCGCGGGTCCGCGGGCGCCGTGTCCGGCGCGGGCGCCGAGAGCGCGCGACCGATGGCGGCGCGCAGGGCATCGCGGGCGGCGCCGTCGCCGATCGTGGCCGGCGTGCTCGCCCGCGTCGCGGGTGGCGTGGCGGCCTCCTGCATGCCCGCGCCGGCGGGCGTCGCGGGATCGTCGCCGGCCGTCGCCAGGCCGGCCAGCAGCGCGAGTGCTGCGAAGGTGGGGCGGCGGAATCCCGGTGGGAACCGCTCCGGCGGTACGCGCATCGTCGTGTCCTCGTTGGGTCGCGGCATCGTCGAGCGCCCGCGCGCCACCGCTACAGCCCGGCGAAGCCGTCGCGGGCCAGTGCCAGCCCGAGCACGTCGAGCCCCGCCTGCTCGCGCATCATGTTCCGGACCGACGCGGCGAAGGCGCGCGAGACGGTCGGGTCGGGGTTCCTTTCCAGGTGCGTGCGCGCCGCCGCCAGCATGACGCTGCGGAACAGCATCTCGTCGGCGACGGCCTGTTTCGCTGCATCCTCCGCGCGGGCGAGGCGCGCATCGTCGAGCAGGCGCCGTTCCATCTGCCTGCGGACGAGCTCGAACTGCGCGGGCGAGGGCTCGGGCGTGCCGTTGACGATCATCCAGCTCACGACGAGCTGGGCCGCGGCGACGTCCGCGACGTTCGTGCTGCGGTAGCCGTACTCGCCGACCATGTCGTCGAAGGCGGAGACGTAGTCGCTCTCGCGCGTGCTGCGGTCGAACTCCGCGGCGGCGGCCGGATTGCTGCGCCGGGTGCGCTCCAGCATCGCGTCGCGTACCGCCGCGGTGACGGCCGGATCGCGCACGAAATCGAGGCTGGCGGGCGTCGCTGCCTCCCGCTCCGTCTCGTGCGGAGCCGACCCGCCATCGCGCTGCACCGCGCGTTCGGCAAGCCGGCGGTTGGTGATGCTCAGCGCCGCCGCGTTGCTGTAGAAGGACGGGTCCAACACCATCGGCGTGGATTGCGCGTGGCAGGTTCCTGCGACGCCGACGACGAGCAGTATCCCGGTCAGGCCGGCGGAACTGAGTGGATGCATGTCGTCGCCTCCTTCTCGAACGATGGGACGGATGATCGCGGAGGCCGCGTGAGGCGTGCGCCGGGGCCGCGGGCCGCAACACGAACGGGGGCGGGCATCGCTGCCCGCCCCCGGAGTCGCGCCCGGCGAGCGCTTACTGCTTGCGCGCGACCGCCGTCTGGCCTTCGCCGATGGACTTGATCGCCGTCGAGATCGCGTTGCTCAGCATGTTCGCGAGCTGCGAGCGCGCGGAGAACTCGTTGGTCAGCTCGGAGAACTTCTCCGGGTTCTTCTGCGAATCCATGCCGCCGATCTGCTTGGAGAGCTCGAAGAGCTTCTGGTACTCCTGGCCGAGCTGCTTGCCGAGGTTCTTGGCCATGGCGACCAGCCAGCTGCCGCCGGAGCTCTCGCTGAACTCGCTGCTGGTGACGCGGGTCAGGTTGATCTGATAGGAAACCGAATCGAAGTTGCCGATGCTCATTGTCGTGGTCCTCGACTACTGTAGGTGGGTTGGCTTGACCTTCGTCCGGAGCGGGTCCGGCGGTGTGCGGAGGAAGCTTGGGGCGATGATGCGAGGGCCGGGACTGCCGTTCTAGCTAGGGCGTTCCCTACCAAGGGTTCTCCCGTGCGTCAGCGTCGTTCCGCCCACAGGCGCGCAGCGACCGGGTCGTCGAGCACCGGCTCCCGGCGCTCCTGCGCGGCCTGCTGTGCGAGCGCGCCTTTCAGCCATTCGCGAGCGGTCGGTTCGCCGTCGCGGCGGCAACGCTCGGCGAACTCGTTCGCCAACCGGATCTCGGGGCTCTGCGCAAGAGCCGCCAGTTCATTCAGCTCGCGTGCGATCTCGCTGCGCTGGTCGGCAGAAAGCTCGCCACCGGCATCGTCGAGAGCGGCCATCCACTGCATGTCCGGCGACTGCGCCGTGCTTTGGCTTTCGGTGTCCGCAGCCTCGAGGATGTGCTCGAAATGGCGGAGGAGGGCGTCCCGTTGGTCGGGTGCGACGGACGGATCGTTCTCGATCGCCTCGCGCATGGATCCGACGACGGCGTCCTTCTGTTCCGGGTTCAAAGGCATGACAGGCTCCTGCGCGGGGTAGTGCAACCGCCCGAGTATGTCTCGCGGACGACGCCCGGCAACCTAGGGTGCTCCCCAGGGCGGTACGCCCCAGCCGGAAGCCATCATCCGCGGGCTCCCCTCACCGCGAACCGACATGCGCAGGAAATCGCCGCTCGCCCCCTTCGCCCGCATGCTCCTGGCGGCTGTCGTCCTGCCGACGGTCGTCCACGCCCAGACCATCGGCGACATGCCCTACATCAATGCAGTCGGCGCCTGGCACGACACCCATCTGCCGCGGCACCGGGACGAGGCGGCGCCGGCTGCGGAGGAGGTCCCCGCGCCGGACCCGGGGCGGCGGGGCCTGGAGGTCTTCGCGTTCTCGCCGGACCCCGGCGTCAGGCGGGACGTCAACCGGAAGCTCGCCGCGGCGTTCGCAGGAGAGGCCGCGGCGTGGCCGGACGCGCTGCAGCCTCTGGCCGCGGGGCCGCTCTCGGATGGCGACTTCCTGACCCTGCTGGCGCGGCCTCTGGGCCGGGGGCGCGACGAAATGCTCGATACGCTCGAGTCCGGCGTCCTGCAGCGCGAGTACGCGCGCGTCCTTGCCGATGCCGGCTACTCCCCGCACAACATGGGCGACGTGCACGCCGCCTTCCTGATCTACGCATGGGCCATCGTCCACGGACACGACCGGCCGGTGCCGCAGGGCGCCTACGACGCGGTGCGAGCGACCCTGGCGCGCGGCGTGCAGGCGCGGGGCGATGCGATCCCGGCGATGCCTGCGGCGGATCTCCAGAGTTCCGCGGAGAGCTTCGCGGTCCTCACCCTGCTCGCCGCGGCGGCATGGAAGGAGAGCGGCGGCGAGGATGCCGCCCGCCTGCGCGACGGTCTGGCCGCGGTGTGCGAGCGCCTCGGCGTCGACGTGCGCCGGGTGGCGCTCACCGAGCGCGGCTTCGTGCAACGCTGACGGTCGGTCCTGCGAAAAGGCGAAGACCCGCGGCGCGAACGCCGCGGGCCCCGTGCGCAGCGGGTGCCGCTCAGGCAGCGTCGCGGGCCCGCTCCATCATCTCCAGGATCATCGCGCGGGTCTGCGTCCCGGCGCGTTGGCCGAGATCGCGCCCGGCTTCCGCCAGCCAGGCCCTGGCGGCCTCGTCGCCATCCTCACGGCAGCGGCGCTCGTACTCGGGCTTGACGACGAGGGCGAGCTCGTCGGCGAGCTCGCGCTGCATGGCGTCGAAGCGGGCCACCAGGGCCTCGCGGTCGCCGGCGCCGATGGCGTTCTCGCGTTCGAGCTGGTCGAGCTTCTCCTCGAACGCCCGCCGCTGCTGCCATGCCGGGTCGATGCTCACGGCTTACAGCCCGAAGTTGCCGAGGGCGTCGGCGAAGCCGCTGTTGAACGCGCCGCGGAACGCCTCGTTGGCGTCGGCGGGCAGGCCGAGATCGCTCAGCATGGTGCCGACGAAGCTGGACGCGAAGTCGTTGAACATGCTGCCGATGTAGTTCCCGATCATTCCGCCGAGCGGTCCGCCGAGCGCGGTTCCGACCGCGGTGAATGCCGACTGGACGAGGCCGCCGACGAGATCGCCGATGTTGCTGGACATAGCTGGTTCCTCTTCAGGGTAGGGGCGGACGCTGCGTCGCAGGCTTTGAGGGGCAGCGTGGGACGAAGTCTCCGCATGTGCCGTGGCGGGACCAGCTAGGTCGTACCCGACCTAGGGCGCGCCCTATGCGCCCCGACCGCCGCCACGGCGCACAATCGCCGCCAGCCTGGAGCCGCCCCATGCAGTCGATCCCGAACGCCGCCGGCGACGCGCCCCCATCGACCCGGCGGATCCGCTTCCGCCGCTTCGATGCCCGCGACATCGCCGACCTGCTCGCGCTGGGCGGCGATCCACGCGTGGTGCGGCACCTCCTGGACGGGCATGTCGCGACCGTGCCGGAAGCGGCCGGCTTCATCCTGTGGAGCGGCTCGATCGCGCATGCGCATCCCGGTTTGGGCTTCTGGCGTGCCGCGACGGAAGACGACCGCTTCCTCGGCCTGTTCTCGCTGGTGCCCGATGCGGACGGCGAGGTGGGCATCGGCGCTCGGCTGCTGCCGGCGGCCTGGGGCCGCGGTTACGCGCTGGAGGGCGGCGCTGCGCTGTGCGAGCACGCCTTCGCGCGGCTCGGCCTGCCGTTGCTGGTCGGCCTGTGCGCACCCGGGAACCGCTCGATCCCACCGCTGCTGGCGCGCCTGGGCTTCGTGCCGAAGGGGGACGCGCAGCAGTTCGGCCGGCCTGCGCTGCGCTTCGTGCTCGACGGCGCCGACTGGCAGGGACCGCGTGCGCGGCGCACCGCGACTGCGGCGGCCGTCAGCCGTCGAAGCGGGGCTCGATGCTGAGCTCGCCGAGGTTGCGCTCGGCGAAGCGGCGGGCGAGTTCGGGCGCGGCGCGCTGGATCGCCTCGTAGGAGTCCCGCGAACGCACGTCGGCGCGCAGCACCCAGCCCTCCGGCCCGCGGGCGAGGGTGAGGTCGGTGCCGGGGAGGGTGGCGTCGCTCATCCGCAGCAGCACCTCGCCGTTGCCGTGCGCGTCGATGCCGCCGGCGCTGACCAGCATCTGCCTGACCTGGCGTTCGAGCAGCTCGGCGAACGCGGTGGCGGTCGGCGCGGCCTGGGGCAGCGGCACGGCGACCGGGCCCGCCGGTTCGCGCAGGCCCAGCTGCGCCTGCATCAGCGCCGCGAGTTCGGCCGGCGCCATGGTGTCGCCGCCGCCCATCTCTCCGCTGCCGGTTTCGGCATCGGGACCGGCCGGCAGCGCCTGCTGGGGCGTCGGGGCCTCCGTCGTGGCGGCCTGAGCGCCTGCATGCGCCTCGCGATGCGCCCCCTCGTGCAGCGGCACTCCGGCGCGGGGATTGCCGTCGCCACGCCCCATCAGCTGGCGGAAGCGCTCCACGGCCTCGCCGGGCGGCGGCGTGCGCGCCGGAGCCCGCTCCGTCGGGCGTACCTGGGTCGAGCGGGAGACGCCCTCGGAAGGCGTCGAGGGCATGCTGCGGGATACGCTCATCCGTTCACCTCGCTGCGGGTCGTGTGGCGCGCCGACACCAGGTCGGCCAGCGCCAGGTCGTCCAGTCGCTCGGCGCGCGCGGCTTCCTCGCGCCGCCACGCCTCGCGGCGCTGTATCAGGGCGTCCAGCCGCGACCGGGTGCGGGAGAACGCCTTCCGTGCCTCGTCGAGTTCCGCCTCGGCCGCGTGCTGGGCCTGGCGCGCGGCCTGCAGCCGTTGGCCGGCGGCCTCCGCCTTGGCGGCGAGCAGGTCGGCGTGCGCCTCGCGCTGTGCCAGCGCCGTCGGCCAGGCGACGCCCGCCGGCGGCGGGTCGAGCAGGCGCGCACGCTGGGCCGCGCGCTCGTTGCGCAGGGACTGGATCTCGCCCTCGATGCGCGTGCAGGCGGCGAGGCACTCGCGGACCTTGGCCAGGCGTTCGAGCACGAGCTGCCGCGCCTTCTCGGTGCGATGCTCGCGCACCTTGATCAGGGTCTCGAGCGGGTAGCGCCGGCGGCTCACGGGAACAGGGCCCTCAGCGCGCCCTCGGCCTCGGCGAAGGGCACGCTCTGCGCCGCCGGCTGCTGCAGGAGCTGGCGGATGGCGCCGATCTTCTCGATGGCGATGTCCGCCTCGCGGTCGCTGCCGGGGCGGTACTCGCCGAGCTGGATCAGCAGCTCGATCTCGTTGTACTTGGCCAGGTACTTCCGCAACTGGCCGGCGGCCCGCTGATGCGCCTCGGACGCCACGCGCGGCATCACGCGGCTGGCGCTGGCGAGCACGTCGATGGCCGGATAGTGGTAGGCGGCGGCCAGCTTGCGCGAGAGCACGATGTGCCCGTCGAGGATGGAGCGCACCTCCTCGGCGACCGGGTCGCTGCCGTCCTCGTCCTCCATCAGCACGGTGTAGAAGGCGGTGATCGCGCCCCTGTCGTTGTTGCCGGCGCGCTCGAACAGGCGCGGCAGCTCGGAGAACACTGAGGGCGGAAAGCCCCGGCGCGCGGGGGGCTCGCCGATGGCGAGGCCGACGTCGCGCAGGGCGCGGGCGAAGCGGGTGACCGAATCGAGCAGCAGCAGCACGCGCTTGCCCTGGTCGCGGAAGTGCTCGGCGATGGCGGTGCCGACCCAGGCGGCGCGGCTGCGCTCCAGGGCGGGGCGGTCCGAGGTCGCGACCACCAGCACCGAGCGCGCGAGGCCGGCGGCGCCCAGGCTGTCGTGGATGAACTCGTTGACCTCGCGGCCGCGCTCGCCCACCAGGACGATCACGTTGACGTCGGACGAGGCGCCGCGCGCCAGCATGCCGAGCAACGTGGACTTGCCGCCGCCGGCGACGGCGAAGATGCCCAGGCGCTGTCCCTCGCCTGCGGTGAGCACGGTGTCGAGCGCGCGCACGCCGGTGGGGAACGGGCGCTCGATCAGGGTGCGGCTGAGCGGGTTGGGCGAGGCCGCGTAGATCGGCACCTCGGCCGTGGTCGCCAGCGGGCCGAGGCCGTCGAGCGGCTCGCCGTGGGCGTCGAGGATGCGGCCGAGGAGGGCGTCGCCCACCTTGACCGCCGCCTGCCGCCCGCTCGCCAGCACCTCGGTGGTGGCCGAGACGCCGTCGAGCGCGCCCAGCGGGGTCAGCAGGGTGTGGTTGCGCGATACGCCGACCACCTCGGCCGCGAGGCGGAAGCCCGGGCGGTCCGGGTTGCGCAGCTCGCACAGCTCGCCGATGGCGGCCTTCAGGCCGGTGGCGCGGATCAGGGTGCCGTAGGCCTCGGCGACCTTGCCGACGCGCTCGATGGCGCTGGCGCGCCCGAGCGCCTCCAGCAGCGGGTCGCGTTCGGCCTGCGGGCCAAGGGGCGCGAGCGTGCGCGGGCCGTTCATGCCGCCGCCTGCCCGACCGCGGCCAGCGCCTGGCGGATCGCCTCGATCTGCTGCTGCACGCCGGCGCGCACCTCGCCCGCCTCCGAGACCACCACGCAGCTGTGCGGGTCGAGGCTCTCGTCGGCAACCAGTTCGATCACGCCCACCGCCGGATGCGCCTGGCGCACCTCGCCGAGGCTGCCGGCGACCGCGGCACGGGCGTCGGGATGCACGCGGATGAGCAGGAACTGCTCCGCCTGCGCGGCCTCCACCGCCTGCACCACCAGGGGCGGAACCAGGCGTTCGGCGTCCAGCCCCGGCGCGATGCGCGCGACGATGGCGCAGGCCAGGTCGGCGATGCGGCCCTCGGCCTCGGCCAGGGTGCGCGCGCGGCGCTCGTTGAGGGCGGCGAGCTGCTGTGTCATCTGTTGCTGGGCACGGGTCAGGCCTTCGGCGAACCCGGCCTGGTAGCCGGCCTCGCGCGCCTGTGCGATCTCCTCGGTGGCGGCGGCCTGCAATGCATTGATGCGTTCGAGCAGGGCATCGACGTCGGCGAGCGCCCGCCATTCCGAGGCGTCCATCACTTCGCCGGTGTGCATCCGGGCCAGCGTGCGCGGCTCGAAGGCGCCGATCGCGCTCATGCCGGCCCCCGGTGATGCGCGACCAGGGTGGCGACCAGGTCGCCCGGCAGCAGCGGCGTGCCCGGGCCCACGGCATCGGGCGGCCCGAGCAGGCGCGCCCACGCGGCCAGTGCCGGGTCGGCGCCGGCCGCCCAGCCCTGGAGTTCGATCCGGCCCTGGGTGCCGAAGAGGCGCCGCAGCGCCTGGTCCGATGCCAGCGCCGCCTGCAGCGCGGCGCGCTGCGGCGCGACGATCGTGGCGTCGGCGGGGCCCGGCCAGACGTTCGCGTCCAGCGCCATCCGGTAGCCGTCGCCGAGCAGGGTGCGCAGGCGCAGTACGGACGCGCGGTCGATCACCGCGCGCACGGCGGCGGCGTGGGCGAGCGCGCCGAGCTGCAGGTGCAGGGTGCGCAGCCGCGTCCGCGGCCAGACGCGCACCAGCGTGGTGGCGGCGATGCCGCCGCGCGCCGGCGCGAAGGCGGCGGGCGCCTCCGCGGCCAGCCAGTCCACCAGGAGGCGGCGCCCCCGCGCGCTGGCGAGGGCACGCCCGTAGAGCCCCGGCGCGATGTCGGGGACCCAGCCGCGATCGACCTCCGCGAGCACGGCGTCGACCGTCATGTCAGCCCTCGGAACGGCCGCGGCCGCCGCGGTGCGGACGCAGCCAGAGGCTGGTGCCGAGCATGGTCAGGATGGCGGTGACGCCGATGCCGATCGCCAGCGCCAGCGGACTGCTGCTGAAGCCGGCCATGCTCGCCGAGGGCACCGCGCCCACGCGCGCCTGGGTCGATTCCGGGAGCTGGCGCGCGGGGAAGATGGCGACGGTGACGTTGTTGATGTCGCGCAGGCCCTCGACGCCGTCCTTGACGATGCCCTTGATGGAGGTCTCGCGTTCGCGCAGCGATCCGCCGCTCTCCTCGAACAGCACGACCGACGCCGACGGCTGCAGGGTGTTGCCGCCCAGCGGATCGCGCTCCGGCAGGGCGATGTGCACGCGCGCGGTGACCACGCCGTCGATGCGCGAGAGCGTGTCCTCGAGCACCTGGGTCATGCCGTGGATGTAGCGCGCCTTCTCCTCCAGCGCCGAGGACGCGAAGCCTTCCTTGGCGAACAGGTCGCCGAGGTTGGAGAAGCGCTCGCGCGGCAGGCCGCGCGCGGCGAGCACGTCCATGGCCTCCGGGAAGTGCCCCTGGGGCACCTGCACCTCCCATCCCGCGTTCTTGCGCCGCGACAGCTCCTTGCGCGCGTCGAGGCCGACCGCCTGCAGGGCCGCCACGATCTCGTTGGCCTGCTGCTCGCTGAGGTCGCTGTAGAGCGTGGTGCGCCCGCAGGCGACCAGCACGACGCAGCCGAGGGCGAGGACGAGGAATCTTGCTCGGAGCATGGCACGCACCTCGTGGGGCTAGGACTGCTGGCGGAACAACTGCTGGACGCCGTCGGACGTGCGGTTGGCGACGTTCGAGGTGATCGTGGCCTGGAACATGAAGTGATGCGCCTTCATGGTCAGGTCGAGCATCTCGCTCGGCGCGAACTGCCCGTTCTTGGCGATCAGGCTCTCCGACTTGGTGCCGATGTCGCTGGCGCGCGCATTGATGGCGTCGAAGAAGGTCAGGGCGGCCTTCAGGCCCTCTCCCGGCGGCTGCGCCGGCGAGACCGCCTCGGCGGGCAGCGCGTTGGCGGCCGGGGCCTCGGCCGCGGACTGCGCCTGGGTGTAGGCGTTGCGGAAGTGGGCGACGTCGTAGGCGCCGGCCTGGCCCGGGCCGCCTGCGGCGGCCGCGCCTCCGGCGACGGCGGACTGGTCGATGCCGACCTGGGCGATGGCTTCGATCATGGGATGCTCCTTGGGGCGATGCCCCGTTGCGGCGCGCCCGCGGGCGCGCCGGGCGGGCCTTTACTGGCGCTTGCCCAGGGTCTCGAGGGCCTGGCCGGTCGCGTTCTGCGAAGTGGCCGCGTTGTTCGACATGAACTGCATCTTCAGGCTCTGCGCGGTCAGCTCGACCATGTTCGACGGCTGGTCGCCGCCCTCGCTGATCTTGGCCGAGAGGTCGGTGATGACGGTGGCCTGGGCATCGAGGGTCTGGCCCCAGGCCTTGGACATGGCCTCGTACCAGCTGCGCGCGTCCTCGTTGCTGACCACGCGCGGGGCGGCGGCCGCGCCCTTGAAGCCCGGGGCCGAGGTGCCGGTGGCGCCGATGTCGAGGGACATGCCGATTCCGGTGAAGGTGCTCATCTGCGTTCTCCTGCTGTCGTCGTGGGGGATGGGTGGACCTTGCGGGCGCCGGCGTGGCGTCCGCGTGGGGATGGCGTCATGGGGTGGCGGCGGCGCCCGCGCCGGCCGGCCGCCGGGCCTGCAGCCGCGCCCCGGTCAGGGGCAGGCGCTGCATGCGCCCGTCGCGGACGATCCAGATGTCCTGTCCGATGGAGTCCAGGTGGGCGCCGTCGGGCAGGGTGGCGCCGGGGTAGTAGCGCGAGCCGTCCGCGGCGATGAGATAGGGGTCGTCGCCGCGCACGACCGAGACGATCGGATTGCCCGAGGGCGCCGCCGCCGCGACCTCGCCGCCGCCGGCCAGGCCTTCGGGCACGGCCTCGACGAAGCCCGGGATCTTCTCGATGTCCGGGTGCGCCAGCGTCGCCACCATCTGCGCCTCGGTCAGCGTGCCGGACACGGCGACGCGGCCGTCGCCGAGATAGCGGGTGCGCGCGGTGTAGCCGCCGTGCAGGCGCAGCATCTCGCGGATGTCCTGCGCGATCTGCTCGCCGGTCAGCAGGTCGCGCAGGTCGAGGTCGATGCCCTCCTGGCGCGCGCGCCGCTCCAGCGTCCGGCGCGCCTCGAAGCTGGGCACGACGCCGTGCAGCACGATGCGCCCGTCGTGGCGGATCTCCGCGTCGATCTCGCCGAGCTCGAGCTCGGCCAGGACGCGGTGCAGGCGGGTCTCCTCGTCCTCGATGCCGACGGCGGCCGGCTCGCGCACCGAGGCGTAGATGGCCACCGAGGCGAGCGACAGCACCGCCACCACCGCCATCGCGTGCAGGCGGCGCAGGCCGCCCGCGGCGACCGGCGGTCTCGGCCGGGGGGCTGCGGTCGCGCGCTCCCCCTCCCCGGGCGGCGCGTCCTCGTACTCGGCCCAGCGCGGATCGGCGGCGCCTCCCAGCACGAGGCTCGCACCGCCGATCCGGATGCGCTCGAAGGGCTGCACGGGGGCCGGGTCGCCGGGCTGCAGCAGGCGATCGCCGAGCCGCACCGGAGCGTCCATGGCGCGGATGTAGAGGCCGCCGCCGAGCACGGTGATCAGGGCGTGGTGCGGCGCCACGTCCGCGTCGGCGAGGACGAGGTCGCAGTCGTCGCCGCTGCCGGCGAGCACGACGTCGCGGTCCTGGCAGGGCCGCCGCGCGCCCCGGTGGACACCGTCCACGAGGCGGAGTTCCAGGTCCCTGAGGTCCTGGGCGGGTGAGGGTGCCGCGTCGGGGGCGGCCGGAATCTGGGTCATGTCAGCTCTCCGCGGGGGGTCAGAGGTCTGCATCGGTCGGGTGCACTACGTGGAAGGGACCCCGTGAGGGGCATCGATGGCGGCGCGTTCCATGCGCGCGAGCCGCAGCGCGGCGTCCTCCTCGCGGGCGACGGCGACGGCCGGGGGTGCGGCCGGGGCGGTGCCCGCGGTGGGCGGTACCGAGACCGGCGCGGCCTGCGCGCCGACGGCGGGCCGCCCGCGGCGGTCCTCGCGGCGCTGGCGCTTGCGCGCCGCGTCCAGTTCGCGGTCCTGGTACTCGAGGTACTCCGGGGTGGTGTGCGGCGAGCTCGGCGCCTGCTGCCCGGTGATGTGGTTCTGCGCCACCAGCCGCGGCGTGATGAGGAACAGGCGCTCGTTGCGCTCCATCTCGCGGTTGGTGCGGCGGAACAGGGCGCCGACAAGGGGGATGTTGCCCAGGCCGGGGATGCGGTCGATGTTCTGGGTGTTGGCGTCGCGCACCAGCCCGCCCAGCAGCACGCTCTCGCCCTCGTTGATGATGGCGTGGGTGTTGACCGCGTTGCGGGTGACCAGCGGGATCTGCGAATTGAAGCCGGTGCTGCTGGACTGGAACACCAGCCCGCCGTCCTCGGCCGCGATGACCATGCGGATGCGGCGGCGGCCGTCGGCCTCCTCGACCACGTGCGGGGTCACCCGCAGGGTGGTGCCGGCCATGACGTTGAACAGGTCCACCTCGTAGGCGCCGCCGACCGGGACGTAGAAGGTCTGGGTGCTCTCGATGACCGCCTCGACGTCGTTGAGCGTGACGATCTGCGGCCGCGAGACCACGCGCGCCACGTCCTCCTGCTCCAGCAGGTTGATGCGGTAGAGGAAGCGGTAGGAGTCGCCGACGATGCCGCCCGCGGTCAGGCCCGGGAGGTTCCGCAGCAGGTCGATGTTCTCGCCCAGGACGTCGCCGAACAGCGCGCGCAGGAAGTCGTTCTGGGTGTCGGCGTCGCCGAACTGCACCGAGTTGCGGCCGTTGCGCCAGCGCCAGTTGGTGCCGATGTCGCGCAGCTTGCCCTTGTTGATGTCGATGATCGTGGCCTCGATCTCGACCAGCCGCGGCTCGGTGTCGAGCGCCCGCACCAGCTCCTCGTACATCGGCAGGCGGTCCGGGTGGTCGCGCACGATGACCGCGTTGCGCGCGGCGTCGGCGACGATCTGCGGCCCGGCGAGGCCGGGCAGCGCGGGCGCGCTGTTGAAGTTGACCGCGTCGGACTGGCCGATGGCCTCCGAGTAGGCGGCGCCGTCCTGCGCATCCCAGCCCGCGCTGGCGAACTCGGCCGGGTTCATGCTCGGCCGCTGCGGGCCCTGCGACGCCAGGCCCTGGCCGCGCAGGCGGTCGGCCGACGGCCGCTGCAGCTGCTCGATGCGCCCCGCGCCCCGCTCGCCCACGCTGGGCAGGCCGACGAGCTGGCGCAGGATGCTGGCCACGCCCGGCACCACGATCTGGCGCGAGCCCACCGACATGCTGGTGTCGGAGGCCCAGGCGTAGCGCAGCGGCAGGTACTTGAACGCGGCCGGCGCGGTCGAGCTCATGATGCCCAGGCTGTTGGCCAGCGCCTCGGCCTGCTCCACGAAGCGGCGCGCGCCCGAGACCATGACGATGCCGGTCTCGGTCGAGGCGTTGAAGTTGTTCTGCTCGTCGCCGAGCTTGAACTCGTAGAAGGCGCGCATGAAGCGCGACACGTTGTCCGGCGTCATCGCGAAGTCGCGGCTGACGCGCTCGTTGGCGAGGTACACGTACACGACCATGCCGTCGTAGTAGGCGAGCAGGCCGTTGGAGTTGGCGATGCCGCGGAAGATCTGCGCGGGCGTGCCCGAGCGCGGGCCGTTGAGGGTGCGCCGGTCCTGGCGCACGGCGTCGCTGAGGACGACGGTGAGACCCTGGTCGGTGAAGAAGCGGGTCAGGAAGTCCGGCAGCGGCTCGGCGTTGAGGTTGAGCTCGATCGGCTCGCCGCGCAGCGGGATCGGCGCGGCGATGGCGCCGGTTGCCGTGGCGAGCATGAGCACGACGCCGGCCAGGAGCGAAAGCCCCCTGGACGTTCCCCTGCGGCGTGCCGTTGGCGCGATCCCCTTCGTCATTCGAACCCTCTACTCGTCAATGGATGGAATGCTCGTCCTGCGCCGGGCGGCGTCAGGCGTTGATCTGGCCGGCCTGCACGATCCGCAGGTCCGGGGCGAGCTCCTGGTACGACAGCACCGGGAGCTGGAAGAAATCGACCTCCACCAGCTTGCGCAGGTGGCGGCGGACATCGAGCGAACACAGCAGGACCGGAACCTTCCCCCCGGCGCGCGCCAGCTGCGTGCGGATCTCCTGGCCGAGCCGCGACGCCAGCTCGGGCGTGATGGCGAGCTGGCTCGCCCCGCCGGCCACGCGCACCGACTGGCGCAGGCGGTCCTCCAGCTCGGGATGCACGAGGACCACGTGCAGGGTGCGGTCGGCATCCGCATAGCGTTCGGCGATCTCGCGCTTGAGCGCCACGCGCACGTACTCGGTGAGCATGACCACGTCCTTCTCGCGGCCGCCGACCTCGGTGATCGCCTCGAACACGTCGCGCAGGTTGCGGATCGGCACGCCTTCCTCGGACAGCCGCTTGAGCACGTCGGCGACGCGCTGCGGCGCGACCACGCGGAGCATCTCCTTGACGAGGTCGGCATAGTCCTTGGACATCTTGCCGAACAGGTTGGCGGTCTCCTGGATGCCGATGAAGCCGCCCATGCGCCGCTGGATCGCGTTGCGGCAGTGCGCGACCAGCGCCTCCAGCGGCGCGAGCGCGCCGGGCGTGCCGGCGGCCACCCACTGGCCCGGCCACGCGGGATAGAACCCGCCGGCCTCGTCGTCGCCGGTGCCGCCGGGCGCCGGCAGGAAGGCGGCATCGCCGCGCAGCGTGCCCGAGCCCATGCGCGCGCCGAACGCGCTGATGCGGTAGCCGTCGGCGCCGAGCCGCGCGTCGCTGCGCACCGTGGGTGCGGGCACCGGGACGCCGAACTCCTCGCGCAGCCCCTGCACCATGCCCTTGAGGCCGCGGCGCACGGCGTCCTCGCCGAGGCTCGCGAGCAGGGCCGGGCCGACCTCGACCAGCAGCGGCGGCGGGGGCGCGAGGTCGTCGACCTCGGCGGCGGCCTTGACCTCCTCCGGCGTCTGCTCGCTCGCCGGCACGCGGAACAGGCGGCGCAGCTGCGGATGGCGGTGGCGGTAGCGGTAGGCGGAGACCGCCAGCAGGCTTACGCCGAGCAGGCCGAAGACCGCCACCGGGAAGCCCGGCACGAACATCATCAGCAGCGACAGGCAGCCGGTGATCAGCAGGACGCGGGGCTCGCCCGAGACCTGGCGCGAGATCGCCTCGCCGAGGTGCTTGTCGTCCTCGGTGCCGGCGGTGCGGGTGACCACCAGGCCCGCGGAGATGGCCGCGAGGATGGCCGGGATCTGCGAGACCAGGCCGTCGCCGATGGTCAGGATGCTGTAGGTCTGCACCGCGTCGCCGAGCGACATGCCGCGCTGCAGGGTGCCGACGGCGAGGCCGCCGAGCAGGTTGATGATGATGATGACGATGCCGGCGATGGCGTCGCCCTTCACGAACTTCATGGCGCCGTCGAGGCTGCCGTGGAGCTGGCTCTCGACCTCGAGCAGGCGGCGCCGGCGCTTGGCCTCGTCCTTGTCGATGAGCCCGGAGCGCAGGTCGGAGTCGATCGAGAGCTGCTTGCCGGGCATCGCGTCGAGGGTGAAGCGCGCGGCGACCTCGGCCACGCGCTCCGCGCCCTTGGCGACCACGATGAACTGCACCACGGTGATGATGAGGAACACCACCAGGCCCACCACCAGGTTGCCGCCGGCGACGAGGTTGCCGAAGGTGTCGATGATGTGGCCCGCGTCCGCGTCCATGAGGATGAGGCGGGTGATCGCGATGGACAGCGACAGCCGGAACAGCGTGGTGAGCAGCAACACGCTGGGGAAGCTCGAGAACGCCACCGGCGTCGGGATGTAGATCGCGATCAGCAGCAGGCCGAAGCCGATGGCGATGTTGAACGCGACCAGGGTGTCGATCACCGCCAGCGGCAGCGGCAGGATCATCAGCGTGATGATCGTCACCGCGGCGAGCGCGAGGACGATGTCGCTGTAGCTGCCGGGGCGACGGAGGATCCCGCCCGTCGCCGCGAGCGTGCCGGAAAGGGAGCGCATGGCGGGACTCAGCGCGGCGCGGTGTGCGCGCCGCCGCGCGGGCGCGCGGCGACGGGCGGCCGCAGCGGAGGCTGGCCGGAAAGCGGGATGCGCGAGTTGTGTCGGATGAAGCCGATCGCCAATCGCATGCAGTTACCTCATGCGTAGTGGTGAGCACACGGCGTGCCCACCCGTCGACAACGTCCCCCTGTTTTTTTGAGGCTAGCACTGCAACGCAACGTTGTGCCACCGTGTTCACGACACCGGCTTTCGACACGTGCGCTTCACGGCAATGCGGCAACAACCCGCCGCGGCAGCCGGCCTCCGCGGCGTCATCCGCAGCTCATACGGGCTTAACCCGGGCGTGATGTCGGCGTGCTATTCGTGGCCGCCGCCGCGGGTGGGGGAAGGCCCAGTTCCTCGGCTTCGAGGCGTGCGAGCAGGTCGACGCGGTGGGCGCTGACGCCGACGGCGATCACGCCGCCACGGCGGGTCTGCAGCAGGACGACCCGCTCGCGCGGCCCCACCGGGACCACCTGCAGCACCGAGAGCGGCGCGTCGCGACCGGTGATCTTGAAGCGGCGGCGGGCGAGCAGCAGGAAGGCGATGAGGGCGGCGATGATCAGCGACAGCGGGAGCAGGATCGAGACCAGTTCACCGACGAAACTCGGTCCGGGTGCGGGCGCCGGTGCGGCGACTGCGGCCGACGTCCAGAGGGCGCCGAGGACGGACAGGGTGAGGGGCAGCGTTCGCATCCGGCAGGTCGTCCAGGCAGTGGGCGGGCATCGCGCGCCCGGTGCGGCGTCCGCGGCCGGGCGCGGCGAGCTTACCCGCTGCATGGGGCGCAGGGCATGACGCCGTCGGCCGCACGTCGCGTCGCCGCGCCGCGCGGAAGCGGCGCCGACGCGGTCGCCGCCGTGCTCGACGCCAGCCCCTTCGCCATGGCCGCCTTCGCCGCGGACGGTCGCCTGGTGGCGGCCAACGCGCGCTACCGCAGCGCGTTCGGCGGCCTCGCCGGACACGATGCGCGGGGCGCGCTGCTGGCCGCGCTGCAGGTCGCGGAGGACGCGGCCGCCGGCGTCCAGGTCGCCGCGCCGCACAGCCGCCGCTGGTACGCCCTGCACTGGGGGCGCGCCGAGACCCGCGCGGGCGCGCTCGACGTGCTGACCGCGCTCGACGTCAGCGAGCACCGCGAGGCCCTGCAGAGCCACAAGGCGCAGCAGGAGCGCCTGCTGTTCACCTCGCGGATGATGTCGGTCGGCGAGATGGCGGCCACCCTCGCGCACGAGCTGAACCAGCCGCTCGCCGCGATCGTGAACTACCTCAACGGCAGCCTGCGCCTCGTCGGGCAGGCCGGCGGCCCGGGCCAGGTCGAGCGCGCGCTGCTGTCGGCGCGCTCGCAGGCCGAGCACGCCAGCGCGGTCATCGCGCGGGTGCGCGAGTTCGTGCGGGCGCGCGAGCCGCGCCGGGACGCGCACGCGGTGGCCGAGATCGCCGGCAACGTCATCGAACTGCTGCGGCTCGAGGCCGAGCGCCTCGGCCTGTGCATCGACCTCGCGCTGGACGACGGGCTGCCGATGGTCTACGCCGACCGCGTGATGGTCGAGCAGGTGCTGCTCAACCTGGTCAAGAACGCGATCGAGGCCATGCGCGACGTGCCGCCGGCGCGGCGCGAGCTGCGCGTGCAGGCGCGCGAGAACCTCGACGGCGAGGTCGAACTGCGCGTGCTGGACCGCGGCGCGGGTCTCAGCGACAGCGAGCGCGAGCACCTGTTCTCGCCCTTCTTCACCACCAAGAGCGACGGGCTCGGCATCGGCCTGTCGATCTGCCGTTCCATCATCGAGTACCACGAGGGACGCCTGTTCTTCGAACCCCGCGATGGCGGCGGCAGCGTGTTCGGCTTTACCCTTCCGCCCGCAGGGGATGCGATGACGGAGCCGGCGGCATGACCGAGGCACGCGTGTTCCTGGTCGACGACAACGATGCGTTCCGCGATTCCACCGCCTGGCTGCTGGAGACGGCGGGCTTCGCGGTGCAGGCCTACGCCTCGGGCGGTGCCTTCCTCGACGCCTACCTGGCGGAGCGCCATGGCGGCGAGCCGCTGTGCCTGGTCTCGGACATCCGCATGCCGCAGATGAGCGGGCTGCAGCTCCAGGAGGAGCTCAAGCGCCGCGGCATCGCGCTGCCCATCGTGTTCGTCACCGCGCACGGGGACGTGCCGCTCGCGGTCGAGGCGATGCGCAAGGGCGCCTCCAACTTCCTCGAGAAGCCCTTCGGCGACGAGGCGCTGGTACAGGCCATCCGCGCGGCGGTGGCGGCGCGTCCCGGGCGCGACGGCCGCGGTGCGGGACAGAGCGAGCGGCTGGGCAAGCTCAGTCCGCGCGAGCGCCAGGTGCTCGACCTGGTCGTGGCCAGCAAGCCCAACAAGGTGATCGCCGACATCCTCGGCATCAGCATCAAGACCGTGGAACTGCACCGGGCCAACATGATGGGCAAGCTCGGCGTGCGCTCCCTCCCCGAACTCATGAAGGTGGCGCTTGGCCATGACTGAGGTCACCGAACCGCGTGCGCCCGAGGCGCCCGCGGAGGACGGCGCCGCGCCCGCCGCGACGCGCTCGCGGCGCGGCCTGCCGAGCCTGCGCCCGGAGCATGCCGCGCTCCTGCGGCGGGTGTTCTCCCGACCGCGCGCCCACGTCGAGCAGGGGGAGGCGGGCCCGCTGCGGCTGCGTTTCGGGCCGCCCGGCGGACTCGCTCTCGCCTGGGAGACGGTGGAGCTGCAGGGCGGCGCCGCGCGGGCGCTGCTGCGCCTCTATCGCGACGGGCACGCGCAGCCGCTGGACGAGCGCGCCTGGAGCGACTACCGGGGCCGCGCACGGCTGATGGCTTGGACCCTGGCGCACGAGACCCTGCTCGGCGCGCTGGCGCGGGCCCTCGGCGAGGACCTGCTGCCGGTCGCCCTGGGCGCCGCCGGCGAAGCGGAGGGCGCCTGGCTGGCCTTCCGCCTCGACGGCCCCGAGGCCGGCGCGTGCAGCAGCGGCGCGGTCTGCCTGCCGACCGGCTGGCTCGAGCGCCTGGCCGAGCTGCATCCGGCCGAGGCGCCGCCGCCGCCCGGCATCGACCCCGGCCTGCCCGCGCCGGTCGCGCTCCGCCTGCGCACGCCGCCGCTCGCCGCCCGCCGCTTCGCGCGGCTCGGCGCCGGCGACGTGGTCGTGCTCGGCC
>NZ_JBHSGG010000071.1:0-36779 GCF_042654365.1 Coralloluteibacterium thermophilum
TCGCCTTCCTCTACCTCGCATCGATTCCGATGTGGCTGGAATGAATGTCGATTCGCCCTAGTGCGTGTGCCGCGGCGCGTCTAGGTCCGACCGGTACGCGAACGTACACTGGCCGGATCGTTCGCCGCCGCTGAGCCCATGCCCGTCATCGAGAGCCGCATCGACCCGCGTTCCCCCGAATTCCAGGCCAACGCCGAGCAGGCGCGCGCCCTGCTCGCCGAACTCGAACGCCGCCTCGCCCGCGCCGCCGACGGCGGCGGCGCCGCGGCCCGCGAGAAGCACACCGCGCGCGGCAAGCTCCTGCCTCGCGCCCGCATCGACACTCTGCTCGATCCCGGCTCGCCCTTCCTCGAGATCGCGCCGCTCGCCGCCGAGGACATGTACGACGGCCAGGCGCCCGCCGCCGGCGTGATCGCGGGCATCGGCCGCATCCACGGCATGGAGGTCGTGGTCGTGGCGAACGACGCCACGGTCAAGGGCGGCACCTATTTCCCGATGACGGTGAAGAAGCACCTGCGCGCGCAGCAGGTCGCCGAGGAGAACCACCTGCCCTGCGTCTACCTGGTGGACTCCGGCGGCGCCTTCCTGCCGCTGCAGGACGAGGTCTTCCCCGACCGCGAGCATTTCGGCCGCATCTTCTACAACCAGGCGCGCATGAGCGCGAAGAACATCCCGCAGATCGCGGTGGTGATGGGCTCCTGCACCGCCGGCGGCGCCTACGTGCCGGCCATGTGCGACGAGTCGATCATCGTGCGCGAGCAGGGCACGATCTTCCTCGGCGGCCCGCCGCTGGTGAAGGCGGCGACCGGCGAGGTGGTCGATGCCGAGGCCCTGGGCGGCGCGGACGTCCACACCCGGATCTCCGGCGTCGCCGACCACTTCGCCGAGGACGACGGCCACGCGCTGGCCATCGCGCGCGACGTGGTGCGCCACCTCAACCGCCGCAAGCCCGCCCAGGTGGCCCTGCAGCCAGCGCGCGAACCGGCCTACCCGGTCGAGGAGATGTACGGCCTCGTCCCGGCGGACACGCGCAAGCCCTTCCCGATCCGCGAGGTCATCGCCCGCACGGTCGACGGGTCGGAGTTCCAGGAGTTCAAGCCGCGCTTCGGCAGCACCCTGGTCACCGGCTTCGCCCACATCCACGGCATGCCGGTGGGCATCGTCGCCAACGACGGCATCCTCTTCGCCGAGTCGGCGCTCAAGGGCGCGCACTTCATCGAGCTGTGCAACCAGCGCAACGTGCCGCTGGTCTTCCTGCAGAACATCACCGGCTTCATGGTCGGCCGCAAGTACGAGAACGCCGGCATCGCCAAGGACGGCGCCAAGATGGTGACGGCCGTCGCCTGCTCGCACGTGCCCAAGCTCACCGTGGTGGTCGGCGGCAGCTTCGGTGCGGGCAACTACGCGATGTGCGGCCGCGCCTACGGCGCGCGCTTCCTGTGGATGTGGCCGAACGCGCGCATCTCGGTGATGGGCGGCGAGCAGGCGGCCAGCGTGCTGGCGACGGTGCGCCGCGACGGCATCGAGGCCAAGGGCGGCACCTGGAGCGCCGAGGAGGAGGATGCCTTCAAGGCGCCGATCCGCGCGCAGTACGAGCACCAGGGCAGCCCGTGGTACGCCACCGCCCGCCTGTGGGACGACGGCATCATCGATCCCGCCGACACCCGCCGCGTGCTCGGCCTCGGCCTCTCCGCCGCGCTCAACGCGCCGATCGAGCGCGAGCGGTTCGGGGTGTTCCGGATGTGATGCGACGGGACCGGGCGCCGCCGGTGCCCGGCTCCGTCACCACCGCACCACCACCGCTGCCGCGACCGCCAGCACCAGCGCGATCCGCCCGTAGCGGTACAGGCGCGGGTTCGCCTTCTTGAAGCGCCTGCGCCAGGTGCCGACGCGGTCGGCCAGGCGGTACAGGCGGTTGATCGCGCCGACACGCTCGCGCTGGCCCCCGCCGTTGCCGGTGGCGGTGGCACGACCCATCACCGTGCTCACGATGCGGTTGACGCCGCGCATCGGCGCGCGCAGCGGGCGCTCGATGTCGCAGAACAGGATCACGCGCGGCATGTCCGTGCGGTTCTCGGCCCAGTGCACGTAGGTCTCGTCGAACATCACGTCCTCGCCGTCGCGCCAGGCGTAGCCCTGACCGTCGACGACGATGCGGCAGTCGTCCGAGTTCGGCGTGATCAGCCCGAGGTGGTAGCGCAGCGAACCGGCGAACGGATCGCGGTGCGGGCTCAGCTTCGCACCTGGCGGCAGCAGCGCGAACATCGCCGCCCTGCAGCTGGGGATGGCGTTCACCAGCGCGACGGTCTGCGGGCACAGCGCCTGCGCGGACGGCAGCGCCTCGCCGTACCACTTCAGGTAGAAGCGCTTCCAGCCTTCCTTGAAGAAGGAATTGAAGCTCGCGTCGGTGTTGTCGGCGGAGGCCCGGATGGCGCCGGCCTCGCCCAACTGGGCGGCCTCGTCGCGGATGACCCGCCAGTTGTCGCGCAGCACGCGCAGTTCGGGGAAGTCGCGCGGGTCCAGGTAGGGCCGCACCGGCACCGCCGAGAACGCGTAGGCCAGCAGGTTGTAGGGCGCGAAGAACGCCGAGTGGTTCACCAGTTGCCGCCGCAGCGGCAGGCGCACCTTGCCGTGGACGAAGTGCACCAGAAGCACGCAGGCGAGGAAGGCGTAGACCGCCAGGGCCACAGGCCCGAAGAAATGCACGTTCACCGTGCTCCCTCCGAAGCGGCCACCCGCGGCCGCGTGGCGCGGAGTATGCGCCCGGGGGCGGCGTGCCCACCGCACCCATGGGTGGGACGCAGCGGCGCGATTGCGCGGGAAACGGGGGAAGGCGCGTCGCCGGCCGGGTCGGCCGCGACGCGGTGGCCTCAGCGGCCGAACACGGCCGCCATGCGCTCGGGGGTCGGCCGTTCGATGACGCCGGCCTCGGTCACGATGGCGTCGATCAGCTCCGCCGGGGTCACGTCGAAGACCGGATTCCATGCCTCCACGCCCTCGGCGACCGTGCGCGCGCCGCCGTAGCCGAGCAGCTCCTCGCCCGTGCGCAGCTCGATCTCGATGGCGCTGCCGTCCGGCGTGGCCATGTCCACCGTCGAGGACGGCGCCACGACCATGAACTTCACCCCGTGGTGGCGCGCGGCGATGGCGAGCTGGTAGCTGCCGATCTTGTTCGCGGTGTCGCCATTGGCGCAGATGCGGTCGGCGCCGATGATCACCCATTGCACCGAACCGGACTTCATCAGGTGCGCGCCCGCGGAATCGGCGATGAGGGTGGCCGGAATCCCGTCCTGGAGCAGTTCCCAGACCGTCAGGCGCGCGCCCTGCAGCCAGGGCCGCGTCTCGCCCGCGAAGACCCGTTCGATGCGGCCCATGGCGACGCCGGCGCGGATCACCCCGAGCGCGGTGCCGAACCCGGAGGTCGCCAGCGAACCGGTGTTGCAGTGGGTGAGCACGCCGCTGCCGGGCTCGATGAGCGCGGCGCCCAGTTCGCCCATCCTCCGGTTCGCGACGAGATCCTCGTCGGCGATGGCCGCCGCCTCGCGCTCCAGCACGTAGCGCCAGTCCTCGCCGGCCGCCTCCAGCGCGCGGCGCATGCGCGCCAGCGCCCAGGCCAGGTTGACCGCCGTCGGCCGCGCGGCGGTGAGGCGCTGGAACATCGGGTCCATCAGCGCGGCCGCCTCGGCGCCGGTGCCGGCCTCGATGTCGCGCGCGCCGAGCACCAGGCCCCAGGCCGCCGCGATGCCGATCGCCGGCGCGCCGCGCACCACCAGCTGGGCGATGGCCGCCGCCACGTCGTCGGCGCTGTGGCAGACGACGTAGTCCACCTCCGCGGGCAGGCGGCGCTGGTCCAGCAGCTCCAGCGTGTCGCCCTCGCGGCGGATGGGGCGGATGCGGTCGTAGCGGGCGTAGTCGAGCATTGCGGCGTCCTGTGCGGAAGGCGCAGTTTACGCGTGGAGGCACGGGGGATGAGGAGCGCGGGGCGAGTCCGGAGCGCCGCGTTCAGCCGCGGCGTCCGGACGACCTCGCTCCGGCGTCCGCCGCGCTCAACGCCAGCGGCCGCGAGACTGGTTCGAGCCGGTGCTGAACTCGGCGTCGCACCCGTTGTCGACCCAGATGCCGTTGCGGTCCCAGCCCCAGTTGCGGCCCTGGCGGCACTCGGTGCGCGAGTGCTGGCGGACCAGCCGGACGCCGCCGCGGGTATCGGTCCGGCAGTAGTTGCGGCCGAAGTCGTGGGACTTGCAGCGCAGGGTATGGGCCGACTGGCCGCCGCCTCGGGCGCTGCGGAACTCGGCGTCGCAGCCGGCATCCACCCACACCCCGTTGCGGTCCCAACCCCAGTTGCGGCCCTGGCGGCAGTCGGTGCGCGAGTGCTGGCGGACGAGTTCCACGCCACCGCGGGTGTCCATGCGGCAGTAGTTGCGGCCGAAGTCGTAGGACTTGCAGCGCAGGCTCTCGCCGCCGCCACCTCCGAAGCGCTGGGCCGAGGCCGGCGCCGCGACGGCGGCGAGTCCGACGCCGGCGACCGCCAGCAGTGCACAGGTCAGGATCTTGGCGTTCATGGCGGAGGCTCCCGTTCGAAACGCGCACGCTGCGCGCGATCCGGAATCTAGTCGCGGCTGCGTGAATCGTGCCGCAGCGCCCGCGCGACTGCGGCGACGGATCGACACCACGGCCGCGTTCGCGCCGCGCCGCACCCTCGTCAAGGCGGCCGGCCGCAACCGCGTCCGTTCGCAGTCTCCGCCGCGCGTCCGGACCGACGGCGCGGTGGACGGCTCAGGCGCGGTCGAACGGGAAGGCGAGTACGTCGGCGATGGCGTCCGTGCCGCACATCGCCATCAGCAACCGCTCGATGCCCATGGCGACGCCGGCGCAGCCGGGGAAGCCACCGTCCAGCGCGTCGAGCAGGCGGGTGTCGGTCTCGGGCACCGCCGCCCCGCGCGCGCGGCGGCGGACGCCGTCCGCGGCGAAGCGCGCGCCCTGCTCGGCGGCATCGGCGAGTTCGTGATAGCCGTTGGCGAGCTCCAGCGGCCCCAGGTAGAGCTCGAAGCGCTCGGCGACCGGCGGATCCTCCCGGCGCACCCGGGCCAGGGCGCACTGGCTTGCCGGATAGTCGTGGATCACGTGGATGGCATCGGAAGCGAAGCGCGGCTGGATGCGGTGGGTCATCAGCAGGTCGAGCCAGTCGTCGCGGTCGAGGCCGTCCGGGTCGATCTCCACGTCGCCGAGCGCGGCACGCAGATCGCCGACCTCCGCGGTCAGCGGGTCCAGCCCGAGGTGCTCGCGGTACAGCGTGCGGTAGCTCAGCGTGCGCACGCTGCAGTCCCGCCCCACCAGCGCCATCGCCCGCCGTACGAGGGTGCAGGTCTCCTCCATCAGGCGCAGGTGGTCCCAGCCGACGCGGTACCACTCCAGCATGGTGAACTCGGGATTGTGGCGCCGCCCCGCCTCGCCGTTGCGGAACACCCGCCCCAGCTCGTAGCAGTCCCCCACCCCGGCCGCGAGCAGCCGCTTGAGCGGGAACTCGGGCGAGGTGCGCAGCCAGCGCCGGCGCCCGCCGGCGCCCGCCGGTCCGGAGAACTCGAGCGCGAAGCTCTCGATGTTGGGATCGGTGTTGCCGGCCTGCGAGAGGATGGGCGTCTCGACCTCGAGCACGCCCTGCTCGGCGAAGTGCGCGCGCAGCAGTGCGTACAGGCGCGCGCGCAGGCGCAGCGCCTCGACCGGCGCGGTCGGGCGCCAGTCGTTCACGGCGCCAGGCCGTGTTCGCCGAGGAAGGCCAGCAGCGCGGCCTCGTCCCACACCGGCACGCCGAGGTCCTGCGCCCTGGCGAGCTTGGAGCCGGCCGCTTCGCCCGCGACCACGAAGGAGGTCTTCTTCGACACGCTGCCGGCGACCTTGGCGCCCAGGGACGCGAGCCGCTCGCCGGCGGCCTCGCGGGTGAGCGCCGAAAGGGTGCCGGTCAGCACGACGGTCTGGCCGTCCAGCGGGCCGGCGGCACGGACCGCCTCGCGCGGCGCCGCGGCGAGCACTTCCTCCATGAAGCGCGCGCTGGCCTCGAAGGCCGCGCGCTGCGCGGGGTCGGCGAGATGCGCCTCCAGGTTGGCGGCGCCCGCCGCGGTCAGGCCGGCACCGGCCCAGCCGGTGGCGTTGGCCGCGAGCAGCGCGTCGACGGTGGCGTAGGTCTCGGCCAGGCGCTGCGCACCGCGGCCGCCGACGTTGCGCACGCCGAGCGCCGACAACAGGTGGGCGAGGTCGAGCTTCCCGTGCAGGGCGGCGGCAGGCGCCGCCTCGTCCTCGAAGACGATGCCGGTCCCGAGCAGGGCGGCGACCACCGCCTGGTTGCCCTCCTGCGCGAAGAAACTCGCGATGGACGCCGCGACCTCGGCGCCGATGTCCGGCAGTGCCCGCAGCACGGGCGCCGGCGCGCGGCGGATGAAGTCCAGGGTGCCGAGCCAGGCGGCCAGGGTGCGGGCCGTTGTCTCCCCGAGGTGCGGGATGCCCAGCGCGAACAGGAAGCGCGGCAGGCTCGTCCGCTTGCTGGCGTCCAGCGCGGCCACGAGCTTCTCGGCCCAGCGGGTCGCGAGCCGGCCCGCGCCGGCATCGACGGCGACGTGGGCGCGCAGGAAGGCGGCGCTGCGCCAGTCGTCCCCGCCGCCGTCCCGCGCCAGCCCGGCGCGACCGGCATCGTCGATGCGCAGCGCGCCGCGGCTCTCGTCCACGGTGCGCAGCAGGTCGGCGGCGGTCTCCGCATCCAGCGCCGCCTTCATGCGGACGAGGTCGGCGACGTCCAGGCGGTACAGGTCGGCCACCGACGCCACGAAGCCGTACTCGACCAGGGCATCGGCCTGGCGGTCGCCCAGTCCCTCGATGTCCATCGCCCGACGGGACGCGAAGTGGCGCACCGCCTCCTTGCGCTGGGCGCCGCAGGTCAGCCCGCCCGTGCAGCGGAACACCGCCTCGCCCTCCTCACGCACGAGGTCGGAACCGCAGACCGGGCACAGGGCGGGCATGCGCCACGGCTGCGTCCCCTCGGGGCGGCGGTCGGGCACCACGCGCACGACCTCGGGAATGACGTCGCCTGCGCGCCGCACGATCACGCTGTCGCCGACGCGCACGTCCAGGCGCGCGATCTGGTCGGCGTTGTGCAGGGTGGCGTTGGTGACGACGACACCGGCCACCTGCACCGGCTCCAGGCGCGCGACCGGCGTCGCCGCGCCGGTGCGGCCGATCTGGATCTCGATGGCGCGGACCAGGGTGGTCTGTTCGAGCGCGGGGAACTTGTGCGCCAGCGCCCAGCGCGGTGCGCGCGAGACGAAGCCCATCTCGCGCTGCTGGTCGAGATCGTCGAGCTTGTAGACGACGCCGTCGATCTCGTAGGGCAGGCTGTCGCGCGCCGCGCCGATACGGCGGAAATAGGCGATCAGGCCCTCGAAGCCCGTCGCCACGTCCACCTCCTTCGACACCGGGAAGCCCAGCTCGCGCAGCAGTCGCAGCGCGCCCGAATGCGTCTCCGGCAGCTCCAGTCCCTGCACCTCGCCGATGGCGTAGGCGAAGAAGGCCAGCGGCCGCCGCCGCGTGACCGCGGGATCGAGCTGGCGCAGCGAACCCGCCGCGCCGTTGCGCGGGTTCGCCAGCGGCTTCTCGCCGCGCGCCAGCGCCCGGGCGTTGTAGGCGTCGAAGGCTTTCCGGGGCATGTAGATCTCGCCGCGCACTTCGAGCACCGCCGGCGGCGCCTCGGTGCGCAGGCGCAGCGGGATCGCGCGCACCTGCCGCAGGTTGGCGGTCACGTTCTCGCCCACGCTGCCGTCGCCGCGGGTCGCCCCCTGCACGAACAGGCCGTTCTCGTAGCGCAGGCTGATCGCGAGGCCGTCGAGCTTGGGCTCCACGGAGAACACCGGCGCCTCGATGCCCAGCTTCTCCTCGATGCGCCGCTCGAAGTCCGCGACCTCGCGGAAGCGCGCACGCAGGTCGTCGGGATCCGCCTCGACGTCCTCGAAGGCGTTCGCCAGCGAGAGCATCGGGATGGCATGGCGCACCTCGGCGAAACCGCCGTCCGGACGGGTACCCACCGTCCGCGTCGGCGAATCGTCCGAGGCCAGCTCCGGATGCGCCGCCTCCAGCGCCTCCAGCTCGCGCATCAGCGCGTCGTACTCCGCGTCCGGGATCGCCGGGTCGTCGAGCACGTAGTAGCGATGGATTGCGTCGGTCAACTGCGCCCGGAGCTGGGCGATGCGGGTGGCCACGGTCATGAGAGCTGGAAAAGCGGGAAGGGGGAGCCGGGAATCGGGAAGGAACGGCAGCCGGATCGTGACGGGCGACACCGGGTCGGGGAAGCGGGGACGAAGCGTCCGTCAATGCGCCGCAGCCGCCGACCGGCGCTGCCTCACCCCTCCCGATTCCCGACTCCCGATTCCCGCTTCACCCGGAGAAGCGTCACCACCGCCGCGCCTGTTCCTTCTCGCGTTCGCGGTCGTAGCTGCGCAGTTCGTCGCGGATGTGGGCGACGCGCTGGCGGCCGAGGGCGTTGCGGTCCTCGTCGAGCACCACGGCGTCGAGCAGTTCGGCCATGCGCTGGGCGGTGGGCAGCATGGTTTCCCAGGCATCCAGCGCGGGCACCGGGGTCGGCAGGGTCATGAAGAAGGTGATCCCCGGCGTCTCCATGGTCTGGATGGTGGCCATGTCGAAGTTGCCGGGCTGCACCATGCTGGCGACGCTGAAGATGGGGTCCTGGTCGGGGCGGCCGTCCACCAGGCGGTGGAAGATGTGCATGTGCCCGTAGGTGAGGCCGGCCTTCTCCGCGGCGACCACCAGGTCGGGACCGCGCAGCAGCCGCCCTTCGCGCGCGGCGACGAACAGGGTGACGATGCGGTCGAACTTCTCCTCGCTGCGCGCGCCGAGCTGGCTGGTGGCGGTGGGCGCGGGCTCGGGCGGGAGGGTGGCGTCGTCGATCAGTTCCAGCTCGGACTGCGCGCCTTCGGGCAGCGCCGCCTCCGGCGCGTCGCCGACCTCGGCCTCGAGCTCGTCGCCGAGCGTGGGCTCGATCCGTCCTGCGTCGCGGCGGGTCTCGCCGCGGCGGCCCTCGACCCGCTTGCCCTGCTCCGGCCGCTTGGCGCGGCCGAACCACCAGATCGCGAACAGCAGCAGGGCGCCGGCGATGATGAGGATGATGCGCAAGGTGGTGGTCTGGTCCATCTGGTCTCCATTTCGCCGGCCGCCCGGCGCGGCGCCCGCGGGGTCGCCTTCGCATTCTCGTGCCGCCGCGGCTGCGGGCCGTGAACCCGGTGCGGCTGGCCCGGAAGCTTAGAGCGTGAAGGCGGACGTGGCGAGCGTCGCGGCCCGTGCGGGCGCGGCCGTGGCGGTGGTCGTCGCGCGCCGGGTCCGACGGAACCCAGCCGGACGCAGTGCGGCCGGGCGGGACGAAGGGTCGCCCGGCACCGTCCGCGGCCCGTCGCCCGTTTCCCGCGCCAGCCTCCCGGCGCGCCGCCTCCTCAGCCCGCGACCATCCGCGTGGCCTCGGCGAGGTCCACCGACACCAGGCGCGAGACGCCCGGCTCGCGCATGGTGACGCCGGCGAGCTGCTTGGTGGATTCCATCGTCGCCTTGTTGTGGGTGACGATCAGGAACTGCACCTTCTCGCTCATCTCCGCGACCATCGCGCAGAAGCGGCCCACGTTGGCCTCGTCGAGCGGGGCGTCGACCTCGTCGAGCAGACAGAACGGCGCCGGGTTCAGCAGGAAGATCGAGAACACCAGGGCGGCCGCGGTCAGCGCCTTCTCGCCGCCGGACAGCAGGCTCAGGTTCGACGGGCGCTTGCCCGGCGGGCGCGCGATGATCGCCACGCCGGTATCGAGCAGGTCCTCGCCGGTCAGCTCCAGGTAGGCGTGACCGCCGCCGAACAGGCGCGGGAACAGGTCCTGCACGCCCGCGTTGACGCGGTCGAAGGTCTCCTTGAAGCGACCGCGGGTCTCGCGGTCGATCTTCCGGATCGCCCCCTCCAGCGTCTCCAGCGCGGCGGTCAGGTCGACGTGCTGCGCGTCCAGGTATTCCTTGCGCTGCGACTGCTCGCCGTACTCGGAGATGGCGGCCAGGTTGACCGGCTCCAGGCGGCGGATGCGCACGTCGAGCTCGGCCACCTCGCGGCGCCAGGTCTCGATGTCGGCCTCCGGCGGCAGGCCGGCCACGACCGCCTCGAGCTCCAGTTCGAGTTCGCGGATGGCGGCCTCGATCTGCGCGGCGCGCAGCACCAGGGCCTGCTCCTCCATGCGCCGGCGGGTGATCGCCTCGCGCGCGGCCAGGGCCTGCGCGTCGCGCTGCTGGCGGATCTGCTCGTACTGGCGCAGCTCTGCCTCCACGCCGTCCAGCGCGGAACGCGCGGCGGCGAGGTCCTTCTCGACCAGGACGCGCTGGTCGAGCACGACCTGGCGCTCGGCCTGCAGCTTCTCCACCGGCGCGTCGCCCTCGGCGAGCTGGGCGTCGAGTTCGTCGCGGCGGCGTGCGGCCTGCTCGCGCTGGGCGTGCTGGCGGGTCAGCGCCTGCTCCAGGGCGGTCAGGCGCGCACGCTGGGATTCGATCTGGAGGGCCAGGCGGTGCGCGGTCTCGCGCGCCTCGCGGGCCACGCCGCTGGCCGACTCGCGGCGCTCGTTGAGCTCGCGCCGCTGCGCGTCGAGCTGCTGGCGCTCGGCTTCGAGTTCGCCCATCCGCGCCAGCGCGCCCTCGGCGCGCTGGCGCGCCTCGCGCACCTGCACCTGGGCCTGCTCGATGGTGTCGGCGAGCTGCTGCAGGTCGCCCTCGATGCGCGCGGCGCGGCCCTGCGCGGACTCCAGCTTGCCGCGCGCGGACTGCAGCCGGCCGGCCAGTTCCGAGACGCTCCGCTGCGCCATGTACACGGTGCGCTGCGCGTCCTCGCGCTGCTGCTCGGCTTCGAGGATGCGCTCGCGCAGGCCGGAGATCTCGGCATCCAGGGCGGCCTCGCGCTCGCCGAGCGCGGCGATCTCCTCGCGCAGCGCATGGATCTCGCGCTCGCGCGCCAGCGCACCGCTCTGGCCCTGGTCGGCGCGCAGCACGCGCGCCCAGCCGGTGCCGAGCCACTCGCCGGCACGCGTGACGATGGCCTCGCCCGGCGCCAGCGCCGGCAGCCGTGCGCGCGCGGCGGCGATGTCGTCGACCGCGACGATGCGCGACAGCAGGGCGCGGATCGCCACCGGACCGCGCACCTGCGCCGCCAGGGAATCCGCCGGCACCTCGAGCGGCCCCTCCGCGGGGTCGAACAGCGCCACGCGCGCGTCGCGCACGCCGGCCAGCGCCTCGGCGCGGGACGCCGGCGCGTCCACGCCCACCGCTTCCAGCAGGCTGCCGAGCACGGTCTCCACCGCCGTCTCCCAGCCTTCGGCGACGTCCAGGCGCTCGCCCAGCCGCGGTGCCGCGTCCAGGCCCTGGTCGCGCAGCCAGGCCTGGGCAGCGCCCTTCTCCTGGCCGAGGGCGGCGTGCTGCAGGGCCTCCAGCGAAGCCAGACGGCCGCGTGCGGCCTGGGTCTGCTTGCGCGTCTCGGCGAGCTCCGCCTGCTTCTGGCGCTGCATGCCCTGGAGTTCGTCGACCGCCGCCTTGCGCTCGTCCAGCTGTGCCGCGAGGCCGTCCAGGGAGGCGCGCTGGTGTTCGTGCTCGGCGGCCATGCGCTCGAGCTCCTCGTCGAGCGCGGCCACGTCGAGACCGCCCTGCTCGCCCGCCAGCGCCTCGCGGCGGCGCTGCGCGTCGAGGCTCTGGCGTTCGAGGTATTCGATCCTGGTGCGCTCGACCTCGGCCGCGCGCGCGGCCTCCGAGTGCGCCGCCGCGTAGGCGTCCCAGCGCGCCTGCCAGGACGCGAGCGCGGCCTCGGTCTCGCGCAGGCCGTCCTGGCGCGCCTCGTCCTCCTCGCGCAGCGCCTCCAGGCGCGGCATGTCGGCCTCGAGGGCGGCCTTCAGCTCGTCGCGCTGTCGGGTGTCGTTCTCGATGTGCTGGTCCAGCTCGACCAGCGCCGCCTCGGCCTCGGCGCGGTTGCGGCGCAGGCGCTCGCCCAGGTCGCGCTGGTGGGCGATCTGCTGCTCGATGCGGGCGATGTCGCCGCCCACCCGGTAGCTCTCGCTCTGCACCGCCTGCAGGCGTGCGCTGGCTTCGCCGTGCTGTTCGCGGCAGGCCTCGATCTGCGCCTCGGCGTGGCGCTGCTCGGCGACCAGCTTCTCCAGCCGGGTCTCCTCGGAGGCCAGCGTCTCGCGCAGGGCGGCGAGCTCGGCGTCCAGGGCGCGGTATTCCAGCGCCTTGAGCTGGGCGTCCTTTTCCTTCCGCTGCGCCTGGTAGCCCTGGTACTGCTCCGCGGCCCGCGCCTGCCGGCGCAGGTGCTCGATCTGCTTGCCGATCTCCTCGCGCAGGTCGTTCAGGCGGTCGAGGTTCTCGCGCGTATGGCGGATGCGCGTCTCGGTCTCCCTGCGCCGCTCCTTGTACTTGGAGATGCCGGCGGCCTCCTCCAGGTAGACGCGCAGTTCCTCGGGCTTGGCCTCGATGACCTGCGAGATCATGCCCTGCTCGATGATCGAGTAGCTGCGCGGGCCCAGGCCGGTACCGAGGAAGAGGTCGGTGATGTCGCGGCGGCGGCAGCGCGAGCCGTTGAGGTAGTAGCTGCTGGCCCCGTCGCGGCTGACCATGCGCTTGACCGAGATCTCGTTGTAGCTGGCGTATTCGCCGACGATGGCGCCGTCGGAGTTGTCGAACAGCAGCTCGACGGTCGCCTGGCTCACCGGCTTGCGCGCGGAGGAGCCGGAGAAGATCACGTCGGTCAGGTTCTCGCCGCGCAGGCGCGAGGCCGAGCTCTCGCCCATCACCCAGCGGACCGCGTCGATGATGTTGGACTTGCCGCAGCCGTTGGGACCGACGATGCCGGTCATGTTGGTGGGCAAGTGCAGCGTCGTCGGATCGACGAAGGACTTGAAGCCGGACAGTTTGATGGTGGACAGGCGCATCGAGCGTCGGGCCGGGCGACGCTGCAGGCTGCAGCCCCGCCGCATGGGAGGTTCCAGGGATGCCGGGCGTGCCGGCGCCCTTCCCCTGGGGACGCACCGGCCCGCACGGCCGCGAAAGCGGGCGAGTATAGGAGGTTCCCGCGGCGGCGGCCCGCGCCCCGCCGCGCCGCCGGCTCAGCCCCTGCCGGCCTCGGCGGGGGTCAGCGCCTTCATCGACAGCGCATGGATGTCGGTGAGCATGAAATCGCCCAGCGCCTGGTACACCGCCCGGTGGCGCGCCAGCGGGTTCATGCCCTCGAAGGCCGCGCTCACCACGTGCACGGTGAAGTGCCCGCGCCCGTCGCGCGCGCCGGCATGGCCGACGTGCTTGTGGCTGTCGTCGATCACCGCCAGTTCCACCGGCGCCAGGGCACGCTCCAGCGCTGCGCGGATGGCGACGATGCGGCCGCTGTTGTCGGGCACGCTCACGGCAGCACCCTCCGGAACGGGCGCACCTCGGTGCGGACGTAGACGCCCGCCCCGACGTAGGGGTCCGCCTCCGCCCAGGCGCGCGCCTCCTCCAGCGAGGCGAACTCGGCGATCACGCAACTGCCGCTGAAGCCCGCGGGGCCGGGATCTTCCGCGTCGATGGCGGGACAGGGGCCCGCCACCAGCAGGCGGCCTTCGTCGCGCAGCGCCTCCAGGCGCGCGAGGTGCGCCGGGCGCGCGGCACGGCGGCGGTCCAGGACGTCGTCGCCGTCATGGCCGAGGATCAGGTACCACATTGGACAATTCCTCTACACTCGGGCGCGCAGTGTAGGTGCCCGGGCCGCGGCGACGCACGCCGCCCCGCCGCCACGCGATCGCATCCGGCGCCGTCGCCGCCGGGCGTGTCCGCTGCACGATGCCCCCGATCCTCATCCGTCGTCGCCCGTCGGCGACGGCCCGACGCAGGTCCGCCAGCAGTCCATGAGCGACAGACTCGAGATCCATCCGGTCAACCCGCAGCCCCGCCTGATCGAGCAGGCCGCCGGGCGCATCCGCGACGGCGGGCTCGCGCTGTGCCCCACCGACGCCGGCTACACCCTGGTGTGGGCGCTGGAGGCGCGCGATGCCGAGGAGCGCGTGCAGCGACTGCGCGCGCTGGACACCAAGCATCCCTTCACCTTACTCTGCTCCGCCATGAGTGAGGCCGGACGTCTGGCCCGGCTCGATAACCGGACCTTCCAGCTGTTCCGGTCACTGACGCCGGGGCCCTGCACGTTCATCCTGCCGGCCTCGCCCGAACTACCTCGCCGCCTCAAGCAGACAAAGCGCCGTACGATCGGAATCCGCATCCCGGACTTCCGCGTCACGCAGGCGCTGATCGCCGCGGTCCGTGAGCCCCTGCTCTCGACCACCGCCGCGCTGCCGGACGACGAGGACGTTCCCAGCCACGACGCCGAAGCGATGTCCGAGCGCTGGCTGCGCCACGTCGATCTGATGCTGGACGCGGGAGACTGTCCTCCCGGCCCCACCAGCATCATCGACGCGAGCGGTAAGGAACCGCAGGTCGTGCGGCAGGGGTTCGCCCCGCTGCCGCTCTAGACCGCGGACGACGCGGCTTCACCCGCGCGGCGCGCCCCTGGGCGGCCGCGGAACCGACACCTTGATGACCGAGCCCCAAGCGCAACCTGCGCCCACGCCGCCCGAGAGCGCCCCGCATGCCGCGCGCCAGCAGGAGATGCCGCTGGCCGTCGTGCACGGGCAGCCCGTGCTGCAGATCCCGCAGGACCTGTACATCCCGCCGGATGCGCTGGAGGTGTTCCTCGACGCCTTCGAGGGGCCGCTCGACCTGCTGCTCTACCTGATCCGCCGCCAGAACCTCGAGATCCTCGACATCCCCATCGCGGAGATCACCCGCCAGTACGTCGACTACATCGAGGCAATGCGCGACCTGCGCTTCGAGCTTGCGGCGGAGTACCTGGTGATGGCCGCGATCCTGGCCGAGATCAAGTCGCGCATGCTGCTGCCGCGCCCGCCCGCCGAGGACGGCGAGGAGGAGGATCCGCGCGCCGACCTGATCCGCCGCCTGCAGGAGTACGAGCGCTTCAAGCAGGCCGCCGCCGACCTCGACGCGCTGCCGCGCATGGAGCGCGACACCGCAGCCGCCGCGGCGCACGTGCCCGACCGCACCGTGGTGCGCGCGCCGCCGGAGGTGGACCTGCGCGAAATGCTGCTGGCGCTCAAGGACGTGCTGCACCGCGCCGACCTGTCCGGGCACCACAACGTCCGGCGCGAGGCGCTGTCGGTGCGCCAGCGCATGGGCGAACTCCTGGGACGTCTGGGCGATGCGCAGTTCCATGCCTTCGAGTCGCTCTTCGTTGCCGGAGAGGGCCGCCTGGGCGTGGTGGTCACCTTCCTCGCCATGCTCGAACTCGCCAAGGAACGCCTGATCGAGATCGTGCAGGAAGCCCCGCTCGCGCCGATCTACCTGCGCTCGCTGGCCACCGCCACCGAGGGCGGCGACGGCGGGGACGGCGAGGCGACGCCCGGCGAGGACGCACTCGAGCCCGCCACCGAGCCCCTGCCGCAGAGCGCCGGCTCCCACTGACGATCGGTTCCGCAGGTCCATCCATGCACGTCGACGAAACGCTGCCCACCGCGCCCTCGCCCGAGCACGAGCACGAGGACGCCGCCCCCACCGCCACGGCTCCGACCGGGGACGCGACGGACGCGCCCGGGGACGCGGCCGCGCCGGCCGCCGAGACCGCGCCTCCCGCCGCCCTGCTCCGCCGCATCGTCGAGGCCGCCCTGCTGGCCGCGGCGCAGCCGCAGACGCTCGCCCAGCTCTACGCGCTGTTCCCCGAGGACCGGCGCCCCGCACCGGGCAGCATCGAGCACGCGCTGGAGGACCTGCGCGCCGAGGGCCGCGAACGCGGCGTCGAGCTGGTCGAGGTCGCCTCCGGCTTCCGGTTCCAGGTCGCCGGCGACATCCACCCCTGGATCACCGGGCTGTGGACCGAGCGCCAGACCCGCTACACCCGCGCGACGCTGGAGACCCTGGCGCTGATCGCCTACCGCCAGCCGATCACCCGCGGCGAGATCGAGCAGATCCGCGGCGTGGCGGTCAGCAGCAACATCATCAAGACGCTGGAGGAGCGCGAGTGGATCCGGGTCATCGGCCACCGCGACGTCCCCGGCCGCCCCGCCCTGTTCGGCACCACCAAGCAGTTCCTCGACTACTTCGGCCTGAAGAGCCTCGACGGGCTGCCGCCGCTGTCCGAGCTGCGCGACCTCAACGAGCTCGACCCGCAGTTGCCGTTCGACACCGAGGTGCCGGCCGAGGCCAAGGTGCGCCTCTCCGACCTGCCGGACGAGGACGACGAGGACGACGGCGCGGCGGGCTCCGGCGAGGACGGCAACACCCATGACCTGGACGCGCAGGCACCCGCCGCGGCGTCCTCCACAGAACCCGGGCCGGCGCCCGCACCTGCCGACGACCGGCAGGACGAGCCCCCGCCCTCCACCGGCGCCGTCGCGACGACGACCGCCCCCACCGACGAGGCCGATGCGCAAGGCATCCGCCCGGAGCACAAGGAATGACCCAGAAGAACGACGGCGACGCATCGCGTCGCGTCCTGTCACTCAAGCGCGACGCCCAGCCCCGCGAGGGCGGCGAGCGCATCGAAGAGCGCCTGCACAAGGTGCTCGCCCAGGCCGGCCTGGGCTCCCGCCGCGCGCTCGAGCAGCGCATCGCCGAAGGCCTGGTGAAGGTCAACGGCACCGTCGCCCAGATCGGCCAGTCGGTCGCCGGCGGCGATCGCATCGAGATCGACGGCAAGACCTTCGTCGCCACCGCGTTGACCGACGCGCCGCGCGTGCTGGTCTACAACAAGCCGGAAGGCGAGGTCACCACGCGCGACGACCCCGAGGGCCGCCCGACCGTGTTCGACGCCCTGCCGCCGATCAAGGGCGCGCGCTGGATCGCCGTGGGCCGGCTCGACATCAACACCACCGGCCTGCTGCTGCTGACCACCGACGGCGAGCTCGCCAACGCGCTGATGCATCCCTCGCACGAGGTCGAGCGCGAATACGTCTGCCGCGTGCGCAGCCCGGAGGGCGTCGACGACGCCGTGGTGCCGCCGGAGACGATCAGGCGGCTGACCACCGGCGTCGAGCTGGACGACGGCCCGGCGAAGTTCGAGGTGGTCGAGCCGATCGGCACCAGCGAGTCGCACGCGTGGCTGCGCGTGGTGGTGAAGGAAGGCCGCAACCGCGAGGTGCGCCGCCTGTGGGAGAGCCAGGGCTACCAGGTCAGCCGGCTGAAGCGCGTGCGCTACGGCGACATCGTCCTGCCGCGCCCCCTGCTGCGCGGGCGGAGCGAGGAACTGCCCGAGTCCGACATCAGGAAGCTCCGCAAGAGCCTTGGCCTCGAGGACGCGGCGCCGGCGCTCACCCTGCAGCCGGTCATCGGCCAGCGGCGCGCGCGCGTCGAGATCCAGACCTCGGGCCGCGAGCGCCAGAACGCCTACGTCAACGGCCATGTGGACGACGAGGCGCGCGAGCTGCGCCGCTTCGACAACCTGCGCGAGGAGCGGCCGGCGCGCCGCGGTCCGGGCGGCCCCGGCGGCTTCAAGCGCAAGGGCGGCGGCCGGGGCGGCAATGCCGACAACCGCGGCAACACCGCGCGCGGCGGCCAGGCGCCCTCGCCCTACACCACGCTGACGGTCAGCGGCGAGGCGGCCGCCCGCGGCGGCCCCGCCAAGAAGTTCAAGCCGCGCCGCCAGGGTGGCGGCGACGCCAACGGCAACGTCGGCGGCCAGGGCCCGCAGAACCCCGCGGCCTTCCGTACCTGGTACGTGCCGGAAGGCGTGGAGACCGGCCCCGCCGGCCACCGCAATCCCGGTGCGCGCGGCCCCAAGCGCGGCCCCGGCGGCGGCAAGCCGAAGCCGGGCGGGAACCCGCAGGCCAAGGCGGGCAGGCCCGGCCGGCCGGCCGGCGGCGCCAGCCCCTACGGCCAGTCTCCCCGCGGCGGCAAGCCCGGTGGCGGCAAGCCGGGCGGCGGCCGTCCGGGCGGTCCGCGCCGCGGCGGCGGCGGCCCCCGTGGCGGCGGTGGCGGGGGCAACCGCGGCTGATCCCGGGTCCGGGACGCGACCACGAAAAAGGGCGAGGCCAATGGCCTCGCCCTTTTTCGTTGCAGGCCTGCGGCGCGCTCAGCCCTGGCCGGGCATGCGCTGGGCCTGGATGAAGCGGTTCTTCCAGTAGTTGTTGCTCAGCGAGCTGATGCGGACCGACTTGCCGCGCCCCGGCGCGTGCACGAAGCGGCCCTCGCCCACGTAGATGCCGACGTGGTCGACCCGGCCGCTGCGGCCGAAGAACACCAGATCGCCCGTGCTGAGCTGGTTGCGGCTCTGGACGCGCTCGCCGTCCATCCGGGCCATCTCGCGCGAGCTGCGCGGCAGCTCGACGTCGAGCGCGTCCTGCAGCACGTAGCGCACAAGGCCGCTGCAGTCGAAGCCCTGTTCGGGGCTGGTGCCGCCCCAGCGGTAGGGCTTGCCGATCAGTTCCATGGCGCGCGCGAGCACGCGCTCGGCGTCCTGCGCACGCGCGGAGGCGGCGGGTGCCTGGAGCGGGCGGAAGTCCGTCGGCAGCGGCGCGCTGCCGAAGCCCATGCTGTCGCGGGACAGCGCGGCGCTGGCCGCGAACCCGTGGAAGGGATCGAGGGCGACGTCGTCGAGGGCGGAAGCGAGGGAGGGTACGGCGAAGAGAACGGCGGAGGCGGCAAGGCCCAGGAAGGACTTCGGGGTCATGCAGGAACCGGGTGTGGATCAGTCGGGTGATCCTGACGTGAAATCGAGAAGAACGTGCTTCTTTTTCGTTAACGGCGCGTGACGCCGTCGGCCGAAGGCGTGCTGGCGGTCACGTTGCGGCAAGGTGGAGGCGCCGGCTCACTCGACCGCCGCGGCCTTGGCCGGCACCGCGCTCCCGCGGGGCGGGTTCCCGGCGCCCTGGCCCCCGCCCGCCGCAGGCTCGCTCAGCAGGCCGCCGCTCGCCGCCAGCGGCGTCTGCCGCAGCTGGTGCACCCCGATGCCGACCACGACGGCCACGATGAGGCCGAGGATCAGGGAAACCGAGAAGCGGGCGTGCGTCCTGCCTGTCATCGCCGTCGTCCTTAACGCGCGGCCGCGCTGCGGCCTGGTTGGGTGCCGAGGAGCCGGATCCTAATGCGTCCCGGCCGGTGACCGCGCCCGTTCCGACGAGCGGCGCGCGGCCGGCGACACTCGCATTCACCCGATGACGACACTGTCGACGTCGTCGCCCCCGCGGCGCCGGCGGGCCCCGAACACCATCTCCGTCACCCAGTGCGTCAGCAGCCCGCTGTAGGCGCGGCGGTGGGCCACGCTGGTGAGCCCGTGGTCGGCGCCCTCGATCATGCGGTAGGTCATGGAGCGCGCGCGGCGGAACGCGCCCATGTAGCTGACGATGGTCGGATGCGGCACGAGGTGGTCGAACTGCGACTCGACCATCAGCACGTCGCCGCCGAAGGCCGCGCAGGCCGAGAGCGCGCGGTTGTCCTCGGGCGGCACCACCTGGGCGCGGTAGCGGTCCAGGTCGCCGCGGTCGAGGCTGCCCTTGGGCGTGTCCCAGTCGGCGTCGCGGTACAGGGCCGGCACGCGCAGCGCCAGCCAGCGCACCCTGCGCAGCGAGGTCAGGATGCAGGCGAGGTAGCCGCCGTAGCTGCTGCCCACCACGGCGATGGACGAGGTATCGACCTCCGGATGCGCGGCGAGCCGGTCGTAGGCCGCGAGCACGTCGTGCAGGTTGTGCTCGCGGGTGGTGTCGCCCTGCAGGCACTCCAGGTCGCCGTGGCCGCGCATGTCGAAGGTCAGGCAGATGCAGCCGAGCTGGGCGATCTCCCGCGCACGCAGGAGGTCGCGCTTCTGGCTGCCGTTCCAGCCGTGCACGAACAGCAGGCCCGGCATGCGGGTGGCCGGCGCCGCCACCGTCGCCGCCAGCGTGTGGTCGTCGACCGCGATGGTGGTCGCGCTGCTACGCATCGTTGGCCTCCCGGCAGGTCGTGTACTTGCGGATCCGGCCGGCGCGCGGGTCGTCCGCGTCGAGCAGCAGGGTCGCGTCCGGCGGCAGGTCGTCGTCCGCCGCGCCATAGACTTCGACACAGGCGCTGTCGACGGCGTCAAGGCGGGGGTCGGCGGTGAAGGCCTCGAGCGCCACCACCTCGGCCGGCGTCGCCCCGCCCAGCCTCCAGGACTGCTCCAGCACGCCGGAACACCAGTTGCCGCGCGCATCCCGACCCTGGGCGACGTCGTAGTTGCTGCGCGAGAGGACCAGCCCCGGATACTCCGCCAGCGCCGCCGCCTCGTAGGTGCGGGCCTGCGCGACCGCCATGCGCAGCGCGGGCGTGCGGACCCGCGCCAGCAGGGCGTCGAAGCCGCCGCGCACCACCCGCATGCGGGTACCGCCGTAGACCGCCTGGCCGTGGTTGTTGCGGGTGAGCCGCTGGGTGCCGCAGTAGGTCGCCACGAGGTCGCCGACCTCGACCCGCCCCACGCTGCAGGTGACGACGCCGGTCAGGTTCTCCTCGATCACCAGCCCGTCGCGCGCCAGGTCGTCGCGGCGGAACGCGCCCAGGGCCGCATCGAGCTCCTCGGGCGCGGACACGACACGCTGGCCGAGCCCGCCCCGCGCATGCACCGGCTTCAGCCGCAGCGGCCCGCAGGCGAGCAGGCGCCGCGCCGCCTCGCGCGCGTCGTCGGGATCGAAGACGGTGAAGCCGCGCAGCACCGCGAGGCGCGTCCGCGCACGGAAGCCGTGCGCCCAGCCCGCGGGCGCCGCGGCGTCCGGATCGACCAGCGGCTGGGTGATCGCCTTGGTGCCGACGAAGCCGTGGGCGACCACGCCGCCGAAGATGTCCTGCGCCCCGCGGATGCCGAGCCGCTGCGCGTGGCGGCGGTCGAGCGTGTCGGTCGGAACCGCGTACAGCCGCCGCCCCGCATGCCGGGCGGCGCAGTACTCGCCGCCGTACGGGAGCCCGCGCAGGGACGCGAGCCGGCGCGCCAGCAGCCGGCAGCTCTCCATCTCGTACTCGCAGGCGAGAGGGCGCTCCGGCAGGGCGTAGACCACCGCCTCGCAGGGTGCCCCGGCGCCCGGAGCCGCCACAGGCTCTTCGTCCATGCATGCCCCGCCACGGCGGTGTCCCGGTGCCGGCGGCGCGCATCCGGTGCGCGACCGCCGGGCGCGGAAGGAGGGACGGGCCTCAGCCCTGCTTGACCACCGCGGCGACCGCCTCGCGCGCCAGCCGCAGGGCGTCGCCGTGCACGTCCTCGAGGATCAGGCTCTCCTCGTCCAGCGAGGAGATCACGCCGATGCGGCGGCTTCCGTCGCGGCAGGTGACCACCACCGCATCGCCTTCGTCGCAGTCGTTGATGCTCATGGTCGCTCTCCTGGTTCGGGGCGGACCAGTCATCGCGCGGACGGCGTTAATCCGCCGCGAAGGCGCGCGCCTCCCCTCCCCCGCTGCGCCCGCGCCGCGCCTCGTGGACGCGCAGGTGCGCGAGCGCGAGCCGCAGCAGCGGCACGGGCACCTGCCCCGCGCGCGCGTGCAGGTCGCCGAGGATGTGCTCGGCCTCGGTCCGGCCGCCGCGCTCGACGTCCTTGAGCATCGAGGCGACCAGCATCGACCCCGGCGCCTCCAGCATGGCGCGGCTGCGCGCGGCCACCTCGGGGCGCACCGGCGCGCCGTTGGCCGCCGCGACCGCCTCGCACTCGGCGAGCAGCGCCAGCGCCGCGTCGGAGGCGCCCGCCGCGACGATGTCGCCCACCGCGCCGCGCAGCAGGCAGGTCGCGCCCGCGAGCGCGGCGATGAAGACCCACTTCTCCCACATCGCCTGCGCGATGTCGCGGCTGGCGCGGGCCTCGAAGCGCGCACCGGCGAAGGCCGCCGCCACCGCGTCGACGCGCGGGGAACCCCCGCCGGCGCGCTCGCCGAACACCAGCGCGTGCGCGTCGTTGAGGTGGCGCACGGTACCGTCGTCGTCGAGCGTCGCGGAGATCATGCACAGGCCGCCGAGCACGCACGCCGCCCCGAAGCGGCCCGCGATGGCGTCGAGATGCCGCATGCCGTTGAGCAGCGGCAGGATGGCCGTGGCGGGTCCCACCGCGGGCGCCACGTCGTCGAGCGTCGCGTCCAGGTCGTAGGCCTTGCAGCCCAGGAGGACGAGATCGAACGGCGCGGCGATGCCATCGGCCAGCACGTGCGGCGCCGGCAGCGCGATGTCGCCGTGCACGCTGGCGACGCGCAGCCCGTCGCGCGCCAGCTGCGCGGCCCGCCTCGGCCGCACCAGGAAGGTGACGTCGGCGCCGGCCTCCAGCAGGCGCCCACCGAAGTAGCCGCCGAGCGCGCCCGCGCCGACCACCAGGATGCGAAGCGGCGCGGCGCTCATGGCGCGAGGTTGTCGATGGCGACCGGGGCGATGTCGCCGGCCGGCACGAAGCCGAACACGCGGCCGTAGAAGTACAGCTCGGCCTCGGCCGCACGGACGATGTTCTCCGCGCGGCGGAAGCCGTGCTGCTCGCCCTCGAACTCGAGATAGGCCACCGGCACGCCCTTGGCGCGCACCGCATCGACGATCGCCCGCGACTGCGCCGGCGGCACGATGCGGTCCTCCGCACCCTGGAAGGTGATCAGCGGCTCGCCGAAGCCGTCGAGGTGGTACAGCGGCGAGCGCGCGCGGTACAGCGCCTCGTCCGGTTCGCCGATCAGGGAGACGTCGTAGTTGCGCTCGAACTTGTGGCTGGTCGCCGCCAGCGCGGCGATGTCGGAGACGCCGTAGTAGTTCGCGCCGGCGCGGAAGCGGTCGGTGAAGGCCAGCGCGGCGAGCGTGGTGTAGCCGCCGGCGCTGCCGCCACGGATGGCGACGCGCGCGGGATCGACGCGGCCGGTCGCCACGAGGTGATCGACCGCGGCCACCGCGTCCTGCACGTCCACCACGCCCCACTGCCCGTCGAGGCGCTCGCGGTAGGCGCGCCCGAAGGTGGTCGAGCCGCCGTAGTTGACGTCCACCACCGCGAAGCCGCGCGTGGTCCAGAACTGCCTGGCCAGCGCCAGGGTAGGCCTGGAGACCGAGGTCGGGCCGCCGTGGATCATCACCAGCAGCGGCGGCTTCTCGTCGGCGGGCGCGACGGCCTCCGGGTTGTGCGGCGGGTAGAAGAAGGCGTGCGCGTCGCGCGCGGCGCCGTCCGGACCGGGCGCGGTGGGAAAGCGGATGGCCTCGCCGCGCGAGACCCAGGCCTGCGGCAGCGGCGAGCGCGAGGCGCGGTGCAGCACGCGGTGGCTGCCGTCGGCGAGATCGACCGCGATCAGCGCGGCGTCGTCATCCGCCGCCGAGGCCACCGCCACCGCGGTTCCGGCGTCGAGCAGGCGGACGTCCGAATAGGCCACGAACGGCAGGTCGAAGGGCCGCCACGCGCCGGTGGCGAGGTCGATCGTGCCCAGGGTGTCCTGCGCCTCCAGGCTGGTGCGCGCGATCGCCCGCCCGTCGCCGGTCAGCGCATAGGTCGAGGCGCCCTGCTGCCACAGCGCGCCGCCGAGCTCGCGCTGCATCGGCGCCACCGCCGAGACCTGCCCGTCGCGCCAGCGGTACAGGTTCCACCAGCCGTCGGGATCGTCGAGGAAGTACAGCGTGCCGTCGGCATCCCACTGCGGCTCCAGCGGCGCGGTGCGGTCCGTGCCCGCGATGCGCCGCGGCGTGCCGAGCTCGTCCCCGGTCAGCGGCGCCACCGAGAGCGCGGTGCGGTCCCAGGGCATGTCCGGATGGTCCCAGGCGATCCAGGCGAGCTGCCCGCCGTCGGGGCTGGGGCGTGGATAGGCGACGAAGTCGCTGCCGGTGACGAGCACGGTGCCGGCATCCTCCCGCACCGCATCGCCCTCGGGCAGCGCCACCGCGACGATCTCGTTGCGCTCCTCGCCGTTGGCCGCGAGGGTGGCCTCGGTGTGGTCCTCGCGCACGCAGATCAGGCGCGGTCGCGCCGGATCGAGCACGCAGTCGGCGTACTGATAGCCCGGCGGCGTCAGCGGCACCGCGGCCGCCCCGTGGCGCTGCAGGTAGAGACGCTGGTCGGCGAAGTGGCTGAACACGATGGCGTCGTCGAGCACCACGTAGGAGGCACCGCCGTACTCGTGCACGCGGCTGCGCACGTAGAAGGCCTCCGGCGTCGCTGGCGCCACCTCGCCCTGCGCATCGCGCCGCATCACCAGCTGGCGGCCACCCTCCCCGGGCCGGTTCTCGCGCCAGTACAGCGCTCCGCCGGCGACGCGCAGGTCGCTGATGGAGACCGCTCCCGCCGCGAGCGCGTCCGCACCGAGGGGACTCGCCCAGGTGCCGTAGGCGGCGGTGGCCGCGCCGCCGGCACCCGCACCGCCGGTCGCGCCGCCGCAGCCCTGGATCGCCATCGCCACACCGGTGGCCAGCGCCGCCTTCCACCCGAACCGCGTCCGCCTCATGCGCATCGTCCTCGACCCCGAAACCGCCGAGCATAGCCGCGGTGGCGCCCATGCGGCGGTCGCTGCGCCACGGTGCGGCGCAGCGTGGCACGGGACGCGGAAGGCGTCAGGCTGGGCGACGGACGGAAGAGGCCGCATGGACATCCTGCACACCGAGCGCCTGCTGCTGCGGCGCTTCACGCCGCACGACGCGCGGGCCTACCGCCCGCTGGTGTCGGACCCGCGCGTGCTCCGGCACACCGGCGAGGCGCCGATCGAGGACGTGGAGTCGGTACGCCGGCTGCTCCTCGAGCGCCCCATCCGCGACTACGCCGTGCACGGCTTCGGGCGGCTCGCCTGCATCGAGAAGGACAGCGGCCACCTGATCGGCTTCTGCGGCCTGAAGAGGCTCGAGGACCTCGGCGAGATCGACATCGGCTACCGCTTCATCCCGGCGTGCTGGGGCAAGGGCTACGCCACCGAGGCCGCGACCGCTGTCATCCGCCAGCACGTCGACCGCTTCGGCCCACGCCGCATCGTCGCCCTGGTCGACCCCGCGAACGCCGGCTCGGTGCGGGTGCTGGAAAAGCTGGGGATGGCCTACGAGCGCGACGTGCAGCCGGCGGACGCGGCGGCGCCGCTGGCGTTGTATGCGGGGGAGTTTGGGTGAGGGCCTGGGCCTGGGCCTGGGCCTGGGCCTGGGGCCTGGGGCCTGGGGCTTGGGGCCTGGGGCTTGGGGCCTGGGGCTTGGGGCTTGGGCTTGGGGTTGGGGCTTGGGGTTTGGGTTAGTGCATTCGCTCAAAGCCCGTCGAGTTCGAACCGGTCCGCATCCAGTTGCGCGGGGAAGTGCTCGCGGAAGGCGTCCAGGGCGCTGCGGGAGAGCGTGGTGGTGACGACCTGCTCCTGCGCGCCCAGCTCGACGAGGGTGTTGCCGCGGGCATCGATGACGGCGCTGTCGCCCGCGTAGTCGAGGTCGTTGCCGTCGCGGCCGACGCGGTTGACCGCGGCGACGCAGGCGAGGTTCTCGATGGCGCGCGCGCGCAGCAGGGTGCGCCAGGGATCGCGGCGCGCGGCGGGCCAGTTGGCGACGAAGAGCAGCAGGTCGTAGTCGAGCCGGCCGGGCCGCTCGGCGTCGTAGCGGTTGCGCGCGAACACGGGGAAGCGCAGGTCGTAGCAGACCAGCGGGCAGATCCGCCAGCCGCGCCAGTCCAGCGTCAGGCGCGCGCGGCCGGGCGCATAGCGGCGGTGCTCGTTGGCGTAGCGGAACAGGTGCCGCTTGTCGTAGGTCGCCAGCGCGCCGTCGGGCGTGGCGAACAGCATGCGGTTGAACACCGCGTCACCGACGCGCAGCTGCACGCTGCCGGTGACGGCCGCGTCCAGCGCCTTCGCCTGCGCCCGGAGCCAGGCGACGGTCTCGCCCTCCATGGTCTCGGCGCGGTCGACGGCATCGTTCGAGAAGCCGCTGGTGAAGGTTTCCGGCAGCACCACGAGATCGGTCGCGCCCGCCAGGGGCGCGATCAGGTCGCCGTAGTAGGCGCGGTTTCCGGCGGGGTCGTGCCAGCGGGTGGCGCCCTGGACGAGGGAGAGGCGGAGGTCGGGCATCTGCGGAAAGCGGGAATGGGGGAAGCGGGAATGGGACCTGGGGCTGCTGGTCCGCTGGAGGAGTGTGCTCCGCCGGGTACCGAAGCGAGCATCGATCACCCGGTGCGCAGCCTACTCCGTCCCACGGTCCGGTTCCGAGGGAACGTAAACGGGGTAGGAACGTGGGCTCGCGCGGCCTGCAGGCCCCTCTTCCCGACGCCCTCTTTCCGCCCTGGCTTACAGCCGCTCCAGCCGCTCCACCGCCCGCTCCAGCGTCGCCGGGGCCTTGGCGAAGCAGAAGCGGATCAGGCGCTGGCCCCTGGGCGGGTCGGCATAGAACGGCGACAGGGGGATGCCGGTGACGCCGTGCTCGATGGTGAGCCAGCGGCAGAACTCGGCATCCGGCAGGTCGCTGATGGCGGAGTAGTCGCAGAGCTGGAAGTAGCCGCCCGGCACCGGCAGCGGACGGAACCGGGTGCGCGCGAGCTGGGCGCGGAAGGCGTCGCGCTTGGCCTGGTAGAAGGCGCCGAGCTGTTCGTGGTGCTCCGGGTGCTCGGCGATGGCCTCGGCGAAGGCGAACTGCGCCGGGGTCGAGGTGCAGAAGCTGTTGTACTGGTGGACCTTGCGCAGCTCGGTCGAGAGCGCGGCCCGCGCGACGGCGTAGCCGACCTTCCAGCCGGTGCAGTGGTAGGTCTTGCCGAAGCTCGACACCACCACCGCGCGCGCCGCCAGCTCCGGGTGCCGCAGCACGCTCTGGTGCGCGGCGCCGTCGAACACGATGTGCTCGTAGACCTCGTCGGAAAGCAGCACCACGCCGGTGTCGCGCAGGATGTCGGCGAGCGTGTCGAGGTCGGCCGCGGCGAGCATGGCGCCGGATGGGTTGTGCGGCGAGTTGACCATCAGCATCCGCGTCTTCGGGCCGATGGCGTCGCGCACGCGCTGCCAGTCGACGGCGAAGGTCTCCGGGTCCAGCGGCACGTGCACGGCGCGCGCGCCCGCCAACTCGATGGCGGGCTCGTAGGAGTCGTAGGCGGGATCGAGCACCACCACCTCCTCGCCCGGGCGCACCAGGGCGAGTACGGCGTCGAAGATGGCCTCGCTGGCGCCGCTGGTGACGGTGATCTCGGTGTCGGGGTCCACGTCGCGGCCGTAGAGCGCCTTCGATTTGGCCGCGATGGCCTGGCGCAGCGGCGCGACGCCGGTCATGGGCGCGTACTGGTTCAGCCCGCCGCGCATGGCGCGCTCGAACGCGGCGACGAGGAAGTCGGGAACGTCGAAGTCGGGAAAGCCCTGCCCCAGGTTCACCGCGTCGTGCTCCAGCGCAAGCTGCGACATCACGGTGAAGATCGTGGTGCCGACGCGCGGCAGCTTGGTCTGGACGGGGAACGGAGACATCGGCGGGACCGGGCTGGGACGAGGGTCCGCGAGTGTACGCGGCGCGTCCGGCGCCACAAGCCGCGGCCGCGGACGCTGTGGCCGCGACCGCGCGACAATCGCCCGTGCACGCACTGGCGCGCCGGTCACCTGCGGCGGCCCGGTGCGGGTGGGAGGCAAGGGCAAGGCAAAAGCGCCCCCTCCCCAACCCTCCCCCGCTGTCCGCGGGGGAGGGGGCTGTTAGCTTGAGGAGTGAGTGGAGAGGAGTGAGAAACGAGGGTGGGCGAGCCTCTCTCGTTTCCCACTCCTCGATCTCTCGCTCCTCGCCAGCCCCCTCCCCGACCCTCCCCGCTGTCCGCGGGGAGAGAGCTGGCGGCAAGCAGAGGAGGGAGTGGAGAGGAGTGAGAAGCGAGGACGCGCGGCGGCCCTCTCTCGTTTCTCACTCCTCGTCTCTCGCTCCTCGTTCCACGCCCATTGATGCGGATCAAGGCCCCGCGGCCGCGCTGCCGGCATGCTCCGTCCCGCGGCCTCGGGGCTGTGGCGCGTGCGTTGCCGCGCAGGCGCCACTAGCATGCGCGGCCTCCCCCGTCCGAAACGCGGCCGCCGTGGCCGCACCGCCGAGCATCGCCTTGACCGACACGCCGCCGCCCCTGCTCGACGCCCGCGCCCTCGCCTTCGCGCGCAACGACGAGCCCGTGTTCGGGCCGGTCGATGTGGTCGTCGAGGCCGGCGAGGCGCTGCTGGTGCTGGGCGGCAACGGCGCCGGCAAGACCACGCTGCTGCGCGTCCTCGCCGGCCTCCTCGACGCCGGCGGCGGGCAGGTGCGCTTCGCGGGACGGCCGGTGGATCGCGAGCATCTCGCGCGCGGGATCTGCTATCTCGGCCACCAGCACGGCCACAAGGACGATCTCTCGACGCTGGAGAACCTCGCCTTCGCGGTCGGCCTGGCCGGGCCGCGCGGCGCCGTCGACCTGGAGGCCGCGCTCGCGCACGTGGGCCTGGCCGGCTACGAGGACACCCCGGCGCGACGGCTTTCCGCCGGGCAGAAGAAACGCCTGGCCCTGGCGCGCCTGACGCTCTCGCCCGCGCGGCTGTGGCTGCTGGACGAGCCCTACGCCAACCTCGACCTCGACGGCATCGCCCTGGTCAACGCGCTGATCGCGGTGCACCTGCAGACGGGCGGCGCGGCCCTGGTGACCACGCACGGCGCCTACGCGGCGCCGCCGGTGCGCACGCGCACGCTGGAACTCGCCGCCGCGGAGGCGCCGCGATGAGCGCGCGCGCCGAACAGGGCGGCTGGCTGCGCGCCGGCGCCGCGGTGCTGCTGCGCGACCTGCGGCTGGTCTGGCGCCGTCGCGGCGACGCGATGCAGCCGCTGCTGTTCGCGGTGCTGGTGATCGCGCTGTTCCCGCTGTCGATCGGCGCCGACCCGAACCGGCTCACCCCGATCGCGCCGGCGGTGCTGTGGGTCGCGGCGGTGCTGGCGGGGCTTTCCAGCCTCGACGCCCTCTACCGCAGCGACGCCGAGGACGGCAGCCTCGAACAGATGATGCTCGCGCCGGTCCCGCTGGCCTGGCTGCTGGCGGTGCGCATCCTGGCGCACTGGCTCACCACCGGCCTCCCGCTGCTGCTGGCCATGCCCTTCCTCGCCGAGCTCATGCACCTGCCCGGGAACCTTCTGGGCGTGCTGATGGTCTCTCTCGCGCTCGGCACGCCGCTGCTCAGCCTCGTCGGCGCGGTCGTGGCCGCGCTGACGGTCGGGATGCGGCGCTCTGGTATGATCCTTGCCCTGCTCGCCCTGCCCCTCTACGTCCCGATCCTGGTGTTCGGAGCGGGGAGCGTGATGGCCGCAGCCCAGGGCCTGCCCTGGACCGGCGGTCTTCTGCTGCTGGCGGCGGGGCTGGTTCTGGCGCTGTTGCTGGCGCCCCTCGCCGCGGCCACCGCGATCCGCATCGCCTTGAGTTGACGCCACGCGTGAATCCCCTCGTCCTGTGGTTCCACAAGCTGGGCTCCCCGCCCAACTTCGATCGCTTCGCCGCGCGCTGGGTCCCGTGGTGCTTCGGCGCCGCCGTCCTGCTGACCGCGTGGGGCGTCTACGGCGCGCTGTTCCAGGTTCCGCCGGACTATCAGCAGGGCGACAGCGCGCGCATTCTCTACATCCACGTGCCCAGCGCCTGGATGAGCATCTTCGTCTACGCGCTGATGGCCTTCTACGCGGCGATCGCCCTGGTCTGGCGCATCAAGCTGTGCGAGATCCTCGCCATGGCCTGCGCGCCGATCGGCGCGGCGTTCACGGTCATCACGCTCGCGACGGGCGCGATCTGGGGCAAGCCGATGTGGGGAACCTGGTGGACCTGGGACCCGCGGCTGACCTCGGAACTCATCCTGCTGTTCCTCTACCTCGGCGTGATGGGCCTCTACGCGGCCATCGAGGACCGGCGGCGCGCGGCGCGCGTTGCGGGCTTCCTGGCCATCGTCGGCGTGGTGCTGCTGCCGGTGATCCGCTACTCCGTGGTGTGGTGGAACTCGCTGCACCAGGGCGCCTCGATCACCCTCTTCGGCGAGTCCAAGATCGACTCCAGCATGCTGATGCCGCTGTGGGTGATGCTGGTGGCGACCAAGTTCTGGTTCGTCGGCTCGCTGCTGCAGCGCGCGCGCGCCATGAACCTCGAGGCCGAGGCCGGCAAGGCGTGGGCGCAGGCCGCCGCCGGCGTCCCGGAGCGCACGCAATGAGCTACGCCGAGTACGTCATCGCCGCCTACGCCGTGTTCTTCGCGGTGCTGCTGTGGGACGGCCTCGCCCCGCGCCTGCGGCTGTCGCGCATCCGCCGCTCGATCGCGGCCCGCGCCCGCCGCGCCGCCGCGCGCCCGCCCGCGTCCTAGTCATTCCCTTCGGTACGTCCGCCATGAACCCGACCCGCAAACGCCGCCTGCTGTTCGTCGCCGCGCTCATCGTCGCGGCCGGCCTCGCCACCACCTTCGTCGTCATGGCGCTCCAGCGGAACCTGACCTACCTCTACACGCCGAGCGAGGTGCTCGCCGGCGAGACCGCGGAACGCGCGGTGTTCCGGCTCGGCGGCATGGTCAAGGAGGGCTCCTTCTCGCGCGAGCCGGACTCGCTGAAGGTCAGCTTCGTGGTGCTCGACGGCGACGGCGAGCTGCCGGTGGACTTCGAGGGCATCCTTCCCGACCTGTTCCGCGAGAACCAGTCGGTGATCGCCACCGGCTCCATGGCCGGCGACCGCTTCCTGGCGACCCAGGTGCTGGCCAAGCACGACGAGGCCTACATGCCCAAGGAAGTCGCCGACAAGATGGGCATCGCCCACCAGAAGCACGGCGTGGACGCCGCGCCGTCCGACGGGTCGTACTGAGTGTTCCCCGAGATCGGGCAGGTCGCGCTCATCCTCGCGACCCTGGTGGCGGCGGCCCAGGCCGTCTTCGCACTGGTGGGCGCGCACCGGCGCAACGAAGCCTGGATGCGGGTCGCGCGGCCTGCGGCCTGGGCGCAGTTCCTGCTGTGTGCGGTCGCCTACGTGGCGCTGACCTGGGCCTTCGTCCACCAGGACTTCTCCGTCCGCTACGTCGCGCAGAACTCCAACTCCCTGCTGCCGATGGTGTACCGCTTCACGGCGGTCTGGGGCGCGCACGAGGGCTCGCTGGTCCTGTGGGTGATGATGCTCGCGGGCTGGGGCGCCGCGGTGGCGCAGTTCTCCCGCAGCCTGCCGCTGCACGTGGTGGCGCGCGTGCTCGGCGTGATCGGCATCGTCACCATCGGCTTCCTGCTGTTCACCCTGCTCACCTCGAATCCGTTCGAGCGCCTGCTGCCCGCCGCGATCGAGGGCCACGACCTCAATCCGCTGCTGCAGGACCCGGGGATGATCATCCATCCGCCGATGCTCTACATGGGCTACGTCGGGTTCGCGGTGGCCTTCGCCTTCGCCATCGCCGCCCTGCTCGACGGGCGCGTGGACGCGCAGTGGGTGCGCTGGTCGCGCCCCTGGACCAACGTGGCCTGGGCCTTCCTGACCATCGGCATCGTGCTGGGCTCGTGGTGGGCCTACTACGAGCTGGGCTGGGGCGGCTGGTGGTTCTGGGACCCGGTCGAGAACGCCAGCTTCATGCCGTGGCTGGCCGGCGCCGCGCTGATCCATTCCCAGGCGGTCACCGAGAAGCGGGGCAGCTTCCGCGGCTGGACGCTCCTGCTCGCCATCGCCGCGTTCTCGCTGTCGCTGCTCGGCACCTTCCTGGTGCGCTCGGGCGTACTGACCTCGGTGCACTCCTTTGCCGCCGATCCCGAGCGCGGGATGTTCATCCTGATCTTCCTGCTGATCGTGATCGGCGGTTCGCTGACGCTCTATGCGATCCGTGCGCCCGGCGAGGTCGAGGACCCGGCCGAGGCGCGCCGCCAGGCCTTCGCCGGTGGCTCGCGCGAGACGCTGCTGCTGATCAACAACCTGCTGCTGACCACCGCCTGCGCGATGGTCCTGCTCGGCACGCTCTACCCGCTGCTGGCCGACGCGCTCGACCTCGGCAAGATCTCGGTCGGCCCGCCCTACTTCGGGCTCATGTTCACCCTGCTGATGGCGCCGGTGGTGCTCCTGGTGCCGTTCGGCCCGCTCACGCGCTGGCAGCGCGAGGACATGGGCAACCCGCTGCGCATGCTGGCGCCGTGGCTGGGGCTGGCGGCGGTGCTCGCGGTGATCGCCTTCTTCCTGTGGCCCCATGGCACCGCCAAGACGGCGTTCGGCGTCTTCGGCGGGCTGTGGGTGCTGGCCGGCACGCTACGCTTCGTCTGGCAGCGCCTGCGCGCGGCCGCCGGCGCACGCCGCTTCACCGCCGAGATGGTCGGCATGATCCTCGCCCACGCGGGCATCGGCCTGTTCGTCTTCGGCGTGCTGCTGGTGGAGAGCACCGGCATCGAGACGGACGTCGCGGTGCGCCCGGGCCAGAGCACCGAGGTACGCGGCTACGAGTTCCGCTTCGACGGCGTGGAGGTCCGCCAGGGCCCGAACTACCTGTCCGACTACGGCACCGTGACCATCCTGCGCAACGGCCGCGAGGTCGCCGTGCTGCATCCCGAGAAGCGCGCCTACGCCAGCGGCGGCCAGGTCATGACCGACGCCGCGCTGCGCGCGAGCGTCGCCCAGGATCTCTACGTCGCCCTCGGCGAGCCGCTCGACCCGGCCAACCACGCCGGGAGCTGGGCGCTGCGCATCTACGTCAAGCCCTTCATCCGCCTGCTGTGGCTGGGCGCGCTGATGATGGCGCTCGGCGGCTTCGTGGTCGCCGCCGACCGCCGCTTCCGCATGCCGCTGCGGCGCCCGACGGAGACCGCCGCATGATCCGCCGCCTGCTCCCGCTCGCCATCTTCCTCGGGCTCTGCGTGTTGCTGCTGGCCGGCGTGCTGCTGAGCCGGGATCCGCAGCGCGACGTGATCCCCTCGCCGCTGATCGGCCGCCCCGCGCCGGAGTTCGACCTGCCGGACCTGCACGACCCGGAGCGCCGCATCCGCAGCAGCGACCTGCGGGGCACGCCCTACGTGGTCAACGTCTGGGGAAGCTGGTGCCCGGAGTGCCGGATCGAGCACCCGGCCATCGCGCGGCTGGCCGAGACCGGCCGCATCCGGGTGGTCGGCTACAACTACAAGGACGAACGCGCGGACGCCCTCCGCTGGCTGCAGCAGTTCGGCGATCCCTACGCCCTCGTGCCCGCCGACGAGGAAGGCCGCGCCGCGCTCGACTGGGGCATCTACGGCGCGCCGGAGACCTTCTTCATCGATGCCGAGGGCATCGTGCGCTGGAAGCACGTCGGCGCCCTGACCGACGAGATCGTCGAGCGCGAGATCCTGGCGCGGGTCGACGCGGCGGGCACCGGGAGCGGCGAATGACCGGCCGCTGCCGCGCCGCCCTGGGCGCCCTCCTCCGTCCGCTGCTGATCGTGGCGCTGCTGGCCGCCGGCACCGCCTCGGCGCTGGAGCCGATGGACTTCTCCAGCCCGCAGGAGGAGGCGCGCTTCCGCGCCCTCGTCGCCGAGCTGCGTTGCGTGATGTGCCAGAACCAGTCGCTCTCCGATTCCAACGCGCCCATCGCGCGCGACCTGCGCGCCGAGGTGCTCGACCTGATGCGGCAGGGCATGAGCGACGCCGAGATCAAGGACTACCTGGTCGAGCGCTACACGGAGTTCGTGCTCTACAGGCCGCCGATGCGCGCCGGCACCTGGCTGCTGTGGTTCGGGCCGCTGCTGGTGCTCGGGATCGGCACCGTCGTGGTCGTCGCCATCGTGCGCCGCCGCGGCCGCGCGGCGCCTCCGCCGGCCGACGACGCCCGCAACGACACGCAGGAGTGGTGACGTGACCGCCTTCGCCTTCGCATTCGCCACGCTCGCGGCGCTCACCATCGTCGGCGTGCTGTCGCCCCTGTGGCGCGGTGCGCGCACGAGCTTCGTGGTCTCGGCCGTCCTGCTGGCCACGCTCGCGGTGGGCAGCTACCTCGCGCTCGGCACGCCCGCCGCGCTGGACGCGGCGGAGCGCAGCGCGCGCGCCGAGGACGTGCCGCGCACGCCCGAGGAGATCGCCGCCGCGATCGAGCGGCTCGACGAGGAGGTGCGCGCCAACCCGCGCAACGTCCAGGGCTGGCTGCTGCTGGGACGTGCGCGCAAGGCGCAGGAACGCTTCGGCGAGGCGCGCGACGCCTTCGCGCAGGCGCACCGCCTGGAGCCGGAGCAGCCCGACATCATGGTCGAGTACGCCGAGGCCATCACCCTGGCGGCCGACACCCGGCGGATCGAGGGCGAGGCGCTCGACCTCATCCGCGGCGCCCTGGCCCTGCAGCCCGGCCACCAGCGCGCCCTGCTCTTCCTCGGCGTGCACTACGTGCAGGCCGGCGAGCCGGCGCGCGCCATCCAGGCCTGGGAGTCGCTGCTGCCGCGCGTCGAACCCGCCACCGCCGCGGCCCTGCAGCAGCAGATCGAGATGGCCCGCCGCCTGCTCGCCGAGCAGCAGGGCGCCGAGGGCGCCGCGGCGGCGGAGGACGGCGCCGACGCCCCCCTGGTGCGCGTGCGCGTCGAGATCGACCCCGCGCTCCAGGCGCGCGTCCAGCCTGGCGACGTGCTGTTCGTCTTCGCGCGCCAGCCCGACGGCCCGCCGATGCCGGTGGCCGCGAGCCGCCGGGACGCCACCGCCCTGCCGCTGGAGCTCGGCCTCGGCGACGCCGACAGTCCGATGCCCACGCTGACGCTGTCCCAGCTCGACCGCGTCGAACTGGTCGCGCGCATCTCGCGCTCCGGCGAGGCGAACGCCTCCGCCGGCGACCTCGAGGCGGCGCCGGTCGCGGTGGACCTGCCTGCCGACGCCCCGGTGGTGCTGCGCATCGACCGCGTGCGGGAGTGACCGGGCGGATGCCTCCGCGCAGCGTCGTCCGTGCGCCGGCGAGGCCCGGAGCGGGCCGCTCGCCCCGGACGAGCGCGACGTGGCTCGCCGCGCGCGGCGCGACACGCTCTAAACTCGTCCGCCCCTCCCCTGCCGCCCGTGCATGAGCGCCCTGGACGCCAGCCCCGACGCCCGCCGCGGCGACTTCGAGATCGTCCCGCCGGGCAGCCGCTTCTTCGCGCTGCCCTCGCCCTTCCCCATGAAGCGCGGCGGCGTCCTGCACGGCGCCCGGCTCGCCTACGAGACCTGGGGCACGCTCAACGCCGCGCGCGACAACGCCATCCTGATCCTGACCGGCCTCTCCCCGAACGCGCACGCGGCCTCGCATGAAGGGAACCCCGCCGCCGGCTGGTGGGAAGGCATGCTGGGTCCCGGCAAGGCGATCGACACCGCGCGCTGGTTCGTGGTCTGCGTGAACTCCCTTGGGAGCTGCAAGGGCTCGACCGGGCCGGCCTCCATCGAGCCGGGGACCGGCGAGCCCTACCGCCTGCGCTTCCCCGACCTGTCGGTGGAGGACGGCGCGGATGCCGCGCACGCGCTGGTGCGGGCGCTGGGCATCGAGCGCCTGGCCTGCCTGATCGGCTGCTCGATGGGCGGCATGACCGCCCTGGCCTACCTGCTCCGCCACCCGGGCGGCGCGCGCAGCCACATCAACGTGTCCGGCAGCGCGCGCGCGCTGCCGTTCTCCATCGCGATCCGCTCGCTGCAGCGCGAGGCGATCCGGCTCGATCCCGACTGGAACCAGGGCCACTACGACGAGACGCGCTATCCCGAGAGCGGCATGCGCATGGCGCGCAAGCTGGGCGTGGTGACCTACCGCTCGGCGCTCGAATGGTCCGGCCGCTTCGGCCGCGTGCGGCTGGATTCCGACCGCCGCCACGACGACGAGCCCTTCGGGCTGGAATTCGAGGTCGAGAGCTATCTCGAAGCGCACGCCCGCCGCTTCGTCCGCCAGTTCGATCCCAACAGCTACCTCTACCTGAGCCGCTCGATGGACTGGTTCGACGCGGCCGACTACGCGCCCGACGCGCAGGGCGACCGGGTCGCGGCGGCGCTGGCCTCGATCCGCATCGAACGGGCGCTGTCCATCGGGGTCGAGACCGACATCCTGTTCCCCCTCCAGCAGCAGGAGGAGATCGCCGAGGGCCTGGCCGCCGGCGGCGCCGACGCGCGCTTCGCCCCGCAGCCCTCGCCACAGGGCCACGACGCCTTCCTGGTCGACATCGAGCGCTTCGGCACCGCCATCGGCGGCTTCCTCGCCGGATAACGTCCGCTGAACGGCGGCCCGGTAGACTGCAGGGCATGTCCCTGCCTTCCGACGCCCTGCACTTCCGCGGCCGCGACCGCCTGATCGCCCTCCTCGACGCGGCTGCCGGTGCCGGCGACGCCGAAGCGGTGACCGCGCGCCTGCGCGAGGCGCTCTGCACGCTGATGGACGACCCCGATGTGCAGCTCCCGAATGCGGTCTTCACGCCCATCGACGCGCACTACGCGCGCCGCGAGCTGTACCGCAGCCCCGACCTCGGCTACAGCGTCGTCGCCATGACCTGGGGGCCCGGCCAGGCCACGCCCCTGCACGACCACTGCGGCCTCTGGTGCGTCGAGGGCGTCTGGAGCGGGCGGCTGGAGATCACCCAGTACGAACTGCTGGAGCGCGACGGCGAGCGCGCACGCTTCCGCGCCCACGGCGGCATCGCCGCCGGCACCGGCAGCGCCGGCAGCCTCATCCCGCCGCACGAGTACCACACCATCCGCAATCCCGCCGCCGGCGACATCGCGGTCTCGCTGCACGTGTACGAGGCGCCGCTGGAGACCTGCACGGTGTTCGAGCCGCAGCCGGACGGCAGCTACCTGCGGGCGCTGCGGACGCTTCCGCGGGACGCCTAGGTGTGTAAACCCAGGACGTTGTTCAGGGGAAGCTGAAGACGGGTGATAGGGGGTTGGTAGCC